>NZ_JBEVCB010000007.1:0-324272 GCF_040513385.1 Sporolactobacillus caesalpiniae
GGCTATTTTTTCATTAATTTTCTAATTAAGCGGAATTTTTCCGTTTATTTCTCAGATTGGGCGCTAACCTGATCACCCCAATCGAATCTTATGACCATATCGTCGTACCGGCAAGGCAAAACGATAAACTTTCTTAACTTGTAAAGAAAGGCAGACAAGCTGCTGCCCTTCCTGCTTCAATAAAATTAGACGTATTTATTAGGCTTCATGTTAGGATCAGGGCAGGCACCTTTACTACCAAACAGGCCTCGGTAAAACATGATGTCAAGTTCATGGTCAATTTTTTGCAACGACTGCGGGGTCATATTGAATTTTTCCATATGCTGCCGATTGCGGAAGTACTGAAAGAACATATCGATGTAGATAAAAACTGCTGTATCGCTCAAATCATCGGCAATGTAACCGTCCTTACGCCCACGTGCAACGAATTGCTGCCAAAAATCGCTCTGGCTGTCAAAAAATAGCTCAAACTCATTACTGTCTTGAAAGATTTGGAAAATGAGTTCTGCCATCTCCGCATTTACACTACGGTGCGCATGCTGAGAAAGCAGCTGCATCTGTTGCAGGATCTCCGGAAATGACAGCGTCGGATCGTTCAAATAACCCATGAATGTATCGTGAAACTTAGTCAGGATCCGCATAACGACTGCCTGCGACAGTTCATCCTTGCTTGAAAAATAGCTGTAAAGGGTTGCTGATGAAATGCCAATCATTTGCGCTAAATCACGCATTTTTATCTCTTCCGGATCCGCCTTCAAATGCATTTTAGCGGCTGCCTCGAGAATACGCTCGCGCATCATGTCCTTTCGCTCACTTCGTTTCATTGCATATCCACGCTTTCATGCTCGTTTTTTCATTATTCATTTTAAGAAAAAATGTTATTTTTGTCAAAAAACTAAAACGATGTTGACTTTTCGTTTTAGTTTTTTTATATTTAAATGTGTATTAAAGAATAAAGGAGGAAACAAATGGCCTTTCTCGAATTACATGATATTCACAAAGCATATTTTTTAGGTAAAGAGAAATTTCCCGTATTGAAGGGCATTAACCTCCAACTGGAACGAGGCGAATTCGTTTCGATTTTAGGAGAATCCGGGGGCGGTAAATCAACCCTGATGAATATTATTGGCGGATTGGATCGTAAATTCACCGGTCAAGTAACTGTTGACGGAAAAGAATTGGATCATACCAAGGAGAAACAACTGGACAACTATCGCCGCCGCACGATTGGTTACATTTACCAATCGTACAATCTCATTAGTCATCTCAACATCGTTGAAAATGTTTTGGTTTCTTTAGATATGACGACGCTGAACAGCAGTCAGAGAAGAGAACGGGCTATCGCGTTACTTAAAAAGGTTGGTCTAGGTCAACATTTAAAGAAACGCCCAAGTCAACTTTCCGGCGGTCAGAAACAGCGTGTGGCTATTGCGCGTGCGTTGGCAAGCGATCCTGAAATTATCATTGCGGACGAACCGACAGGCGCTTTGGACTCCAAGAACACCGCAGAGGTTCTCAAGCTTTTGGAGCAGATTGCGGAGGAAGGGAAACTGGTTATCGCCGTCACGCATTCCCAAGAGGTGGCCAATCACGGAACACGGATCGTCCATCTTACCGATGGAAAAATTGATGGCGACACGCGACTCAAACCAGCCTATGAAATGCCAACGGATGCTCATAACGATTTTCAGGCAAAGCCGCTCTCCTCAGGAGCAAGTTATAAGAATGCGTTTAAACACCTCACCTTTAATTTTTGGCGTAATTCACTCATCATGCTGGGTACAGCGATCGGTCTGTTCGCCGTTCTGCTCTTTAGCGGTCTAGGAAACGGGGTCAACGCTTTCATCCAGGATCAAATTAATTCAATGATCAATCCCAATTCGATTACTGTGATGAAAAACCCGACCGGAAAGAAAATGAGCAGCGCTGAACTGCAGCAGTCGATGCAGCAATTTGCGAATGACCCTTCTAAACTGCTGTTTAAAGACACTCAGGTTGAGCGTCTGCGCGATTTAAAGCATGTGGACAAGGTTGAACCGGGCTATCAGCTCAGCACGTACACTTTATCCTACAACAAAAAGAACTCGAGCAGCTCAGGGATTCAGACGTGGACGAAGGCATTCGCCGACGATACGGTTAAAACGGGGCATGCACCTGGGAACAACGAGATCGTGATCAGTAAGAACCAGGCGATTTCCCTTACCAGTGCCAAAACTTACAAACAGCTTCAGGGGAAAACAATCAAACTTACTTTGCAATGGATCAATACGAAAAACCAGCCGATTCAGATCACGGGCAAACTAAAGGTTGTCGGGTTCACAAACGGTGGACAGGCCAGCATTCCGGCGGTAACAAACTACCACACCATGCGTGAACTGATTGAGAAGAAGAACGGTGAGACAAAGGCAAACTTTATTTCCGTTAACGTTACCGAACCAACCTATGTAAAACAAGTTGCCAAGAAGATCCAAGGGTTAAAGGATAACGATAAATACGTTTATGGAGCCATTACCGTCGGCGATATATTAGACACGGTCAATCAGTACGTCCAGATCGCCTCAATTGTTCTCGCTGCGATTGCCGGCATTTCACTTGTGGTTTCCGCCCTTATGATCATCGTGACTATGTACATGTCGGTATCTGAGCGAACGAAAGAAATCGGCATCCTGCGCGCACTCGGTCAACGCAAGAAAGACATTCGCCGACTGTTTACCGCCGAATCAATCCTGATCGGCTTGTTCTCAGCAGCTCTCGCCCTAATCTTTGCTTACGGATTCAGTGCACTGCTTAATCACCTGCTCTACGGTATCGTTAAATTCAACATGGTTCAGATTACAGTAGCGAACATTATTTCAACAGTCATCATCGCTCTGGTGATCTCGTTTATCGCTGCTCTGTTGCCGGCAAGACGCGCTTCACGACTGAATCCAATTGACGCGCTGTCTGCTGATTAAGTTAACGACCCGTTCACTCTTTCGAAATCTTCCTGATGGGAAGAAACAGGTGAATGTGAAATCATTAGTATGACCCCCAAAAATTTTTTGGAAGAACAGAATAACGTGATAAAAAAGACGACTCGAATTCATTTTTGTGAATTCTTGAGTCGTCTTTTTCTTGAGCTGGACGTTCCTTTACTCTTAAATGATGCGCATCAATTTTCGTATCTGATTAAATTATTTCTTTTTTGCATTTATGCATTTCTTCATTCGTGATCGTAAAGAGGATTTTTCCCATTGGTGTAATCGCTTTCAAAAACGGCAACAATTGGATAATCCAACATTACTCTACGATAACTCTTTTTAATCTTTTGACCTTAGCTTTATTTCTCTTGTATACCCAATTGGTGACCACGGGTGTTAATATGGCACTGATGATCACGGATGCTGCAATCTGCGGTGTCGCGATCGCAGCTATACTCGCTAAGTTTGGATCTACATTGACCATCGCAGCGGGAGTAGCTACTGCGCTCGCCGCTGTGCTGTTAATCGCAGCACCCGCAACCCCGCTCCCTCCAGTCAGTTTGTCTGAGAATATTCCAAAGATCCCGCCGATGAATACAACAATGAGACCTAAAAGGATACCAGATAGTCCGCCTTCAACCAACTGTGAGAAATTCATATTGGCGCCAAGCACAAATCCTAAAATGATAATAATGGGTGTCACTCCGGCTGATAAGTGCTTTTTCAAAAAAGTACTTGAGTTCGCCAGAATCATTCCCAAGAATAGCGGAAGAATTGATCCTACGATTGCCCAAAAAGGAATGGAGGCTTGCCCATTTGCATTCAATGCAATCATTGTGACGGTCGGTCCTACTGATATGGTAGTCATAGCCACCGCGCCACGGTCAACTTCATCGCCAAATGTAGCAGTGATTCCAGAGTAGAGCGCATTATTGGCCACGGACATGGCGCCGATAATCGCAATGGACGATAACCCTAGAAAATTATTATCAAAAAATGAAGCAACCGCAAGGCCCAGTAATACGGAAATAGCAATTTTCACAGAGATAATAACTCCACCACGATATAACGCCCTAGGAGCCTTGCCAAAGGATAACGTTGCGCCAATGAAAAACATAAATACTCCGACAAGCGGTGCTGTTCCATTAATAATAGCAGTGGTGAATCCTCCAATATTTAATACCTGAGGAACAATAGAATTAATGGTACAGCCAATAAACATTGGAATTACAATAGTATCACCAGGAATTTTAATCTTTTTAATTGATTCAAGTATCTGCATTTCTGTCCCCTCCCCGCTGTCAAAATGGATTAACCGTCTAGCACGATTCCTCCATCCACATCTCCAATTTCACCGTTAACAAAGCTTGCTAGATTTGATGCAAAGAATAGGATCATTTGCGCGATCTCAACCGGTTCTGCTCTTCTTCCGAGTGGGATCATCGAAATTACTTTCTTCTTCTTGTCAGCGTCTTCCGACAAGGCAGTTGTCATTGTCGTATTGGTATAAGAAGGGCATACCGCATTGCAGTGGATGTTGTATTTTCCGCCTTCCTTGGCTACCGCCTTAGTTAAGCCATTAACACCTGCCTTACTCGATGCGTAGGCCGCGGTTCCTAACAATCCACCGCCGATTTTGCCGGCAACAGACGAAACATTAACAATTTTTCCGCCTTGATTTTCTTTAAAATGAGGGAAAAGTGCATGAATCGTAGTAAAAGTTCCTGTTAAATTAATTTGAATTACTTTTTGCCACTCCGCATCGCCTAAATCTTCAAATTTTTTCGTACTGACGATACCCGCACAGTTAACGAGGATGTCAATTTTCTTGTGATTTTTTAGAATGGCACTAATGACTTCTCGAATATTTTCAGGGTTGCTTAAGTCCATTTTGTAGAAAGACACTTGATCGCCCAACTCGGCAACCGTTTGCTTTGCGACCGCTTCATTGATATCAACAATTATTGCCTTGCCGCCTCCACCAATAATTCCTTTAACAACTTCCTTGCCAATCCCTTGCGCTCCTCCGGTAACAATTGCAATCTCATTGGAAGCAGATACTTTACAAGTGGATCAACCATTGTGGCAAGATCTTTATTTGGCCACCAGCCTGTCGGGATAAAAAGTGCTGTAATCAAACCCCACGCAATAAATGCAGGCATATTCGGCAAGATCATTGAGCTTAGGAAATTACCAAACTTTTGAACTTTTACTTTAATACTTGAGCCTCCGGACATGATCTCTTCCTCCTTCAATTGATTATGTCACGTTGCTTTTGACATGACAGATCGTTTTAGGTAAGTAAACTATCAAATAAAACGCTTACATTTTTTTCTTAAAGCTTCTGTTCTCTATCTCTTATTCTTCTATTATAATGAGTAAGCGTTTACAAAAACAATACAAACTAAAGCCAGTTTTGCCACCTCATGCGTGACAAAACTGGCTCAATAGATTGCCATAGACTTTGAATTCCAGCATAGGTCCATTTAGGATTGTTTCTTAATCGTTTCCCCAGTTCGGCCGGTTTCCTGATCTGCCGGAAGCAAACGTACCGACTGAATCAGTTCATCAAGCTTGCCTTCGATGCGATGCAAGAGGAAAAAGGTGACAACAGCCGGAAAACCAACGTCCTTAACCATGGATAACCACACCTCCATGAACGAAACCTCCTTCCTTATCTTGGTATAAAATCAAGGTCGAAGAGAAGCATTGCTGATTCTCTCCGACCTCGTTTGATCCGTTTATTCGCCCAGTTCGATTGGTGTCGTGTTGTTTTCAGAAATACGTGCGGACTTAACAGCTGTTAAATCGCCGCCCAATGAGTGGAAAACATTTTCCGCGATAATGGTCGTCATCGCGTCTTTAATCGCAACAGGATCCGCGGGTTCAATTGGATCATTCAGCGACAGTGTCACACTTTTGCCCTCAGCATTTAAGAAAACAAGATTCAGTTTCTTCATCCCCTAATCCCTCCTTTCTCCTTTACTGCTCTCCTTCAAGATCAGCCGATAATTTCGGCTGTGTCGTTGCGCTCAACGGAAGAGAGCGCGTGCTGCTGCAATGGCGCGAGTTTCTGCGCGATTGCCAGCAAGCCATCCTGCGAAGCTTCCGGCTTGATATTTCTGAACGACTTGGTAAGCAGAATTTGCTCGCCTTTCTCATCCAGTCCACCGTTCAAATTCATTACGAACACCGATGCTGTGATTGTGCTGGTTGCCATCTTGATCACCTCCTACATGTAATACGTAGGAAGGTGCTGAAAAATATGGTGAAGTCCGCACGAATTAATCTGAATGAACGTGATGATTTATGAATTGGGATTTCAATTGGTGCTCAGAACCCACATCTTTAGCTTTGCCAAAGCCTCTGTCTGCGCCAAGGCTTGCAAATCGGCAAGTTTTCTAATAAATCACTTTGATCCTTAATGAAGTAGCGTGGCTGGAATAAAATAAGCGGAGTTTTTCCGCTTATTTCTCCGATTGGGTGCTTACCCTGATCACCCAACCGACTCTTATGAGTTTATCATCGTACCAGCAAGCCAAAACGATATTCTGCCCAGTGTCAAAAAAAGCCACCCGGTAGGTAACCCGGATGGCTTTTAAAGAATCTATTTAATGAAGCAATGCATATACTTGATCTTGATTTGACGCTGCATTCAGTGCGTTCACTACGCGTTTGTCCACCAATTTCTGTGCCGTTTCCGACAGGTAGTGCAGATGTGCTTCACTGCCCTTTGGCGGGATTAAAAAGGCAATGACAAAGGTTACCGGTTTTTGATCAAAGGTTTGCCAGTCTGTGATTGGTTCTTCGAGTTTCACCGCCAGCATTGCTGCTTTTTTTATGGTTTCAGACTGTGCATGGGGAATAGCAAAACCATTTTCCATACCCGTTGAACTTTGTTCTTCGCGTTTCTGGAATGCTTCGACTAATCGTTCTTGATCGCTCACAATACCTCTAGCCTGCATTTTCCGGGCAATAAATCGGAACAATTCATCTTTTGTTTGAATGCCTTTTTCAAAATAGATGTTCTCTCTATCCAAAAGGGTCTCTTGAGCTCGCGTCGGAGCAGATTCATTGCTTGCTGTAACTGCTTGATCAGCTGTATTCATTTCTGTTGCCTTCAAATTTTTGTTAAAGCGATGTTTCTGATCCATAGCAATTAAGTACCCGGACACTAATGCACCCGCAAGAATCGCCACAACCCAGAGCAGCGGATGGGTCACAATCGGCAGCACGATGAATCCGCCATGAGGTGCCGGTACCTGAACCTTCATATAATAGGTTAGGATCGCAGCGATCGATGAACCGACCATCAGTGACGGAATGACTGTAAACGGACTCTTCGCCGCAAATGGAATCGCACCTTCAGTTATGTGGGTGGAACCAAGTAGAAAGTTGACATAACCGGCATTGCGTTCTTCCTTTTGAAAATACTTACCGGCGAACAGAACGGCGAAACCAGTCGCAATCGGCGGTGCAATGCAAGCGGCAGAGACACCGGCCATGAAATAGAAGTTGCCTTGACCAAGCAATGCGACACCCGTCACATAAGCCGCCTTGTTTACTGGGCCGCCCATATCAAACGCACACATGATGCCGACAATCAATCCAAGAACAAGAGGACTTTGATTCTGCATATTGCTTAAGAAGTGCATCATACCTTCATTAACTGCTGTCATTGGCGAAGACAGTAAAACCATTGCGTACCCGCCAATGAGACCGCCCAGCACCGGAAGAAGAAAAATTGATTTCAGACCATCCAGTTGTTTTGGTAAACCCTTAAATCCTTGTTCAAGCAGCAAGATCAGATAACCGGACAAGAATCCGCTGACAATACCGCCAAGGAACCCGGTTCCACTCGTAGATGCAATCATACCGGTGATAAACCCAATCACAAGTCCTGATCGTTTGCCAATCGCTTGGGCAATGTATGCCGATAGAATCGGTACCATCAATCCCAGACCCACCTTACCAATTGCGTTCAGATTGGCTGCGAACACATTGTATTCGTTGCTTTTCGGGTCTGCTGAATTAATTCCGAACATGAATGAGATGGCAAGCAGCACACCACCGGCTACAACTACAGGAAGCATGTGTGAAACACCGTTCATTAAATAAACATAGAGCTTATGCGCAAATGATTCTTTTTCAATACTTATGCTCGCACTGCCACTACTACTTGGAGCATTTCCGCTTTTAAATAAAGGAACGGAACCGTTTACAATTTCATCAATCAATTTTTCCGGCTCTTTTATTCCTTTCGTTACCGAGACCTTGATCACACGTTTACCGGCAAAGCGGTCCTCGTCAACATCCTTGTCAGCGGCGATAATCACTCCGTCTGCTTCGGCAATCTCCTTTAGTGTCAAGCCATTTTCAATACCGGCTTGTCCATGCGTTTCCACCTTTATCTCAATACCTTTTGCCTTTGCCGCCTCTTCAAGCGCTTTTTTAGCCATGAACGTATGCGCAATTCCTGTCGGACAACCTGTTGCCGCAATAATTTTTGTCATGATTCTCTTGCCCCTTTCAAATGAGTCGTTATTTTAATTTGTTTCATTAATTCCTGAACATCGTTTAAATCGCTGAGCCCTGCGGTAAATGCCGTTGATGATCCCGCTGCTGTCGCATAAACCAGTGCATCTTCCAAGTTCTTGTTCTTGATCTGGGAACCAACAAAAGTACCAAGCAGCGTGTCGCCGGCGCATGCTGTATTGACGACTTCACCCTTAGGAGCTGTAGTGAAAAGGACATGGCCCTTATCCACATACATCGTGCCCCTCTCTCCGCGGGAAACAAGGATACGCTGTGCCCCCATGTTCAGTAACTTTTCCGCTGCTTTAATCAGGTTCGCTTCATCATTAAAAGACTCAGGGCTGACTGATAGCCATGCCGCCAGCTCCTCATCACTCGGTTTAATCAAATAGGGCCGATCTTCAAGGCAACTCAGTAATGCATTTGAGCTGACATCCAGGATCAATTGAAACCCCTTTTGCGCTGACAATTCGGAAATCTTTTTCAAAATCGAATCATCGACGCCTCTCGGCAGGCTGCCGGACACGAACAGCATGTCCTCTGAGGTAAGCTTACTCAGTTTATCAATCAATTGTTTTTGAGCGTCCAAACTGATTTCCGGTCCACGATTCACGGCTTTATATTCCATATCGCCTGCTTTTATAAATGTATTAATGCGCGTAATTCCATCGATTAAGACAAAGTCGGTCGTGATGCCGGTTCGATTCAATTCATCATCAATATACGTTCCTGTAAATCCACCTAAGAAACCGGTTGCTACACTGTCAATCCCCATTTTCTTAAGCATAAATGATATATTAATTGTTTTTCCATTTGCCTGATAATCTTCAAAGATACTTCGATTGACTAAATGAGGCTCGAAGCGGTTAAATTCAGTAAATAGATCAATTGCCGGATTCATCGTACATGTGTAGATCATGATTTTCCCTCGCCTTCACTTGCATCTTCTCTACTTTTTCATTATGCCATGATTGCCCATGAAAATGTTTTCGGAAAGGGATATAATTAATGTAAAGGTTTTCAAGTTGGAGGCTACGATGGATTTTACTTTTTTCGAACGCGTTAATCAATATTTTGACACACTCAGTGACAGTGAAAAATTTCTGCTCCACTATATTCAAGATCATTTGAACGAAATGCCGAAAATTTCAATCGTTCGTTTAAGCGAGAACGCGAACGTATCTACTGCAACCATTGTCCGTACAATGAAGAAGCTCGGTTACGAGGGTTTTACTTCCTTTAAGATTCGTCTGAAGGACGAGCATCAGCTTGCTCCTGAGTTCTCTGTTGTTGAAAAAGTTGATAAAAAGATCAAAGAAGCCATGCTGAAGAATGAACAAGAGGTCACAAAAACGATTCAAATGTTGGATAGCGGTACAATTGAAGATGTGCTGCAAAAGATCATTTATTCACGAAAAATTGTACTGTTCGCCCGCGGTTTTTCTGAATTGATCGCCAAAGAAATGACCGTTAAATTTCAACTCACCGGCAAATATTGCGAAATGCATGACGATCCGAACATCATCAAGACAATCAGCAAGCGCATTGAAAAGCAAGATCTCGTCATCTTTATCTCGCTTAACGGTCATACCGAAGAATTGGTCGAGGCAGCGGAAAATTGCAAAGCAAATGGGGTTAGCACAATTACTCTTACTGCCAATCGTGAAAGTCCGCTTTATGCCCTGTCCGAACTGGCGCTCGTCGGCTACAAATCGAATGTATCCTATTTTCCAGATTATGAAGTGCGCTCGCGGCTCCCGCTGCAGGTCATGGCGCGCATCATTCTGGATGCCTACGCCATTCGCACCCGCTCCTAATCTGTTTGTGCGGGTTTATGCGCGACTCCGCATGAAAAGTGCGGACATGCGCACCACAAATGCGGGGCGTGCGGAACTTTTTTGCAGTAAACTAAAAGAAAAAGTCGTCCCTATGCGAACCAAGATTGGAAGATCACTCATGAAAAGAAACACTTGGCTGCTCATTGTGTTGGCCGTCGTAATTCCGCTTATCATTCTGATTAATCTCTTTGTTCATAACGATCGTATTATTCCAATCCTTATTGGCTTGCTTATTTTTGGATCAGGAACATTTTTTAGATATTTAACGAAAAAAGGGTTGATAAAAAAAACAAAAGACAGATGATTTGTGTCTAACAAGACTCGCGTATCCTTGTTCGTAAAAAAAGTAGCGCAGCACGCTTTCAATTGACAACAAATCGTTCTTAGATCAAGAAAAATCAATCCACCGCTTCAGGACATGCTATGGTACACTATTAGAAATATCAGTTGATGACAACAATACTTTCGCAGAACACATTTACCGTTGTCATGACATACCTTGGAGGTTTAATGGACTCATGAAAAAGCAAATCGCAACAAATGCCGCACCTAAAGCGGTCGGCCCATATTCACAAGCTGTTCTTGCCGGAGACTACCTGTTCGCTTCCGGACAAATTCCTCTCGATCCCGCAACAGGAGAAATCGTCAAAGGCGGCATTGAGAAACAGGCTGAACGTGTCTTTCTTAATCTTCAAGCCGTATTGAATGAGGCAGACCTCAACTTTTCAAATGTCGTGAGTGCTACAGTCTATCTTGCGGATATTAATGATTTTGCGACCGTCAATGGCATTTACTCAAACTATTTCACAGGTGAAATCCTCCCGGCACGCTGTGCATTCCAAGTAGCTGCCCTGCCCAAGCAAGCAAAACTGGAAGTCTCCTGTGTCGCATATAAAGGATAAAAATCAAACAAGCCTGAACGCGAATTATTCTGCGTTCAGGCTTTGTTTCTATATAGAATAGACACTGTTCAAAATCTTCCAAGCCACTAATCTATTGCGCTTGTTTTCATTATTTTTCAATCAGCAGTGCGCGCATAATTGCTGCAAACCCATCCACTGCTTTTAACAATTGATCGATCTCAATGTATTCGTTATCTATATGTGCCAAGTTCTCTTGCGATGGACCGAAGCCGATTGTCGGAATGTCCGCCTCCCCAGCAAAGTGGCTGCCGTTCGTGCAAAACGAATAATGAGACAATTCCGCGGGAATACCGCTTTCGTGTAATGCTTGGAGCGACTTTTGCACAAAATCAGCTGTATCCTCATAGAGCCATGCCGGGAAAAAGCGTTCTGCCTCGATGGCTGCTCCTGTATAACACCTGTCGGTTCCTTTGGAATAGTAGACTTTAGCTTCAAAGGTCAAATCGTCTTCTTTTAATTGCTCGATCACTTGCTGAATCGGCTGCAGCACGGATTCCTTAGTCTCATTGACCAGTGTGCGTCGGTCGAAAGTTGCTCTGCAGGAAGATGGCAGCACCGATTTTCCCGGATATGGTGATGAAACAAGATCAGTTAACACTAAAATGCCTTTGCCCATGACCGGGTCTTCAGGAGCAGACAATTTTTCAATTTCTGCAAGCAGCTTCATCATTTGCAGAGCAGCATTCACTCCTTTTTCAGGATTGGCGGAATGCACCGACACACCCGTTGTTTCCACAACAACCTCTGCACGTCCGCGTTGGCCGCGATTCAGATTCAACCCGGTTGCTTCACCAATCACAACCACATCAGGATTGAATTTTTTGCTTACCGCTCGCGTTGCAACGCCTTCGAAAGTCTCCTCATGGACACTGCATGAAATGACAATCCGCCCTGGAAAACGTTTTTCGGTCTCGCAAGCAAATTGTTTGGCAGCGACAATCATTGCGCTGACCGACCCCTTCATATCCGAGCTTCCACGCCCATACAGTCTGCCGTCCTTTTCCACTGGTTGAAACGGATCGGTTGCCCAATGCTCGTTATTTACCGGTACTGTATCAATGTGACCGTCAAGCAGCAGGGTCGGACCGTCAATGGTTCCATTGATCACAAGAGCAACATTGCCAAGAGCATCAACAGAAACTTCATCAAATGCATCTTGTTCCGCAAAATCAGTAATGACTTTAGCCGCCTGTTCCTCAGAGCCCGAATAACTTTGCGCTGTGATCAGTGCCTTGCATAAATGAATCGCTTGGTCTTTCGTATTAAACATTTAGCTCGTCCCTCGACTTCCCAATAAGATTCGGATATCTGCCCTTCCACACAATATCATGATAAGATTGCTTATCCGTATCTCCTTCCGTACTGATCAGCAGAATGCGGGAAGACTCATTGATTGCCAATTTTTTTCGATCAGTTGCAAACTGCACTTCCGTGCAGAGCAGATAGAGCGCGCCCATGGTCACTGCACCTGATTCGCCTGAAATCACTTGATCGTCCCCTCGCAGCGGATTTCCGTAAACCCTCATCCCGAGTGCGGTCACATCGTCGGAGCATGATAATGCGCCATACGAATATTTACTCAAAAACTCATACGCTGCACGGTTAGGCTCTCCGCAGGCAAGTCCGGCCATGATGGTTGCCATGTCTCCGCCTACCGACTGCATCGCACCATCCTCTCGTTCAAAGGATTTAAAATAGCAATCCGCTTGATTCGGTTCGACAAGAATAATTTTTGGCGGCGCGTCAGGATATTTGTGAAGAAAGTATCCTGCAATTCCTCCCGCATACGATCCGACACCGGCCTGCAGAAAAATATGCGTTGGCGGCTCGAGCAATTGAGCCGATATCTCTTTGGCAATAGCAGCATAGCCCTGCATGATCCAAAGCGGTATCTTCTCATAACCCGGCCATGAAGTATCCTGGATCATCAAATAGCCGTTTTCACAAGCCATTTGTTCACATATTCTTACGGTGTCATCGTAATTCACATCACTTATTGCCACATCCGCACCTTCGGATTGAATTGCTTCCAACCTTCTTTGCGAAGAACCTTTCGGCATTCGAATTACTGACTTTAATCCAAGTTCGCGCGCAACCCAGGCGATGCCTCGCCCATGGTTTCCATCAGTTGCCGAAATGAACGTCAGGTCCCCAATTTTCTCTCTCACTTTAGTTGATTTCAGCATTTCAAAAGACAAAGCCTCAATGGGCAGTTTCAGCCTCTCAGCCAGACAGTTGGCGATCGCATAGATCCCCCCCATGACTTTAAAAGCATTCAGTCCAAAACGATATGATTCATCTTTCACATAGATCTTAGAGACTCCGAATTCACCGGCAAGCTTGTTAAGACTCCGAAGCGGCGTTTCTCTGTAGCTTTTGTGTGTGTTTTGAAAAGCAAGCACTTTATCAACCACAGCCTCGGAGAAATCCTGTACATCTGCCTTATCCACATGATTCCATAACCCTTTGTTTTTTTCTGTCTTTAACACATTACTCAAGGAACTAAATTCCTCCTCCACTGAACACTCCGGAACAAATCACCAATCACTACATTTGACCACCAATATGCTGTAAATCAAATCTCTATTATCTGCTCATGAGCGCTTTATTAAGCTTAATTTGACTATAAATTCAATTGTCTGTCTATTCAAGTATTGAAATGATACTTATTATTTTGATTTTACAGCAGATGATGTCACAATATATGACATGATAATTGTTTTAAAACCAAGACTTTGATATGGTAATAACGGCAGGAATATACGAAAAGTAACAAGATTGACTACTTTACGGTCTATCATTTTCAGGATTAAAGAGGAAAGCAGTATCAAATTGATACTCAAATATCAATTTGATACTTTATCGGGGTGATCTTCATGTATGTCGAATTACGCGATGTTCAATCCACCATTCAGCAAATTGTCATGGCGATCTCAGCTGTCTTGAAAATTGAAGTCGAGGTCGCTGACGCGGATTTATTTCGTATCGCGGGAACCGGGTTGATCAAACAGAAAATATGGCAGGAAATGAGCGGAGAAGATGCGGTTTACCGGCAGTGTGTCGAGAGCGGCCAGACGATAATCATTGATCGCCCGGGCTTTAACGAGATCTGCGCGCTTTGTCCCCATGTTGGCAATTGCGCAGAGTATGGGGAAATTTGCACCCCAATTAAAATTAATGAACAGGTCATCGGCGTAATCGGACTGATCGCTTTCAGCCCCGAACAACGCGAAAAATTATTTGGCGATCAAGATGCTAATGTCTATTTTCTCAAAAAGATGTCCGATGTGATCGCGACCAAAGTGAATGAAAACATCATCTTCAGACAGCAGCTGATCGCGGAAAAAAAGATTTCCACACTGGTTAACTGCATTGATATGGGGCTTTTAATGCTCAATAAAGGCGCTTGTGAATTCATCAGCGGCACCGCACGTAAAATGCTGCAGCTGCGCGATGAGGAAGAACCGAGCCAGGAGTTGATTTCCCAATTTTCAGGTCATCAAAAAATTGGAACAAATGGAGCAATTCTCTGGATTAACCTTGGATCCTATCGAAAGAAATTTTTCATCTCTGTACATCAAATTGATGTTCAGGAAAAGGATGAGGCGGAAGTTATTCTAATCGAAGATCCCGAGCACATCACTCAGATGGCCACTCATATAACTATTGATAAGCAAAATCAAACGAGTGGATTAATCGGTTCTTCACCGGCTATCCAAAATATAAAACACGTGCTCTCCAAGATAAAAGACGAAACAATCCCGATCCTGTTTAATGGTGAGGATGGCACAGGAAAAACCTTTGCTGCACATTTTGTACATGTTTCGGCAAACAAACCGGATGAACTCTTTCGAAAGGTTAATGCATCCTACTATTCGGAAAGCGACTTGAACCATCTATTATTCGGTGATCAAGCAAATGCGTCACAGCCGGGTTATCTGGAAAAATTGGACGGCGGCACACTCGTTCTGGATGAAATCGACCGCATCGGGCAATCCACCCAGCTTCTTTTAACTAAATTTCTTAGTGACAAGCTGATTGATCGTGAGGATCAGCCGTTTAAGGTCAATGTCCGTCTCATCAGCGCAACAAACAAAAATCTGATGGAACTTGTGCGAAGCGGGCGATTCCGTCAAGATTTATATTATAAAATCGGTGTCGTGCCGCTCTATATGCCGCCGCTCCGTCAACGCAAGGATGACATTATGATGCTCGCTGACTACTTCCTAAGTCTATTGAATTTAAAAACGGAATCCTTTCGTAAAACCTTTGCCCGCGAGATCCAAAATGTCGTCGCCAGCTATGATTGGCCGGGAAATATTCAAGAACTCTCCAATGCTGTCGAATACGCATTTAATGTTTCTGATGAACCAGTTATTCGCGTGGACCATTTTCCTGATTATTTGCTCGAAAAATATCGGCACCGCGCAAAGCAATCGAATGAGATTTTCAATCTGCATGTTATCGAAAGAGAAACAATAAAAAAGGCGCTGATTAAAATGAAAAACGAGGGCAAGAAAAAAGAAGATGCCGCCACCCTGCTTGGCATTGGACGCGCCACCCTGTTCCGGAAAATATCCGAATATCAATTGAACGCGTGATGATGCCGTTCGTTCTTCATTGCTGAATTCTTGAGAAAGTAGAAGTGATCCATTTTCTGTTCGTAACCTGTTTTTTCGCATTACAAAAGCGGAGCCCATCACTCCGCTACTTTTGCATCCCTTGTCTATCCCATTAAAACTCGGAAAAAATGGTTTCAATAATTTGCAGTGTCTTATGAATATCTGCTTCTGAATGCTCGGTTGACAGATAAATTCTTCCACGGTTCGGTGTAAGTCGAATGCCAAGCTCAAGTGAACGAGCAACCAGACGGTTATAGAGTTCACTATCGGCGAACTTCAAATAATCTCTGAAATCATCCACAGGCTGATCAACCCCAAGCAAAAGCATGCATATAGCTCCGTCATGACGGCAATAAAGAGGAACTTGGTAGCGATCGCCCAGTTTTCTAAGCCCGTCCGTTAACTGTTGCCCTAGCGCATCGAATCGCGCGTAGACACCGTCACGCTGCAATTCGTCAATGGTCGCCAAAGCCGCAGCAACAGAGAGTGCATTACCGTTAAAGGTGCCAAAAGTACGAATCCCGCAATCCATAATCGAATGTTTTCCCGTGACAACAGATAATGGCAGTCCGCCTGAGATCGCTTTAGCAAATACAGCAACATCTGGAATAACGCCAAAATATTCTTGTGCGCCGCCCAATGCGAGTCTGAATCCGGTGATCACTTCATCAAAGATGAGTAGAATTTTGTTTTCCGTCGCAAGTGTTCGTAATTCTTCAATATAGCCTTCATTTGGAAAAATCGGACCGGAATCGCACATATAGGGCTCGGTAATGATTGCGGCAATTTCATCACGCTGTTCTTCAATCACATGCTTGATTGCAGACAAATCATTCCATGGCAGGATGATGATTTGATCAGATGCATTGGCTAGCTGGCCCAACACTTCCCGACTTTTCTTCGGCTGCTCTCTTGGTCCCAAATCAGCAATGGAATGGGCATCCGTACTGATCATTTCCTCATCAGACCACCCATGGTATTGTCCTTCAAACTTAATGATTTTTGATTTTCCGGTGAATGCCCTTGCCAATCGGAACGCGAACATATTCGCTTCCGTGCCTGTGTTTTGAAAAACAACACGTTCAGCACAGGGGATAATCTCGGTCAGCTTTTCCGCAAGTCGGATCAGATCGGCAGAAGGTGAGCAAAATTGCGTGCCTTTTACCATCTGCTCGGCCACTGCCTGATTCACCGCATCCGGACTGCAGCCAAGAATTAAAGGACCCATGCCCGCCACAAAGTCAATGTATTCATTGCCGTCAACATCATAAAGATGAGCGCCTTTTCCATGATCAAAACAGATCGGAAAATCTTGAAAATCTGCTTTGTGAAAACTGCTGACAACACCATTTATCAGTAATTCATGATTTGAATTTTACTAGTATCCGCTAAAAAAATCTATATAACTGTTATTATTTTACAAATCCCAGTGCTTCTTCAATGATGTCTAATCCTTGATTCAGCTGTAGTTCAGTTATAGTCAAAGGAGACAAGAAGCGAATGCAATTACCTTTCAGCCCAGCATCAAGAAGCAGCAGTCCGTGTTGATTACAGTACGTGACAAGCTTCTTTACGCGATCTTTATCCGGTTCTTTTGTACCCTTGTCTTTTACAAATTCAATGGCTGCCATAGCGCCAAGTCTGCGAATATCACCGATAAACGAATAAGATTGCGCCCACTCCTCAGCTCGTGCTTCGATAATGGCGCCGATTTTTTCCGCTCGTTCCAGAAGGTTTTCTTCTTCAATAATATCAAGAACAGCTAGAGCAGCGGCGCATGCGATTGGGCTGCCGCAATAGGTCCCGCCGAGTGATCCCTTGAGTTCACACGCATCGAAAAGTTCCGCTTTTCCTACGACACCGCTGAGTGGGAATCCTGCTGCAATGGATTTAGATACCGTCATCAGATCAGGAGCTACATCAAAATTTTCAATGGCAAACATCTTCCCTGTTCGGGCAAAACCAGCTTGAATTTCATCAGCGATAAAAACAATTCCATGCTCTGTACAAAAATCACGGACATACGTAACAAAACGTTTCGATGGAATAATGAACCCGCCTTCACCTTGAACAGGTTCCATGACAATGCAAGCAACCATTTCAGGAGCAACACTGCTCAAAAAGAAGTAGTTAAATTGATCAATGGTATATTCATCATACGCTTCTTCAGACATTCCTTCTGGTTTCCGATATGGATATGGATATGGCGCTTGATAGGTTTCGGGTGCGAACGGACCGAAGCCCAATTTGTAAGGCTTTACCTTGCTCGTCATGCCCATAGTCAGGTTGGTTCGGCCATGAAAAGCGCGATCAAACGTCACGACCGCTTGTCTGCCCGTATAAGCACGAGCAATCTTCACCGCGTTTTCAACAGCTTCCGCACCGGAATTGAGCAAGAGTGCCTTTTTTGCAAAGTCGCCCGGAGCAATCTCGCACAAACGTTGACAGAGTTCAATGTATCCGGGATACATGATGACATTAAAGCCCGGGTGAATAAAATGCTCTAATTCTTCTTTTACGGCACTGATCACTTTTGGGTGACAGTGACCGACATTCTGTACGCCGATTGCTCCGGCGAAATCAATAAACTTGTTGCCTTCAATGTCAGTAACCAAAGCACCTTCTGCCTTTGACGCAATATGGCGGTTTCCATTTCCAACTGCAGACGCAACATAGCGATCGCGTTTATCCTGCCAAATCTTTGTTAGGTTTCCTTCCAATAATTTATTTTCCAATTGACTCACTCCTTTAATAGATATTTTGCTAATTTTTTGGTATTATGTATAGTATCAAAATTCAAATAATTATGGTGTCAGGGGTGCCAATGATCTCATTAAACATCGATTCTGATTCCAAAAAGGAATATATTTATCGGCAAATCTATAAACAACTAAAAAAAGAGATCCTTCTCCACCATTTTTTACCTCATGAGAAGCTTCCTTCTAAACGCGAGTTGGCACAAACCTTACACGTCAGCGTCAATTCAGTTAACGGAGCTTATCAACAGTTGCTTGAAGAAGGATATATTTATGCTGTGGAACGGAGCGGCTTTTTCGTTGAAAAGTTGGATACGCTCCCGCTTTCTGAGAACAAGCCACAATCACTTGATCCCGAGCTTACTGAAGAAAGTGAATCAAAAAAAGGTTGGATTTCTTTCTCGCATATGTCCGTTGATCGATCAATTTTCCCTTTTGACAGTTGGGTTTCCTGTGAACATCGAGCGTTAAAACTAAGCAGACTAGAATTAAATGATGATTCATCTCGATTCCCGCAAGGTATTTATTCAGTAAGAAAAACGATCGCACGTTTTTTATCGGTCGCTCGTGGTGTTAACTGTTTTCCGGAGCAAATTGTTTTAGGCGGCGGTACCCAGTTCCTTTTCTACTTGCTCCGCCACCTTTTTAAAGAAAACAGCCTTTATGCAATGGAAAATCCGGGTTATCGGCGCATGTTCGAATCTCTTAAGATGGAACGTCTGTGCTTAAAAACAATTCCGCTTGATGATAAAGGAATCTCCATTGATCTGCTTAAACAAATGAATCCCAATGTTGTGTATGTGACTCCGTCGCACCAATTCCCTTCAGGGGTTGTGATGCCGATTTCAAGACGCATTCAACTGTTGAATTGGGCAGCCGAAAAAGAAGATCGGTACATCATTGAAGACGATTATGATAGTGAATTTAAGTATGAAACAGATACAATCCCGTCACTCCAAGGCCTTGACAGCAATGAGCGTGTCATTTACTTTGGCACCTTTTCAAAATCCTTATTGCCCGGATTGCGTATCAGCTATATGATTCTCCCGCAAAATTTATTGAAAAAATACAGAGAGAAATGCAATTTCGTCATGTCAACGAGCAATGCTTTAGGACAACTGACCTTGCAGCAATTTATTGATTCAGGTGAATATCGCAAACATATCAGACACATGAGACAGGTGTATATTGAACGACAAAAGAAGCTTATTGAGGAATTAAAAAAACGGTTCGGTTCAACCATTACGATGCATGGGGCAAATGCTGGTCTCCATTTTACGGCTGAATTCGAAGCAACTCGGTCCGTTGAGGAAATTGCGGACCGTGCTCAAGAAGCAAAACTTGAGCTTTATAATCTCAAGCCCTACTGTCTGGAGGATCATTACCTCTATTCAAAGCCGGCATTCATTCTAGGATTTGCCAACTTATCTGTTGAGAAAATCGAAGAAGGTGTGGATCGCCTTTATCACGCTATTTTCGAATAAGGCTTAACTCCACTATAATGATTAGTAACCGGAAAATGAAACCAAGCAAAAGGAAGACATCTCATGCAAAAAAACAGAGTCCGCGACCTAATGAAAAAATACAAACCAATTATTTTAGATGGCGCGATGGCAACTGAAATCGAAAAACAAGGTTTTGTCATCGACAGCGAGCTATGGTCGGCAGCGGTTATTCACGACCATCCTGAAAGCATAAAAAAAGTGCATTTGGATTTTTTTCGAGCAGGAGCCGATGTTGCAACGACGAACACCTATCAGGCAACATTTGCCGGGTTTCAGAAAAGCGGTTATACGGAACACGAAGCGGAGCAATTCATTAAGGAAGCTGTAGACATTGCGATTCAAGCTCGCTCTGAATTCTGGGCCGAACTTAGCGCTGAGCAAAAACAAACGCGTCCCTATCCGCTTATTGCAGGGAGTGTCGGTTCTTATGGCGCCTACCTTGCCGATGGCTCGGAATATACAGGCGACTACACGTTAGATGACGCCGGTTATCAACTGTTTCATCGTTCAAGAATGCGCGTATTGAAAGAGGCTGGAACAGACTTATTCGCGTTTGAGACCATGCCAAATTTTGATGAAACAAAAGCGCTGGCCGAGCTTTTGACACGTGAATTTCCTGAGGATGAGGCCTGGCTTTCGTTCAGCCTTGCTGATCATTCGCATCTGTGTGACGGAACGCCGCTTGACGAAGCCGCAGCGTATTTTAACGTGTTTGACCAAATTGCGGCGATTGGCATAAATTGCGTTGCCTTAGAACGCGTGGAACCGGCAGTCAAAGTAATGCGTGAAGTCACGGACAAGCCAATTGTGGTTTATCCAAACTCAGGCGAGTGCTACAATCCGATCACAAAAAAGTGGACATCTAGTGACAAGCAGCTGAGCTTCAGTACAGAATCTGCAGAATGGGCTAAAGCCGGCGCATCACTCATTGGCGGTTGCTGCCGCACATCTCCAGAAGACATTCGGCAAATCGCTGAATGGGCACGAGATTAAAGTAAGTTGATCTTAGAAAATTTGGCTTTGCCAGAGGCTTGGCAAAGCCAAAGCTGCGTTGCGGCGGTCACGGAGGTCCGGTGAGCCGCAGGATGCGGTGACGTCGATGTTGCATTAGGACATATGCGCACTCAGCAAAAATGCCGTTTTGCATCATCAACCTTGTGCTCGAACAGACACTATTGTTTCATTTAAATAATGAGCAAAATAAGCGGGATTTTTCCGCTTATTTATCCGATTAGGCACTTGCTTAATCACCCAACCGAATCTTTATGGCGCCTATCATCATACCGTTAAGGCGCGACCTATACTTTTTATAAGTGTAAGAAAAGCCGGGCAAAAAGCGCCCGGTCCTTACTTCCGCAGGATACGTTGGCTTTCGCTTTGCTTGCAGGATCTATGCGTACTTAGCGAAAGATCCTTGGCTATTAAAGGTTCCTTGCTCGAAATGCCGTTTTGAATCATCAACTTTGAGCTTGAACAGACATTACCCATCAAAGGAAAAAATAAGCGGAGATTTTCCGCTTATTTCCCTTATGACACCTGTTTCACAGGTAAATAAGGGTACTTTTTCCGCTTATTCACAGAATAAGCCTCCATTTTCACGATTTTCGATTCAATAAGGGGAATTTCTCCCTCTATTTAACGCATTTTTTCATTCATTCCAGGAATAAGGGTAATTTCTCCCCTTATTTCTCGGATTGGGCACTTGCCTGACCGTCCATCCACATCGTGTAACTTATTAAGAAAAGCCGTGCAAAAAGCGCCCGGCTCTTAAGTCATGCCGAATTTTGATTAGCTTCGATTGCTCGCGATCAACTGGTGCGCTCGCGGGCAGTCCGGGAGCCTCCTCAAACAAACCGATACCTGCGGGGTCTCCCCTGGCCTGCGATCAACAGAGACGCTCCGCAGGAGTCTCGCACCTGCGCTTTTGGTTCACAACCTCTTGCTTTGACAAAAATCATATACGTTCTTACCAGGGTGAAAAAACGGCAGGATGCTCCGCGAGGAACCTCCTGCCATTTTTTATTTGTCTATTATTTAATTCTTTGCTCGCATCCCCAGCTTGATCAGTTCGTTAACTGCAAGTGGAATTAAAGCAAACAAGATGACAATGATCCAGTCCTGAAGTGACAGCATCTGAACATGGAAAGCAGCAGCCAGGAACGGAATGGAAATCACGGCGAATTGCAGAACAATTCCAAGCAGGATTGCGCCGATCAAATATTTGTTTGAGAACAGTCCCACTTGGAAAATGGAATTAGACGCGCTCCGCATCGACAGCGAGTAGAACAACTGTGAGACGGCAAGCACAACAAACGCCATTGTTTCGGCATAGGTCAGCACATCTTCCGGAATCGAGCCGGACCATAACTGGTAGCCATGCTCGTTTAGACCGAAGTAGAAAGCGACCAAAGTCAGAATACCGATTAAGGATCCGCCGATAACTGCTCGCATGGCGGCTCCGCCCGCGAAAAAGCTTTCTTTTGGATCACGCGGCTTTTTCTTCATTACATCTCTATCTCCAGGATCGACACCGAGCGCGATCGCCGGGAAGGTATCCGTAATCAAGTTGATCCATAAGATTTGGGTTGGAAGAAGCGGCATCGGCCAGAAAAAGAGTACCGAAGCAAGAATTGCGACGATTTCCCCAAGGTTACAGGAGAGCAAGAAAACAACCGACTTTTTGATGTTGTTATAGATGTTTCGCCCTTCCTTGATCGCCGATACAATTGTTGTAAAATTATCGTCGGTCAAGATCATATCGCTCGCACCCTTGGATACATCCGTACCGGTAATACCCATCGCTACACCAATATCAGCATTCTTTAGTGACGGTGCATCATTAACACCATCGCCCGTCATAGACACAATATTTCCATGCGATTGGAATGCTTTGACGATTTTCACCTTATGCTCCGGCGAAACACGAGAAAACACGCGATAATTTCCGATCTTTTGTTTGAATTCTTCTTCAGGCATCGTATCAATGTCGCTTCCTGAAATCGTTTGTCCGAGTGATGTCGCCATACCAAGCTGCATGGCAATTGCTGCCGCCGTATGCTGGTGATCACCGGTAATCATAACCGGAGTAATCCCAGCCAGCTTCGCTTGACGAATGGCGTCCTTGACTTCCAGACGTGGCGGATCAATCATGCCAACCAATCCAAGCAAGATAAGATCCTTTTCCATATCCTCAGGATCGATGATTTCATCCGTATCCTTGTATGCAGCGCCAAGAACGCGCAAGGCTTGGTCTGACATTTCTTCCGCTGCTCGATGATAATCCGCTTTTAACTGCTCGGTAAGTGGAACTTTTTCTCCGTCAACCAATGCATAGGTCGCGATTTTCAAAATGTTGTCAAAAGCGCCTTTCGTATGCACTCGGTAACGGCTACCTTCTTTGTTTAGTGTCGACATCAGCTTGCGATCCGAATCAAACGGCCGTTCAGCAACACGTTCGTGACCTGCCTCTAGCTCTCGTTTCGGCATATGATATTTTTCACCAAGCACAAGCAAAGCAATCTCCGTTGGATCTCCGGTACTTTCACCATCAACCAAAGTGGCGTCCGTACATAGAACAAAGGTTTGAATCAACTTTTCTTGCGTCAATTGACTTGCTGTAACCGTTCCCTCATTAGGCACATCAAAAAATTTGCGGTGTGTGTACAAATGAAGCACGGTCATTTTGTTTTGCGTCAATGTACCGGTTTTATCCGAACAGATGATATTAACCGAACCCAAGGTTTCAACTGCCGGCAACCGTTTCACGATCGCATTAATTCGCGACATCCTCGTTACACCAAGTGCGAGTACGATTGCGACAATCGCAGGTAGGCCTTCCGGAATCGCAGCAACCGCGAGACTAATCGCTGTCAGGAACATTTCAAAAAGATCACGCTTCTGAATCAATGCAATAACAAAAATAAGCGCACAAATCCCGATTGCGATATAGCCCAATGTTCTTCCTAGCTCCGCTAATCGTTTTTGCAACGGGGTCATATCCGTCTGCGTTTCATCGAGTCCTTTGGCAATTTTGCCTATTTCAGTACTCATACCCGTGCCGACAACGACGCCTTCCGCACGGCCATAAGTCACCAGTGTAGACATGAATGCCATATTGGCTAAATCGCCGAGTGGCGTTTTCGGGTCTGCAAAAACATGCGCCGCATCCTTTTCCGACGGAACGGATTCACCGGTCAATGCTGATTCTTCAATCTGCAGATTAACACTCTCGATCAAGCGAAGGTCAGCAGGAATGTAGCGTCCCGCATCCAACACGACAATATCGCCGGGAACAAGTTCTTTTGAATCAATCTCAACCACGTCACCGTTGCGGCGGACAAGCGCTCGCGGTGTTGTCATTTTCTGCAATGCTTCAATTGCTTTCTCCGCCTTAAACTCTTGAAACACGCCAATAATCGCGTTCAGAATAACAACAAGTAAAATAATGACGGAATCGGTATATTCACCAATGAGCAGTGTAATAACTGCCGCACCAAGCAAAACATAGATCAACATATCTCTCAACTGCGAGAAAAACAGCGCAACCAAGCTTTTTTTCGGTTTACCCTTTAATTTATTTTCTCCATACTTCTCAAGCCTTGACTGAACCTCCGCATTTGATAAGCCTTGCTTCGGGTCAGATGCAAGTTCACTTAATACGTGTTCAGTGTCCATGGAAAACCAATTCAATTCGCTACACCATCCTTATGTCAGCACAAATCACTCACTCATTCATTCACTTATCTTTACCCTTTTTTCTTGTCTCACAACCAAATCGGCTAATTTTTTTGATGGTTTTTTTACATATTATTGGATTATATAGAAAGGATACAGTTATTATGATCGACAAGGTAATAAAATGTAAAAATTTAGTAATACTAAATGGTAGTGTTAAAACACCTTAAAAATGCGTGTTAGGCTGCGATTCCCCGCTTGATCTTGAGCAACGGCAGTTAATTTTTTTCCTGCTTTTTGTTGCTTGATCAGTTTAATACTGAAAAATCCGCGACGATTCGCCAGCGCGCTGCCAAGTACCTTTTTCTTGGAATATACCACAACGCGCGCATCCGGTTCGGTCGTTCCTTGAATTTTCAGCTGCGAATGGTAAAAGCGGTTTACAGTCGGCTTTGCCGGAGGTGTCTGATCTTTTACTGTTATTGTCTTTGATTGGCCCGCGTTTCCGCTGGTATCGGCAGCAAACACCGAAAGTACAGTTCCTGCTTTTTGCTTACCTATATTAAATTGGAAATGACCCGAATCATCTGCCATTCCTTTCGTTAAAAAGCCTGATGTTCCAACTATTGCGAGCGTCGCATCAGCTTCTGTTTGACCTTGAAGAGTTGAGTCATTTTCCCCGAACGCGTTTACCCGCGGCTGTTTCGGCGCTTCCTTGTCCTCATGTTGATCGGAAAGATTCGTGTAGGTTATCCGCGCGCCTTTTTGATTCGGAATGGACGAGATACTTTTTACCACAATTGCTCCCCCGCCCCTGAGGTTCGGCGCATTTGATTTGCCACTGTAAACTTTCTGTTTCAACTGTTGAAATCCCGATATGCCATGAAAACCATAGGGCCCGGCAGTTTGATTCAGATAAAGCGCTTTGCGAAAATTACTCATGAAACGGCCAAATGTCATTTGGGGACTAATGTACTGATGAATGACATCCTGCACCGCTCGATAATCGCTATTTGAATCCGTAATGATCCGCTTAAACAAATCGTCCGGCTGCCCACATTGAATATACAGGTATTGCATAAATAAGTACGAGAACGAATAGTTGGCAAGATTATCACCATAATCATCCCAGTAAAGCAGTGATTTTCCATTCGCGATCGACGAAGATTCATTATAATAATCAATCCGATCATCAAGCGGCTTCCCAGACAGCAGTTGTTCCGCCGCGAGCGACAACCCCTCATCTATCCACGTATCCATCTCATTCTTTTTCTCAACAAGCACATTTTGGTTATAATTGATGAGGTGCTGAAATTCATGTACCAGCGTTGAATAGGCGAGCGACACTTTTTTATGTTTGCTTGAACCAAGCGATGGATACGTATCGATATACACAATTTCACTATGATTTGATTTCTTTCCTTTATACAAATCATTTGGATCAAAATAACCCGAGGCAAAGCCGCCATGTTGTTCTGCCGAGCCGTCCTTTATATCAAAACAAAGCAAATTAATTTTTCCATCGTGATCTACGTCAGATGGTGCACCAAAATAACGATTGTCCAGCGGAAAAATAGTTTGATCAAACGTCTTGCCAAGCGTTGCCGCAGCTTTTTTTGACAGTTGGTCTCCGTTCACCCATACCTTGGTGTGCTGACCTACGTAACTTAATTTTGCTGTGATCTGATAGCGTTTGTCAGTCGACAAATTGGATACCCAAAATTTTTTGCCGGAACCAATTTTGATACTTTTTATCTTTTGTGTTGCGTGCCTCAACGGGCTGTATTTCGCCCGAACTTTCAACCGCTGCACATAATCAAGGCGATATGAGGCTCGTTTTAGTTTTTCACTTTTCGCATAGCTATTATTATTAATACTGAAATTCCCCGCGTTTTCCGTTTTGTATCCATTTGCGGATTCGTTGCTGATTAGTACCGGCCCGTCGGCTGCGAATACCGTGCTAGCCGGAATAAACAGTAAAATTACCGTGAGAATAATGGTTAATTGTTGCATCCAGCGTGTCATCAGGTTACCTCCCCTCAGCAGCAAAAACTCAAAGTCTCGTAATCTTGCATCTTGTTAAAGTGTACGCAATCTCATGCAGGAACTCAACTTTTCGTTCGGGCATTTTAATTTGAACGATCCTTTCGAAAGGTACCTGTTTGCGCTATACTAAAGCTATGTAACCCTTTACATAAAAGGATGTGTGAAAACATGCCACATAAAAAGAAATCATTAAACACAACCATTGGTAGGGCCATTATGTGTATCTCCTGGTTTTTATTAGTTGCTTGGTGTCTCACTTATCTGATTCTGTGGCTGAGTTCAAAAAATCCCGTCTATATTCTAAGCGGACTGATTGGCGCATGCGGCATACTCTTCCAGATTTATCTTCTTAAACGAGCCAAGGCACAAGACGAATCTGTCAAACAGAAGGATTAAATATATGCTCCAAATGCATAAGCGCATCATCTGCCCCTTGATCGAGCAACGAAGCATTTTTCAATCTGAAATAAACGCAACGCACAAAATGCTTCATATTCACTCTTTGAATCAGGTACTTGCGGAATGCCGAGGCATGAACCGATTGATTTGGTTTCTGCAATTTCACCTCGTGAAGCCATTGAATGAGTATGGGTATCGTTATTTTTTTCGAAGTCACCATACTAACAACCGCTGTCGCCATCCGTTCATCCTCCTCCGCATCAAACACGGTCTGTGCATTCCGGAGCATGATCATTAAGCTGTTCCAAATGGTGATGCATTCGAATTCTCCTACAAATCGGTTTTGCGCACATTCATCAAGCGCGTCGCTGATATGCGCCGGTGCATGCGCCCACCCTTTGCCTTCAACAAAACTCCGATAATCGTTCTCTAGTTCGCAATAATGATTCAACTGCCGGAGCAATTCCATATATTCCTGTCTACTGATAAAATGCTCTTGGTTGTCACGATACAAGATCAAAGCGACAATTAATGCCGAGAAGGCTCTCAGAAAAACATGATCCGACATGCCTTCACCGATTTTATAAAAGAGCATCTTCTCGGAAACCGTCTGCTTCAACAGAGTCATGAGTTGCGACCCATCGAGCAGCTTAAACTCAATCAGCCACTTTGAAAGAATGGTGTAGCCGAGATCATCTCTTAGATCACTGTCAGTGGAGTAAAGAGCACGCATCACAAACTCAGCCGCTTCAAAATCAGAGAATCCTTCAGGCACATGAAAATCATTATTTTTAATCGCAATAAGCTTGTCTTTCAATTCAGTATCGGTCATCGTGTCACTCGCGAATCTTTATTTGATTGGTTCATTTAGAATTTTTCATTCTATCATAGGTATAATACGTATAGGAAATTTCAGCCTGAACTCTTTCTTCATATACTTTTTTAAATTCCTGTAGATTTACTTCTGGGAAAAACACATTTCCTTCAACTATTTTGTCAATAATTGTTAAGTAAATTCGATCAGCATAAGGCAAGGCCAGCATGTAAATTTGTCCGCCGCCCGCAATAAAGACCTCATCTTCTTTCTCAGTTAGTTCGAGCGCTTCCTTTAATGATTTTACCGTTTTACAATTGGGGCAAGAAGTCTTTTTTATTTTGGAAATAACAATTGTTCTCCTTTTGGGCAATGGATGACCGATTTCCTCAAACGATTTTCTTCCCATGATGATTGTGTGGTTTATCGTTAATTCTCTAAATCTGGTTTGTTCACCCTTTATTCTCCAAGGAATGACGCCATGATCTCCTATAACGTTATTTTTTGAAACAGCAACAATAATCGAAATCATTAGTTTCCCCTTAGTAGTTAACGATTTATTTTGCAATAATAATAACCTGGTGCGGGTCATTCCTCACTCAAGAATATCTGCATGCCCGGAGCATTGGTTGGACGCGCTTTAAATCCGAATCGCTCATAGAAAGACTGCTTTCCTTTCGCACATGAAAGCTGGATCCATGTCAATCCACTCGTTTTGCAGTAATTCACTAGGCGTTTAACAATTTTCGTTCCAATACCTTGTTTTCGGTAATCCGGTGAAACGATCAGGTCGCAAAGGAATGATTGATGCACACCATCGGAAATGATGCGGCCAAATCCAATAAGCTGCTTGTCCTCACAAACACTCAGCGTATACCAACTATTGCTGATTGCTTGATGAAGCTGTTCTTTACTTAAACCGAGATGATCATTCCAACCGGTTGTTTGAAACAGTTCAAAAAAATTTGTTGATTCTGGTACTTGATCAAGAAAAGTTTTCATGCGAGTCCTCCAAATTTTCCTTACATCATACCACATCACTTAGCTTTATTTGCTAGCTTCTCTAAGAAGATCATGGATTCTTCTTCATTTGGAACATGAAGGACATTCGTATTAATAAACTCTTCCGCTCCCGGACTATGCACCGCACTTATCTCTAAGGCTGCCTTTTCAAAGTCATACGTGGTCCGTTTAAATTCAATTTGATCTGAATCTATGAGCAGCCAGTATGCTCCAGGCTGTTTTGCAAACGGCATCCCGATACTGCCTGCGTTAAAAATACTTACTTCTTCAAGTTCCATTTCAAACTGAATATGCGTATGTCCGCACACAATAACAGACTGGTCCACCTCAGCAAACAGTTCTTTGATTCTTTTTTTAGGTGTTAACGGAGTAAAAATATCGTGGTCGTTTTTAGGCGTCGCATGGCAAAAGAGCACGTTGCCAAATGCGTCCACATGAATACTTGCAACGTCGTCCAAATTCGAAAGAAAATAGAGATCCTGATGGGTTAAATTTTTTGCGACCCATTTTGTCGCTTCCCGCCCCTCTTCTGAAATATGAAGCAATTGTGATCCCTGTGATGCCTCAACAACTTCACGGTCACCGTTTCCTCTGATGAATGTGACGTTTATTTTATCCCGCAAGTTCAAAAGACAGTTTAATGTTTGAACCGGCATCGGCCCGGAAATCAAGTCTCCGCCAATCACAATGCGATCCGGTTTCACGTGCTCAAGTTCATGGAGCACCGCTTTCAGTGCAGGATAATTTCCATGAATATCATAGAGCGCAGCAATTTTCATCATCACGTTCCCCCTCTTACATACTCAATTATAGGAACGAAATTTTCATTTAATTTGTTACATCATGTGATTAATTGATGGGGGTCTAATGAAGCAAAACAATGTAGCTGCTATTTATCTCATAAATCCACCTTCAGAATGGATCGTTTGACCAGTAATCCAATCCGCTTCATCACTCACAAGAAATTTCACTACTTTTGCTGCGTCTGTCGGTTGCCCTATCCGCCCCAATGGAAATTTGGATAATAGTTCATTTTTTATTTCATTTGTCATCCATCCTGTATCGGTAGGACCCGGGTTTATCGCATTTACTGTTATCCCAAGAGACGCAAGTTCGGCAGACAATGTGATCGTCATCGCATCAACTGCCCCCTTTGTTGTCGCATAGGCTAATTCACCCGGCATTGGCCCCTGAAATTGACCTGAAGTGAGGTTGACAATCCTTCCACCTCTTTTTTTCTTAAAAACTCGGGCAAATTGAACGCTTAATAACGTCGTCGCTCGAACATTAATCAGATAATGTTTATCCAGTTCCGACAGAGTTAAATTAGAAAAGTCGGTATTTGTTGAGTAAGCCGCATTGTTGATCAAGATATCTGGGTACCCTACTTTTTCAATCACACGATTAAAAAGTGTTTCGGGCGCTTCAAGATTGGCTAAGTCAAGCTCCATGCAATCAACCGTTACTCCTTCTTGCACTAATTCATTTTTTAATTGCTCGGGTTCATTGGATTCAGCGCCCCAAGGCATTTCTTTATCGTAAGCCGTCCAATAAGTGAAAAACAGATCGCAACCTGATTTCGCGAGTTCTCTACAAATAGCAGCACCTATTCCTTTTTTCCTGCTTGCTCCTGTAACGATAGCTGTTTTCCCAGCTAAATCAGCCATATACACCCCACCTCGCTTCAGTTCTTGCTTCTTCATTTGTTGTTTTGTTAACAAGATTTATGCTATGTCACTTGCCAGAGGGCAAAATTTATTCGACCTTGGCCAACACAAATTTTTTTAAACTCTTGATTCATTTGTAATTATCTGATCAATAGCGACGTACTTTGCATGAGTCCTTTTTTGCCCTACTTCAAAATGAACCATATTCATAAATAATTCACGATCTCATCCAAAGTTTTTACCTCGGAGTAAGGCATGCAATTTTGAAGTCCCCTTTTCGATTGGCGATTCACCCATATTCTTCTCCAGTTCATTCTTTGTGCGGGAACCATATCCCACCAGAATCCCGCTGCTATATGGACATGATGATTCGTTCGCAACTCATTTTGAACCTGCTCAAAAAAACTTAATTGCGGCTTGTATGCATGCAGGTCCTCTGCCAGGTAAACAGAATCAAAATCATTTTTAAGCGACTCTAAGTTAGAATTCATAATATTCCAATCAGAATTGGACATAATCGATGTTTGATAACCTTGGGATTTCAAATTTTTCAATGTATCAATCACTTCAGGAAATGGAGATAGTTCTTTATGTACCTTTATTAGTCGCTCGTATTGATCAGTTAACTTGTCAACATTCAATTCCATTTCACAATACTGCAGAGCCTTAAAAATAATAGCACTGTAAACAGTAAATAGTCCTTCGCCATACATCAATCGATCCTCATAATTGACATAGGCAGTGACCAATGCGGATTTATCGATTCCATACTCTTCCGCAATTTTCTCAAGTTCTTTCCAAAAAGGCGTCGTATCAATCAATGTTCCATAACAATCAAAAGTTAATTGTTCAGCCAATACTATCTCTCCTCTCAAAAGATTATGAGTGAAATAGAAACCATTCTGTTCACCTGTCGCATCTAAAAAATCGAAGTATGTCTTTAGTTCCTATACTTTATAATAATCGGATTAACGCAGAATCCCAATACTATTTGCATTCGTTGTGAAAACCAAATCTTTGATAATCAAAGCCACTTACCAACATGAAAATTACGTTCCAGCAACGCCCAATTCTCCGGATAGGGAAAGCCTAAAGCCCAATAGCTGATCCCGCGCAGATTATATAATCGGACAAGATCAAATTTCGCTTGTGCACTGCGTGCATCTTCAAACCATACCTCATGTGTACGACCGCTGGCATCCACATACATGTAAAAAGGTGATTGCGCGGTTTCATTGAACTGAATACTTACACCGTTAAAAATGGCGCGTTCAAGTGCTTCTTTTGGACTGAAGGTTTCTGCTTCCTGTCCCTCTTTGTGCGGGAGCAGCCAATCGCGAGCGTACGTTTCAAACCCAAGCGAAATTTTACTTGCTGGCATTACTGATAAAGCGTACTCAACCACGCGTTTCATTTCATTAACCGGCGATATGGCTTGAGGCGGACCAAAACGATATCCCCACTCGTAGGTCATTAAGACAACAAAATCGACAATTCGGCCATGCGCTTCATAATCATACGCAGTGTATTCCGCACGCGGTTGATCGATGGCTGTTTTCGGCATAACCGCTGTAGATACGCTGAACCCAAGCGGATGCAGTCGGTCGACAACAAATTGTAAAAAATCATTGAACCCTTGCCGATCCTCAGGTCGCACACTCTCAAAATCAATGTTCAATCCGCGGTAACCCTTTTGCTGCATCACACGAATAACCGATGATACCAAATTTTCGCGTGCTGACGATGACGTGAAAATTGCATGAGCGACATCAGCGCCTGATTCATTTAGCGAGAAATTAACAATTGGCATAAGCGGCACGATGCTGTGCGCATAGGCAGCAGCTATGGATTCCTGATCGTCCAAATTATCCAAGTTGCCAGCCTCCGTTACATGATAAGCAAACGGCAGCACAGTCGAAAGAAGACCGTTCCGCTGAACAATTTCGGCAGCAGCTTCTTTTACCGGCTGATACGTATAAGCGTTTACTTCGATGACCGGCTGTTCAGGTGCGAACACCGGCGGCATGGACGGAATGACCAGCGCCTGTCCCGGGACGAGCCGCTCCGGATAAGCCAATCCATTTAACGCAGCAATGCTGACAAGCGGCACTTGATAATGTTGAGCAATTTCCCATAATGATTCACCGCTTTGCACGACGTGGATGTCCATGATTCATTACTCCTCCCGCATCATTCGTTTTTTATCGAAGTCGTTCAACATCCTTATAATTATGATGAAACGTTAACGAATAGATTAAAGTAGAAGATTTTTATTTTGAAAACGGTTTGCCCTACTAGGGAATGTCTGCTTTCTCGCGGTTCGTTACGCGTCTGGGAGTTCGTTACTAATTTCGATGAGTTCGTTACGATTTTTAATGCCTTCGTTACAACTTTTTCTTTCTTAGGTTGAATTTTCAAGGGGTTGGGTTTAACTTTTCACTCGTTAGGTTGAACTTCTGTTCTTCGGTTGAACTTTTCCTCTCTTGGGTTGAACTTCCAAAGGGTTCGGTCTAACTTTTCGAGCATGCAGTCTAACCACCATCTTTGACATAAACAAAAGTCCGTCTGTTCCCATTCACTAATTCTCTATAAAATTGATCAGCGAGACGCATTTGCTTCTCCATATCCCATATAGTTGAGCATTGCTTAAAGCATTCCGGTGTTAATTGAATGATCTCTTTATCTATCATATAATCCCTCTCGCTTTTAATCACTAGGATTCTCGATTAAAGATTTTCAAACTTGTCGCGCAATGCTTGACCAAAACCGCCAAACCTTTGCGCATCCACTTCTTTTAATAAAAGTTCGCCTAACGTTTTTACAGCTTGGGCTGGTTTATTATCATCCATGAGAATAAGGCTGTAAAAGCAACGAACTGCAGCATCTTGTTGATATTTTTCAAGTGCTTTCTTAATCGTTTCTAACGCTGAATGAATTTGACCTACATTTCGATAGGATGACGCTAGGCAGATTAAAGCAATCCGTTCATCTGCTTTGGATAAGCCAAGCTCAAGCGCATTTTTATATTTCGGTATCGCCTCTTCCTCCATGGACAATTGATCCAGTGTTAGTGCGTACTTTAACCAAACTTGGCTCTCCTGAGGGTATTGATTAGTCAATGTTTGAAACACATTCAAACCTCGTTCATGATGCCCATGTTCTATTAAGGAGCTAGCCTTTTGAATGATCGAATCGGTGTTTTCTCCCATGTACCAATTCCCCCTCTCGCTCTTACATTCTATGTATTGAAAAAGAGAGCATAACTACACGCTCTCAGCTCTCCTCATAGGATAGGACAAAATCTGTTTGTTCCGTTTCCATTTTGATAAACGTCACGGGTTTTCCAAAACTGAGTCGGGCCTCTCTGCCTGTTTCAGAGAATCCAAGCTGCTCATATAAATGAATGGCGCGTTGATTAAAGTCAGCAACATCCAGCTTTATGACTCCTTGGTAATTAAAGTGCTTTCTGCCAAAAGCAAGGCAGTTGGATACAAACGCCCTGCCGTTGCCCTTCCCCATTTCTTGCGGGCAAATACCCAGTCCAATTTCAAAACCGTTCGCCGACATGGCGTATTCAAATATACCAAACAAGTGTCCCTTGTTCAGTACCGAAAAATAATGGTTCGCAGAATCGAAAAATATGTCTTTATAGGTTTCTTCAATTCCTTCTTCCGGAATCGTGTAAAAAGTATACGGCGCCTCGTAGGTCCAATGGACATATTCTGCTGCTTGAACACGATTCATTGGCATGATGTTCACGTTTGAATCACTCCCTTTTTTGGAGGCAACCCTCTTATTTATTTTTTCCATAGTGGCATTCAAAACAGGTCCGACAATAGACTTTGCCATGAGTGTCTTTCACAAATCGATGAATGATCATTTCCGTTACACCATACCATGATTTCTTCGGTGATTGAGCCATAATACACATGAATTCGCCAGGATTAATTGTTTTGCCACATTCCGTACATGTGAAAATGTAATTGCTTTTTAATTTCGAGAGAAAGCTCATATCTGTGCCTCCTATATTAAATTTTTACTCTTCCGCTTCGTCATTATCCATTCGTTTTTTCTTAAGATAATACATGAATGAGAAGGAACCGAGAAAGCAAATAAAAAAGATCGTTCCGCTGATCCATGCAAAAGAAGGATGTTGACGGTCGGTGAACCAGCTGATCATTCCCATCAGTACACCAACCGCCAAGGAGATAAGAACACATGCATAATAAGGAAGTGTTTTTTTGCGTTTTTTTTCGGTTGCCTCAACATCAGCAGTTACTCTCATTTGCAGAAAAATAAGTAAAACGTTGGTCAACATCAAGACAAGAAAAAACGGTGATTCAATAGCGATTCTTGATCCCCGAGTAAAAGCTATATAAATTAAAACAGCAAGAATTCCAACCGTTTGACATACATAGGCAATTCGAAAATTTTTCAAGTTAACTAGAATTAATCGCTCATCTGTAATTCTCTTCATGGCCTTTCCTCCTCGTCGATCCAAAAAAGTTCATCCAGTGATTTTCCGACTGCGTAACAAATGGCCAAGCACAATTTCAGAGTTGGATTATATTTTCCTTTTTCAATCAAACTGATTGTTTGCCGTGTTACGCCGGTATTTTCTGCAAGCTGTAATTGCGTCAATCCCGCCTCGATCCGGGCGTTTTTCACATGATTCATCAATGAACAGAATCACCTCCATACTCCAAGTGTAATATATACATTACATTAACGCAATATATATATTACACTTAGATCAAACCGGATCTATGAGTCTCTTAATCAGTTGCAGAAATCGTGAAGATTAACTACAATAAGATTGATCTAAGGCAGAGTAGATTGTTGCGGGTTACGTGCCCGGGGGACGGGGAGTTGTCCCCGGGACGAAAAATGGCGTTTAGTGCCATTTGCCGTGCAATGATCGCATCCCGCTGCCGCATATCGGAGTGTGATCCTCCCTTATGTGGCAACATTGCCAAAACATAAGGAGGATCTTTCTATGACTAATCGTTTGTCTATTTTTTCTGCTGCCTATTGGAAAACGGCCGCTGCGGAGCTTCGTAAATTAAACAGGCTGACACTTGCCGCACTGATTATCGCCTTAACCGTGGTGATCGGTTCATTTTCTATTCCCGTCGCCGAAAATCTGCATATTTCTTTCAAATTTCTGATCGTCGCTTTTGGATCGATGGTCTATGGTCCGCTACTTGGCATTTTTGCCGGAGCAGCCCTTGACATTGTCGGTTATATCGCCCATCCGTTCGGCGCATTTTTTCCAGGGTACACACTATCTTCCATGCTTGGCTGTTTTATCTACGGTCTGTTCCTGTATCACCGCCGAATTTCAGTGATGCGTATCTTTCTCGCCAAACTGATTGTTAATTTTGTCGTTAATGTCGGGCTCGGATGCCTCTGGAGCCAAATGCTGTTCGGAAAGGGCTACTGGTTCTTTTTGATCAACAGTCTGATCAAAAATTCATTGATGCTGCCGATCGAAACCATCATGCTTACCTTACTTTTGCAAGCATTGATGCCCATCTTGACACGAGCGCATGTAATTCCGGTTCAGAACAGCAATCGTATTTCTTTTATTTGATCACATCTCAACTCCCAAATCAGCACATTCATTTTGTCACTCACACAACACGGTTTGATCAACCTTGGCCCATTTAGACCTTCGGGGTAACTGGAAATCGTTTAGTGTTGACTGGCATTTGCAAGCTCATATAATGAAAAATGACCGATGGTGTGCCTACACCAGACGGTCCACAAGAAAATATGTTTCGTAAAAAAAATAACCTACCCATTAGTGAGCCGTTCGCTCAAGGGTGGTTATTTTTTATTATTATGAAACATCATTGGGCTTTTGAACCACGAGACAAACTTTGCGCTGAGTCTGGATCTTTCACTACATTCCCGCTACGACTTTTTGTGCCTTTTCCGGTAGTTCATTGAGACAATACGCCAGATTTCTGCCGCTGACAGTCTGCAGTTTTTCCAACGAATCCTGCGAGTAAAAAGCGCTGTGCGGCGTGATCAGAACATGATCACGTCCAACAAGTGGATGTCCAGCCAGATGCGGTTCTTCCTCTGCAAGAACATCCAGACCCGCGCCGCGAATCTTGCCGCTGTCCAATGCCTCCGCCAGAGCCGCTTCGTCCACACAGGCGCCACGCCCGACATTGAGAAATAAAGGCGCGCGTTTCATCTGCGCGAAGGCAGCAGAATTAAAAAAGTGGACATTGTCCGCCGTCAAGTTCATGTGGTTGGAAATGACGTCTGCTTGTGCAAAGGCTTCCTGCGCTGTTACCGCACGTACGTCGCAGCATGCCGCATCTTCCGCTGTCAAATTCGGACTGACCGCGAGCACCTTCATTCCAAAGCCGCGGGCAAACACCGAGACCTTGCGCCCGATACTGCCGAATCCGAACACCGCCAATGTCTGTTTTCCTAGTGGTCTGCCGCCTGGAATGGTGCGATACTGCCACCGAAATTCACGATCGATCTGTTCGGTGTAGTACTTGAGGTTGCGATTCAGAGCCAAAAGCAACGCCATCGTATGCTCCGCGACCTCATCAGTGCAATAGTCTTTGATGTGACAAATGATCACCCCATGCTGTTTCGCAGCCTGCAAATCGACCGAGTCATAGCCGACCGCATTGATGGAAACACAGCGTAATCGCTTCGCTCGACTGAAAAAAGCCGCGTCCAACGGCAGAAATGCGGTAATCAATCCGTCTGCCTTTGCCAGTTCAGCATAGTATGCATCATTATCTGCATAGGGCAGCACCTGTACCTGAGCCTCCGGAAGAATCGAGATAATCGCGTCCGTTGTTAGCCGATAATCCGATAGCATGACATTTGAGAAATCACTGATCAGGATTCGCACGCCTTCACCTCCTGCAGAATTTCATGAAGCTGCTGCAGAACCTTATCCATTTCTCTATCCGTACCAATAGTTATGCGAACATAATCTCGAATTCTCGCCTCGTTATAATGCCGTACCAGAATGCCCCGCTCTTTCAACATTTTGCATAGTTTTCCGCCGGAAATATAAGGATGAGAGACAAAAAGAAAGTTTGCATGCGGCTCTGCAACGAAAAAGTTCATTTTTTCCAATGCATTCTGTACACGAACGCGAGTAGCAAGAACAGAATGGACGCACTTTTCTAAATATGCGGTATCCTGCACGGCCGCCGATCCTGCCGCAAGAGCAAGTGCGCTCATGTTAAACGGATTAAATGTAAATTTGATTTTATTCATATCTTCAATAATCTCTTTTGACGCAATAGCAAAGCCGATTCGTGCACCGGCCAGATTTCGCGACTTGGAGAAGGTCTGCACCACGATAAGGTTGGCATATTTTTCTGTTAGCGGAATGCACGATTCATTGCCATAATCGATATACGCCTCGTCAATGATCACCAATCGTTTCGGCCTGACTGCGACAATACGCTCGATATCAGAAACACTGAGCGCCAAACCGGTCGGGTTGTTGGGATTCGCCAGTACAATATCGCGATCGGTTGCGATATAATCCTCCACATTCACGTGGAAGTCAGCGTCCAGTGGAATTTGCTCAAAATCAATACGATTGGTCTTGGCATAGGTTCGGTAAAAGTCGTAGGTAATATCAGGAAAACAAAGCTTCATACGCGGAGAAAAAAAGCTCATGAAGCAGAAGCCGAGCACCTCGTCCGCACCATTTCCGACGAATACCCGATCCGCATTGACTCCGTACACATCTCCGATCGCCTTGCGCAGCTGCTTGCAGTGAGGGTCGGCATAGTGACCCATGCCACGAATTCGGCTTTGCGAAACAGCATCAAAAACACGCGGAGATGGTGGAAGTGAGGATTCATTAGCATTTAGTTTGATATACGCCTGATCCTTCGGCTGTTCACCAGGAATATACGGCTCCATTTTCTGAAACTCATCACATAAAAAATAACTCATACGTATCCCCCTCATTTGTTATGTAAGTTAACAACGGTCATGCATTAAAGCAGAATTGACGTTTGCAGTTTTTAAATGGTTGAAATTTCAGTCATTTAAGGCTCAGCCACCTGTATTGCAGCAACTGCACGCACACAAGCAGTAATTTTCACGCACGTTTTCAGGCGGCACCCTGATCAAGCGTTTAAGACAGCTTCCGTTGCCTCAAAATTCGCGGAGTTAGTTAAGAATCCAAAACAAAAGAAGTTTTTACGATGGTTGTTCTGCAACGTTCTGTAAAGAACATGTTATAAAAGCTCCCCTGTTTATCTCACTTATATCAAACCCCAATTGTGCTGTCTATATCCGTTCATACAAGAACTTTCCCTTTGTTTTGTAATTTTTACAAATCATTTTTGCAGATGCACGCAGCTCTAAGGATTATTAATTTTCAAAACAGAAACTAAATTTTTGATATTTTTCATTTTTATAATAAAATTTAGCTTCACCAAGTTCTTGCCAAAGACGAAGTCCTAGTTGCGACATTGCCTTTTTGACACTGACTTATATTTTTGTTACAATTTGCAGAAAATTATTATGGGAGAGATGGGGATGCCGGACGTTGCTTCTTTGCAGCAGTTTGAATTTTTTTCTAATTTCACTTTATATGCAGGTGCAAAAGGCATTCATCGCACGATTTCGAACGTGGTGATTCTTGATCATGAAGGCTTCGACGGCAACTATACGGACTTTCATGAAGGTGATTTTGTCATCACAAACTTGCTCTATGCAAAGGACAATCCGGAGCGTATTCTCCCATCTTTTTCTAAACTGATTTCTATCAAAGTCTCTGCCATTGCAATCAAGTCGATTTATTACCATGAACTGCCTATGGAGGTTGTTGAACTGGCAGAAGCGAACAGCCTTCCCATCTTTTTCTTTGATTCTGTCTATATTGAAGATATCATTCTGAACATCGTTGATTATCTGCGTTCCTCTGAAAAAAACAGTTACCTCGAAAATCTAGTAGATACTGTTATTTATACCGAAACTCCCGAAACAGCTCTAAAGCAGCTCCTGTCGCACTGCTGTCCGGATAATCGGCACTATGTTTCTTCGCTTTACCTGACCGATCCCTCATCGAAGGATAAACTGTCCATTCAACAAACGCTCAATCGCAAGGGTCTCCTCGGAAAACAGTTCATTGACTCGGCGGTGGACTTCTTCTTCCTTATGTATAAAAAGGGCGTCCTGATGCTTTATTTTTCACAAGACGTGCAGACATCCTCCGAAATTATGAAGAAATGGAGACACATCCTCAGTGTATCAAATCTAAGTTCCGGCAATTACCAAATCGGTGTGGATGACGAAATGCTTCCTATCCGTCAAATTGATATTGCCATTCGTCGCAGTATCTATACGAACCGTTGTTGCGGGCAACAAGGACACCCAAAGGCAGTATATAGTTCGATGCACTTGCGTACCTTGATGCTTTCGTTGTCTGAAAACCGATATGCCAACGCCTATTTGACCGATCTATGCAAAGAGATCAGCTCTTATGACCGTCAGCAGAACACTCGACTCATGGAAACCCTTTATGCCTATGCGGGATGTCTGTTTCATATTGACAAAACAGCAAAAAAGCTGACCCAGCACCCCAATACCATACGCTATCGTTTGAATAAAATTAAATCTATTCTGCATTGCACAAACGATTTTGAATTTCAGATGATTGTCGGACTGATTTCAGAAACGCTCAACTAATTTTTCAAACATATGGCTGCGTTTATGATGGATTGTCCGTCACTCAATAACTTCTTCAGCATTAAAGCATCCGCAATTGTCATCGGCAGCATCTCCTTCCATGAGGGACTATGCGCCGACCACCCTTAAACAATCATTTCTTAACAAATGGAGAATCAAAAAAATGAAAAAAACAATTAAACTCTTCCGAAATGATAAAAAGCGGAAAGAGTACTTCAAGGTATATGACAAAGCACTGGCACAGTTACCAATCTCCTATGAAACGGAATATATAAAAACAGCGTATGGAAATACTCATATAATAAGATGTGGTGAAAAAGAAAATCCTAAACTCGTATTACTACATTGCATGGGGTTTAGTTCCATCTCATGGTATAAAAACTTGGAATTATTATCAAAACATTTCGAAGTATTTTGTATCGATTCCATTGGAGAACCCGGGAAAACAGAGAGCAATAGAAAGAAAATAAAAAACGAAGATTATCTTCAATGGTTGATAGAAGTGTTGGAAGCTTTAAAATTGGAAAGGCCTAATTTGGCAGGGTGGTCTTTTGGAGGATTTCTTGCAACAACTTTTGCAATGAATTTTCCTGAACGAGTAAAAAGGCTAGTTATTATGTCACCCGCTGCAACGATTGCCCCGCTTACACTCATTTTTTATTTGAAATTGTTTCCTGCTTTATTTACTGCGAGTGATAAAAAAATAAACCAATTTTTAAAGTGGATTAGTGGCAGTGATAATATAGACTTTCCAAATCCTGCTTTTGCTGTATTTACATCTGGTATGAAAAGTTTTCAAGGCTGGGCAATGGGAACAAAGCTCATTGTTTATTCTGAATTCGATTTCAAAAAGATTAAAGCACCTTGTTTATTGTTGATTGGAGAACAGGATCCTATTTACAAAAAGATAAGCCCGAGAGAATTGGCTGATAAATTTAACTCGATTCAGCCCAACATAAAGGCTGAGACTGTGCATGGTAAACATGGCTTTCCGATTCAGCAAGCTCAATATGTGAATGAAAAATTAGTTTCGTTTCTGCTTACTACATGATTGAAAAGATAGATATTGAGATACTTCTCTTCTGGGAGCAGTTCTCTCTTAGTATACGTTATTCATGGTTTGTATTATCCTTCTTTTCTGCACCATGACGCTCATCACGAATCACGTAACGGCTGCTGAATCATCGCTGCTGCAAGTTAACTGTTGGCGAGCAAATCTTTCTGAAACCCCTGTGGATGCCAAGTCTCCCATTCTTCGCGCAGCACACCGTAGCCGATTGAATCATAATAGTTGCCGTCTACAATACGTGCTTTGCGGAAGCATGCCTCTTTCGTATAGCCGAGCTTTTCGGCAAGCTTCATCATACCGAAGTTACCGGACCAGGTGCGCAAGTCAACACGCACAATCTCCGGCATTGCCTGAAAAAGGTAATCTGTCCATAAACCAAATGCCTCATGGCCTCGCCCGTTACCCCAGTATTCCGGGTTGTAAATTGCGATCCCGGCACTGAGCCAATTCGTTTCCTTGCTTTCCCAGTACCAGCCGACTTGGCCGATCAGTTCATCCGAGCTCTTATCAGCAATAGCAAGATTCTTCCGTGGTGTTTCAAATGAATCATTTTTGATTTTCTCACATTGCTCATCTACTAATTCAATGATTTCTTCCTTTGTTTTTCGAGGATAATAGGGGCCGTCGAACTTCTGCCAATATTGTCCCGGCGATCTCCAAAAAATACAGTCATCCTTGTCCGCTAACTTCCAATCACGGATAACGATTTGCTTTCCACTAAGCTGAAGCATCTATTCTCTCATTCCTGTCCATTTTTTATTGTGCTGCGAATAAGTTCCATGACTTTTGCCAACGCTGTAATGGAGCTCGCGGTATCAAACGTATCGACGCCGACATCCAGTGAATGATCGGCATCATGGATCACTTCGATGTGTAGATTTGTTCGTCTCAATTGCTCCACCCGCTCAGAATCGAAAAAACGATCATGGTCGCCAATAGCGAATAGACCTTGATGCTTACTCTCTAATAGATTGGTAAATAGATTATTATAGGTTATCAATGGTGTCAGCAGAATAATCTTCGAATTTCGAAACGCTTCTTTTTTGATTAGATCTGCCGCGATCGGAATAGTGCCGATCGATTTTCCTAAGAACATGCAATGCTCATATGTGTGTCCAACCAATACATCATCAATAACCGGCTGAATGTCGCGCATCATCATCTCGCTTTTCTCATCAAACGGTTTCTTAAACATCTTTTTATCGTACCTGTAATGGACATGAACAACGTCGATCGTGTTCTGAAGCATCTCCATTGTCGCATAATAGAGCAGCGGCTTATCGTAATTATAGCCAATACCTGAAAACATAAAGCAGACGGTCTTCGCACCTACCGCTATATGTGTATAAGCGATCATATGATCTACCGCTTTCACACTTTTTTCAATAACCTTCATAATGAACACCCTCTATATCTGCATTGCACTTCACGTTAAATGATGGATCACCAGAAACAGAAGCAGGATTAAATAATAAAGAAACAATCCTAAGTTCAATACCACTGAGTTTGGTTTGATTGATTGAATCCACTTTGGTGGAGCGTTCACACATGTGCGAAAAAGCAAAGCCAAACAATAAATCAGTTGGAGACTTAAAAGGAATATAATCGCCGCAAAGAACGGATAATTATTTTGCAACAAAGCAGTTCCAATAAAAATTGCACCGATCCAGTTAAAGATCCCTGCGATCATTTCAATCGGATCTGATAGGAGATTCATCATCCACTCATCATTTGCTTCCCATAGGTCCTTATTTTCCTTCGAATGCTTGTTTGAATAGACAATATACCCGGTTTGAAGCGCCATCGCAATAATAAACATGATCAGAGCAAGTACACAAAACAATGTACCGATTTTCGCTGCCCAGCCGTTGATGAAAAATGCTAACGAAAATGCAATCGGCAGCCAGCATGTAAAAATGAAAATAAGCAGCACATGAATGAGTGCAAATTCATTTTTTCGCAACAACGATTGAAGAAAAATGGACAGTAATAAAAACAGCATGACCCCGACCCATCCAAATGCCAGTGTTGTTGCAAACATAATTACTAATCTCCTTGGTTTATTTTTTCACTCAGTCCATATTTATTTTTAAATTAGGTCACTTGTTTGCCCAGTCCTTTTGCGCTTTACATTCATTTTATCATTCGATGACTTTCTATGCGCCCCTTATACCATATCGTTTTCTCATAACTTATTTATTTTGGATAAACTTTTTTTACTAGCCTTGAATAAACTAAAATCACAAACGCAAAGAATAGTACCAGGGTTATAATAGCAATGATAAATATTAAAGGATGGGTTAACATTTCGATCAAAGCCTCAAAATACACCTTTGAAATATTAGAAATGCTGCCGGTGCTAATGAATGATGTTAATCCGTCAACAATTTCTTGTGCTGAGGGATTATTGCCTAATGAAAGATAACCACTCCCCGATCCAATATTACCAACGGCATACTTTCCATAAGCAATGTTACCAAAAGCTGTATGTCCATAAGCGATGTTACCTAGTGTAAGCACACCTAAAGCAATGTTTCCCGCACTGAACCCGCCTAAAGAAATACAACTAACGGCAAAAAATCCGATAGAGACGAGCCCTATAGAAAATAATCCAAGACTTATAAATCCAACGCTTATAAGTCCACACGTATACTTTCCTATAGCGATGATTCCAATTGCTTTTTTCCCTATTGCCAAAAAACCTCTTGCAGCTGGCACTTTCTGCTCATGTAGTCCTGTCCAATTACTAGCCTTTTTTTTCTTATTCACAAGCACAATATGAATTAGTGGATACTTTTTGTTTTTTTTGCTTTTATATTCGAAGTAATCGACCTCATTGTATTCAAAATAGTTTTCGTTAAATTCATCTGCGAAAGCCTTTGGAGAACCAAAATTGGATAACACATCATTAATGTCCCTTCCGAGTTCCACTTCTTCATCAATCTGTAATTTAATATCTATAAGTATTTTATTCTTGATTGTTTCGGGCACCAACAGATTTGCCTCAAAATCGTTTATATATTTTTCTCTTTCGACCACGCCATTCACCTCATAAGAATATTATTTACATCTGCTACAAACTCATTCCATTTTACAAGGTTCTTTGTTAATACGGCTCTTCCTTCTGGTGTAATAGAATAATATTTCTTGGGTTTCCCTTTGATTTTATTCACCCAACTACTTTCTATAAACAAGTTGTCTTCAAGTCTATAAAGTATAGGATATAAAGATCCCTCTTTAATTGCCAAGCTATTGAAGCCACTTAAGTCTTTTACAATCTGATAACCATAGCTATCCTTTTCTGCAATTAACTTTAAAATAATTATTTCAATAATCCCTTTTTTAAGTTGTTGATCTAATTCCTTCATAACTTCACCTTCTAAATCGCTTGGAAGTCTATCTGTGCTGCAAATTACATTGCAGTGCCAGGTATTTTAACGCTACATAAATACACTATTCTGATTAAAAAAGATAAGTAATCAAATAATTCACCTCGATTTTTATAATATATTTTTAAATATATATTAGTCTTTATACTTTGCATTAACAAGTATTTTATTATACAAATTAATTATGTCTCAATTCATTATTGGAATTGTTGAGAAATGACAGTGATTGACGTAATTAATAACGGCATTTGTTAACATCTTGATAACAAGCATCAATGATGATTTTCTGCTTCGTTATCTCTCAATAGAGTCAGCAGCTATTCTTCCATGAGGAGAATATTGATCTTATGGTGCCACTCTGAAAAATGCCGTCACCTCTTTATACGGCAATTTCTTCAAATAAAATTCGGCAAACGATTAAACTTCATTATATAAATTTGACTGCAAGCGGCTATTTAGAGGTTTCTAAAGACATTTGAGTGATCAATTTCAACTGGTCATAAATATATTTACGAAGTTAATTGTGGATCTTTGATTTATCGAGTTTATAACTCGCTTGGTAAGTGATTAAGATACATCGTCAGCGGATTGCTGCTCCCCATCAATGTCTCTACTATTTTAGGATGCGGATTGGCAAAAATGATCGGATAATCTTTTTCACCTAATGATTCCTTAACTGAAAACGCAAGTGCCTCCTTGTCTATTGAGAATTGCGCATTGATTCCCGGCTTATTTCCACGAGCATCCAATCGAATCCATTTTTGAGATTTCTTAATAAGCACAGTATTTAGAGCATGGATACAGTAGCCTTTTTCAGGAACATCAAAAAGCATTAGTCTTTGATTAAAAAATCCGGTCGGTATCTTTTGCGATCGCAATAATGCGGCAAGCAGATGGGACTTGGCATAGCAGATGCCTTCTTTCCATTTCAGGACTTCTGATGCCTTGCACGTGACACGGCTGCACTTCACATTCCAAGAGTGATCAATGCCGTCACGGACAAATTCAAAAGCTGTTTTTATTTTTTCGACATCGGATTGTTTGCTTGCAAATAAACGCCTCGTCGTTTTACGAATGGCTTGATGCGAAAAATTAATGATGTCGGTCTCTTTCAGGTAATCCTATAATAGCGGTGACTCTTGAATCAATTGGATAACAATCCCTCGAATTACATAAAATCTGATCAAGTACGCACACTGAAACTTGTTGCGGCCGACTTCATCTCATTGCCTCAATAGTTTCCTCATCACCATTCGATTTTCGTTAATTGAATAACCTTTTTTACGATAAAAGCTGCTGATTGAACCCATTTTCTCAGTGATTAGAAACAGTGAAGTAATCCCTTTCTCTATTAATTTCTGCTCTAGATGATGAAGCAGCTGAGAGCCATAACCCTTTCCTTGTATCTGAGTCGTGACGCAAAATTCAGCTAAGTAAAAGGTCTTCCCTCTGTAATTCATTTTACTGTATCCGGCAATGCATCCGATTAATTGATTATGATCTAAGAGCATATACCCTAAGAAATTAGGTGTATGAATTAAGTCAAGCAATCTCTGACAGCCCGAATCATAGGACCATGATTCTTTCCATGGCTGAGTTCTAAAAACATTGACATATAATTGCGTACAGTCATCCAGAAAATCAGCATTCATAGCAGCTATTTTTACCATCAACATCCCTTGTTTCTTTCAGTGTACTAGTGTTATAGTGAAATACAAAAAAGGTGGAGGCACATGAATCGATCATCACTCATTAAAGCGCTGGTCTTTGACTTAGATGGAACGTTACTCAACTCGCAAAAAATTATTTCCAAACGAAATCAGGAAGCACTGATGTGCAGTTATCAGTCCGGGGTTAAGCTTTTCATTGCGACTGCCCGTCCCCCGCGCTCCGTAAATAAAATGGTTCCAAAAGAATTACTCGATTGCGCATCAGGCATTTATTACAATGGCGCGTATGTAAAGGATATTCATGGAAAAACAATGAGCTACACGATTCCGAGTGCAGATTCGGGTAAACTCATCGATTTTATGTGCAGTCATAATGAACCAGATGCCATTTCCATTGAATCCGAGGATAGACTCTACGCGCTTTCTGACGAGACTTTTGCAAAGAACGCAAAGCACATGGTTCTCCCGCCAACAATTGTCACCCCGTCTAAACTTAAGGAGCTGCCAGCAAATAAAGTTTTACTGTTTCATTGTTCATCGAATGTAAAGAGCTTTGTGATGCAGTACACCGATCAATTGACCATCGTCGAGACCGATTCAAAGGAGTTAATGCAGATCATGGCCAAAGATATTTCAAAAAGTCGCGCCGTTTCCGCACTCTGTAAGAAAATGAACATTTCAATGGACAGCGTCATGTCATTTGGTGATGACTGGAATGATTTAGATTTGTTCATAGCGTGCGGCTATTCCGTTGCTATGGGTAATGCGGAGCCTGAACTGAAACCATTTACCTCCATGACAACCGCCACAAATGATGAGGATGGTGTGGCTCAAATCTTTGAACAGCTTTTGATTGTTAACCATTTTTAAAATGACCATGTTCGACGTTTATCCAACGATGCCTTTCATCCTCAAAACTTTGCCGTCACATTCATTTTTTAATAGCTTCATTCCGTTTTTCTTGTAGAATGCCCTGGCTCATGAATTCGTTGGAGAAACACGGAGGTGGTATTCGGACACACCGTTTTTTTGAAAAAACGCATCGCATACTGCTGAATTTCATGTCCTAACCCATTGCCTCTTTTCTCTGCAATAAGATAGAAAAGATGCACATAGCCGATCCCTTTGCCTTCGTATTCGCGAATGCTTAGTTCCGACTGACCAATCACTTGATCCTTTTAAAAATCTAGGACAAATCCATCGGGAAAATGACTAGCCCTGTTGTTCAGCCAGCTTAGATATTCGTCAACATGAAAAGCATCATCCGTTCCAAAGCTTACTTGAAACGAAGCAAAGAATACGCCTCCTCATCCCGTCATTTATCTTTCAATTCCCGCTTAATTTCTTGAATCGTGAAACGGATGAGGTTCTTGATTAATTTATAGGCGACCGCAATAACGATACCCCAGATAACAAAAATCGAAATTAATGGTGCAAATTGAAACATGGACATTTCACTTCCCCCTCGTCTGGTTTTCATAAAAATCAAATAATTGGTTGTATAAGAAAGACTTGCTAAACTTTTACCGAAAACGATTACGCTCTTTTTAATAGATATCTCGGCGGCGGCCCGAAGCATTGTTCGGATTCAAAATAAGCGAGTTTCCCCGGAATGCAGGAGACAATTGACGAAAAACCGCACCCTACAGCAATGGACAGCGCAGTGCCCAAGGGCAGCACTTTTCCATCGATATCCTCATCCCACGAAATTGAATAGCACCAATCGCCCGCCCCATGATTTCTTAAGATCTTTTCTATTTCTTCGGGATCTGAATTGGGTCTTGGGATTTCGATCATGAATTCACTACAGAGCGTCTCAAGATAACGGTCATCTAGTCTGCTGATTGCATGTCTTCTTCTCTTAGAAAAAAGTTCAAACAGCATTCTTTTTCTAATCCTTCTGGAAACGAAAGCAGATACAATTTTCTTCTCTAGTTCTTCATCCATCTCATTTCTCCTCGTATTACCTGTCTTTATTTTTCCATTGAAGCATGATCTTAGGCCGGTCTTTGAAAAGCACAAACTAGCTTAGCATGCTCCGCATCCCCTTATTCTTGCTTGTTCTCAGTTCATTCTATTTCTTAAATGGCAAGTCGACAATGATTAAAGTTATGCCAGCGATTCTTTCAACAGAAGTAAGTTTTGACGACAACTGGATTGCTCAAGATCTTGTATAATGAAAAAAACAAACGTTTGGAGATGGCATTAATGAAAAGAACCTTCATCATTTTGATGGTACTTTTCCTGCTCACCGGCTGCGGATCAAGCAAAAGCACGCGTCGCCATTTAACACAGAATGAACAGGTGGCCTATAATTTTCTAAAGGGCATGTACAGTGGGAATAGCGTTAAGAAAAATCACGTTATTTCAAAAGACACAACGCAAGGCAAATTTTCGCCGTTTGTCAGCCGAAGCTTTTTCAATCAAAAAATTTCAGACATTCAGTTCACGAAAGCGCAGCATGGAACAAGAACAAATAAAAACATAACCTACGCCCTTTTTCGTTTAAGAAACAGCAAAGGGACGCAAGAAAATGTCGTTGTCGTTAAGAAACGCAAGGTCCTTCTTGTTTACTCTTCCGCAGCCGAATCAAATGAAGAGAAACAACTGTTTATGGTCATGCGCCAGAGCATTTACAAACCGTCCGTCCTTAATCATGCGCAAACAACAACGCATAACTCAGCACTCGATAACCGACTCATCGACACAACAAATAAATCCTATGGGGACGCGCCGAATGAAGTGTTTATCAAACGCCCGTCCATTCAGAGATTAGGGACGATCACGCCGATCGCCTATGGTTTCTCCGATCAGCTGGGCATCACCGGTAAAAAGCATATCCCCATCGAACCGATAGAGTTTGGCCGTTCAAAGATCATCATCACCAACGTTGCTCTGGTACGCATTAAACCAAACACCAACGGGAGCAAACTTTTTCACACAACGAATCCCATTTATGCCTATGTGATGCACAATCAGATCCAAAATGGTTACGCTGCTTCGATGACGTATGCTCCTAACAAGATTACGCTGGTGACCAATACAGGCACCAGTACAGGTCTTGCAAATCAGCCGCAGATCACGATTGCAGCAAAGGGAAGCGATGACGGTATTTCAATCGTACAGGCAAAAAGCGGAAAAATACCAACAAAGGCACAATTGGAACTGCCGGCACCCGTTTATCAAACAAGCATACCGAACGCCGGACCTGGGGATACCATGACCCATGTCGTCCCAATCAGAATGCAAGCCCCGAACCATCCCGTGCTTATCGGACACACCTATTAATAAAAGAAGATAAAACACAGGTGATCCAAGAGGATCACCTGTGTTTTATCTTCTCCACTTACCCAATCCACTGCTTAAAGGATGCGATCCAATCTTTTCAACAGCTCGTCATAATGCTTAAGCGTTTCCTGATCCGTGACTTCCACACCGGATTTATAGAAGGTAATCATTCCGCTTCCGCCGCCGGTTTGATGCAGTCGTTCCAGCGTCCGTTTCAGATTCATCGCCGTACCGAACCCCCCATCGATAACGTGGGTCCCTTTTGGGAAGATCTGCTCAATAATGTCTTTAAAAATTGGAAAATGGGTACACCCTAAAACAACCGTTCCATATTGAGCCAAATCGAACGGTTCCAGCTGCTCTTTTAAATAAGGAATGACATGATCGGGATCAAAGTCAAACGCTTCGGCAAGCTCCACCAGTTTCGGCATTGGAAGCGGATCAACGATATCGTGTTTGTCGATCTGTTCAACGAGTCGATGATACTTTTCTTCCTTCAGCGTCGTCCGTGTCGCCATGACGAGCACTTTCTTTTTTTCCGGCTCGGTTTCGATCACCGCCGGTTTCACTGCGGGTTCAATACCGATAATCGGAATCGAATAACTTTGGCGCAGATCCTCAATTGCTGCACTCGTTGCCGTATTGCAAGCGACGACCAGTGCTTTGATATCGTGGGCAACAAGGAAGTCCACCGCTTCAAAAATATATTTTTTCAATTCATCTTTCGGTTTTTCTCCATAGGGAAGATGCGCGGTATCCGCATAAAAAAGAAAATTCTCATTGGGCAACAATTTTCTAATATGATGAAGAACCGTCATACCGCCAACACCGGAATCAAATACTGCTATGTTCATGAGTTATCACTTTTCTTTAGGATTTTGATCTTAACGTTGTTTTATTGTATCACCTTTTCACGGCGCAGAAAATAGAAGTCAATCTAACACAACCCATTCAATCATTTGGTTTCGATCCGGACCTTGCGTAGTTCCGGATCGGGGCAAGTAATACGAGGATTGTTGCGAGTGAGCTGAACAAATATTTTTTCCGAATGCGTTAAGGAAAATGACTTAACCGCAAAGATTGTACTTGTCGTTTACCCTTGACATTCTCAATGGTATAATATTTTTAGAAACTAAACTATTATTCTACTAGTGAGAGGAGAGATTGTAATGGCTATCACTACTAGACCGAGACCTGTAATTTCTGGAAAAGACAAAGAAAGATTTTTAAGAAGAGAAAGAGAAAATAATTTAAAAAGACGAGAATTTGTTAAGAGAATGATTGAAAAGGACAGACTGCTACGTGATCGTGACGGAAAGCATTTCAAAGATTGATCAAGATTTCCGAATAAGAGAGATTAGTATTAAATCACGAGAAGATTTTAACCAATTTGATTGTGATAATACTTCTTTAAATAGTTTCCTTAAGAGACAAGCTTTTTTTGAACATATCGATTTTAAATCAAGAACCCAGTTAGTATATAGAGATTCAAATTTATTAGCTTATTTTACACTGAAAGAATCTAAAATTGAATTAGATACAACTGATACTGAAGATGAAGAAGATTCAGCATCAGAGAATTTAGAAAGACACTCTCTAGATATTTATAGACTTGCTGTCGATAATAAATTTAAAAACAGTGGTATTGGCAGTTCAATTATGAAATATATTGTCACTCTTGCAAAGACGGTAAATAAAAGGTATATCACTTTAGACGCAATTTATGAATACTGGAAATGGTATCATAAGCGAGGATTTGAAGTAGCATCTGAGGATCAAGTAACAAATAATGAGACTACAATATATATGTTGATGGATTTATATGACCAAGATATGATTGAGAAACATTACGATGAATAATTAATTGTTCTACAAATGTTTGATACCTCATAAGTAATTTTGAGGTGAATTATATGGCATTTGGAGGGAATAAAAAATCTAAATTAAGTGGTTCTAGTTGTAAAAAATTTTTAGAACGTGAGAAAAAAAACGAACAAAAATTAAAAGAAAAAAATGAGAAATTGAAAAAAAAGTGGGAAGCATTCTAATTATAGAGTGCTTTTATTTTGCTTAAAAAGATAACTGTTGTTTATAATCCCAAGCTTTTATTGATATGTGAACTTATTACAGTTGAAGCAATCGATGAAATCATTGAGATTGAAACACTAAAACAAATTAGATGTTACTTCTTTGTTTCAGAACAAACCTGGCTGTCTTTGATATTATCTAGAAAAAGCTGACTGCGTCATGGCCATTTGTTTGATATCTTTATTGTTTAAATTTTCACCTGCTTTGAATCTTTGAATACTTATAAACATAAATTTTGTTCAAATACTTTCCGCCAAAACTTTTCATCACTACTTCTTCACAAAAGACGAAATGACTATTACTTAAAACTTTTTGTGAGCGCTTATTACTCGCTTTCAATATTCCGTAAATAGCATTTAAATTAAGGTTACATTTTGCCCATTTTGAAAAAGCGCCTACCGCTTCAGTTGCATACCCTTTTCCCTGATCGTCCATGGCAATGGCATAGCCAATCTCGATGCCACTCGATGTTTCACTTAACCCAACATGACCAATCAAGGTGTTAGTTTCTTTCAAGGCAACTCCGTAAACAAGTGGATAAGACTGTGGAGTCGATTTATAGTTGGTTGTTAGGAATTTGATGACTTCCCTAGCTTCATTTAAATTCTCATAAACTTGATCAGGTAATTCTTCCTGCATGGATTTTTCTATACTATATTTGTAGATCAACGAAGCATCATTTATTTCTAATTCACGTATCATTAGCCGTTCGGTCTCAAGAAGGTTCATCGCTTTCACTCCACCTCACCTATTTTGCAGTTGCTTACCTCTCCGTCAGAAATAATTCACTTGGACAACCAAGATAACTGCTTCAATAATTAGCAATGTTATTTTCCATTTTTTCATTGTTATGCCCCCATTCCAATATCTGATTTCATTGTACTCCTTATAAAAATCTGATAGTCACGATTTTCTAAAATCTTTTGGTTTATTTCCGGGCACCCGCGTCATTCCAGACCAGTGCAGGTAAAGCGGCGATTATTGTGAATGAGCCGAACACATACTTCTTCCGAATACGTTTCTGTATAGTCAATCTTATTATGTACGTTGATTAATCCTTTTTTCTTATCTTCCCAGCTGCAGCCTATATAGTGAAGATAGAAAAAAACCGGGCATAGAGGCATCTCAGAAAAACAGTTTTTATGCAGGAATTGGAATAAATCGTGGCTTTTTCTAGTGCATATAAAGACATAGTGCACAGATAATTTTCACTCAGGCTCTGCTTGATCAACTATCTTTTTCGCTCGAACCAGACCAAGCGGATAGTTATTTTCACGAAGTTTTCTTATTGCTGACACTTTATCTTTGGTTTTTAATAGATCCTTTGCTTCCTGTCTTAATACGTCTTCATCAAACGTGACGACCGCTTTAAGCTTATTTATCTCTCTTGACTGTAGGTAGTTCAACAATAATAAGATCAGAATAAACAGAGTCAATAGTATTGTCATTTGATTCCCTTCCTTTCAATTATAGGATTACAGGTGTTAACTAGTTCCTACGCAATATTCGCGAACTGCGTAACAGTATACTTCTCTAATAAAACGGTAAGAACTTTTTTGTTATCTTTGATGACTTCACATTTCATCGTAAGGCACGGTTTTGTTCTCTTTTGAGTAAAGAGCTTTATTGTCACTGATAATGCCTCATGATGCTTTAATCATCTCTCGAATTTCCTGTGCCAATTCTTTAGGCCGTTCGAGCATCACCATGTGAGTCGTATCCTTCATAATGACACAGTGTGACTGTTTAGCGATTGAACAGAAATGTTCTCGAGATCTTTTCTTGTATGCGATGATTGGATCATTTTTTTGTGATTGAGATTCTGCGATAGTAAGGAAAACGGGCATCTTTAAATGTACAGCATGTTCATCCGGATCAAAGTCCCATAATGCATGGGAGTAGGCCAGTTCAGTTGCCGGCAAACATTTAAAGCGAAGCGTTCCATCTTCCATCTCGTTGACCTGATCCATGACCGACCTCTGAACATCCTCATTCCAAAATGGCGTGTCTTGTTTTTGAAGATGAAGATAATGATCTATGCTGCTTAAAAAGTCTTCAGGATACGAAAAATCAGTGAATGCCTCCCAGCTGATGCCCGGCCACTCTTGATACTTGAGATAGCCCGCATCAACAAGCATAAGTCCCTTTACTCGTTCAGAATAGTGAGTGGCGAAATGAAGAGCTAGAGAAGCGCCCCATGAATGACCGACTAGCCAAAATTTTTGCACATGCATTTGATCAAGTACATCTATGAGCTGTTTTGACAATGTATCGAAATCATAGCTTTTACTTAACCCGTTGTCTCCGCACCCCGCCATATCCGGAGCAACAATATGTAGGTTTTGCAATCGTTTGGCAACCATTTGCCAAACTTCACCGGTCCATGCCTGCCCATGAATAAGCACTACGGTTTCCGATGCAGTTGGATCACCGGATTCCCTGACTTTATAATTGACCTCATCACTTTTTGTTACGACATGTCGTACCGTCCACATTAAGCATCACTTCCAATTATTAAAACTTTTTTGTTTATTATAGCAATTTTATGTTCCTATGGACTGAAATTCCGTCTAGAGATTGAGGTTTAGGCAAAAAATATGCGTTACACTTTTATTAGATAATAAGTTGAAGGGATGGGCAGTGAACATTGACGATGCGATCGTCCAAAAATACTTAAACGGTTCTCCTTCAAAAGACTATGATGACGCATGGATTTTTCACCACATCGAAGAAAATGACTATTTGTTCGAAAAACCGGTTGAGGCAATGAAACCACAAGTTCTCGAGCTTTATCATGATATGCGAGATACGGTACAACATTTTGTTCCCTGCCATAAGCAATTGTGAAATGCGCTGTTTCCTCAGTATCGAGAACGTCTGATCGATTGTACCATTCAGTTGGTAGTTGGTTGTCCTGCACCATATGAAGCCATGGTTCGAGAAAACTCCGAACACCAGGAGGTTAATTTGGCTGAGCCACTACGGCATTGATCGCGCCTAAGAGATCATTCAAGCGATGATGACACATGAGTGTGCCCATCTTTTATTGCATCAGGACTATCCAACAACCTATGCAAAGACCTCCATAGAAAAATTGAGCTACATGCTTTTCGATGAAGGACTCGCCCACACTCTGGCTACAACTAGACAGTTGAGCAATCCTGAGTTGCTTGACCGTAAAGAAGACGCACTCCATTCGTATCGACAAGCGTTACACGAACAAGACCCAGATCGACAACATTCATTACTCATTAATGCCTGCTCCGGTCCCTATTGGAATAAATTTGCTTGCGTTGCCGGCATGTTCCTCTGGGCTGATCTCTATTCCCATTCTGGACTCAACGGTGTGATCGCCGCCTATAAAGAGGGATGGCAAGACTTTTGTCCAATTTAATCGACCCAGTCCGGGCATCCTCGCTATACGCGGCAGATTTTTTCCGCGTCAAAATCTACACCTTTCAGAACCTGATGCTGCTTGAAAGACTTTTGCAGCCCTTGCACTTGAATCGCTGTTCCCATTCCGATATCCTTCTTTTTATTTTGTTTTATTCGTAACCTTTTTCATCGCCTTGTTAATCGCTTGATTAACAGATTCTTGATAGATATCAGCGTACGTTTTTGAATCTTTGATTAAATCATCGCAAAAAGTCGCTACATCTCTTCCAGTCACTTCGAGCACTCCTTTTCCCACGGACGCACCTTCCTCAAAAAGATCGACGATTCCCGAGAGCAAACCCGTACCATCGGTTAGTTCAACCGGGCCGACCTTAAAGAGATACTTTTGAACTTCTTTATAAACAATCTGATAATCCTTCGGGAGTGCTTTGACACGTGCCATGTGCGCCAGCCACTCTTTTTTACCTTCGATAATGTCCTGTATGCTCATTTTATCCTCCTACTTTCTTAATTTTTTGGCGATAGTATTATTGAGTTGTTCACGCCATTTGTCGCGAAAAGATCTTGCTCCTTCTTCGCCGGCAAGCGCTGAACAGAAGCCTTTGATATCGTCACCCAAAACCGCTTGGATACTCTGTCCATCCACTGCCGATTCTTCGAGAAGACCCAGCGCACCATCAAGAATGGGCATGAGGTTGCGACCAGTGAAATTTGAATGTGACCAAAGATTAGTCTTAATTTCGTCCCATGCCGCTTGATAATCAGTCGGAAGCTTTTTGGCTCGCAATTCAAAAGCTTTCATTTCTTTAGTCATGTCACTGCCGGTGACCTTTTCCCAAAAGTTCATTGGTTTCGCTCCTTTAACTCATTCATTTTTGATGATACAAATGCCCATTTTTCCCAGAACTTCCGCAGTTTCTCGTGACCTGCATCGTTGAGTACGAAAAACTTGCGCGGAGGGCCCATATCGGATGGCTTTTTCTCCATATCCACGAGTCCATTTTTCTCAAGTCGTACCAAAATGGTGTACACAGTGCCCTCCACAACATCGGTGAAACCGAGAGCATTCAGGCGCCGCGTAATTTCATAGCCATAGGTTTCTCCGCGACTTATTATTTCGAGGACACAGCCTTCAAGCACGCCCTTCAGCATTTCAGTTAAGTTTTCCAGCATAATCCCTTCCCCGCTATTCATTGCGACTAGTATGTAGTATTACTTACTACCACTATATAGTTACACTAAGTAGGTGATTTGTCAATAACAATTTTTAAGGAGAATCACCCCTCCCGATTTTTGTGCAAAATCAAACCGCCTCCTGCTTGGGAAGGCGGTTTTCAATCTTATCTTATAAGGATACTTGTGACCCATTTTCAAAACGTTTGATCTGTTTCTCTCCGCTGTCCGCCAATTCTCTGAAATGGTTGATTGTTTCGCGCATTTTCGGCAGCGCTACTTGCTTGTAGGCGCTGATTGAGTCGAGCGCGGCGAGCACATCAACAAATGCCGTCTTCAGTGTCTCCACTGAGACTCCGGTTTCCATCGCTTGTTTCTGAATATCTGCACCCTGTTCTTTGAGCATCTTGGATGTTCCTGCAATGAACATGTTCGTTGTCTTGTTCAACGATTCAATTTTACTGAGCACGATTTTTTGATTATACAACGCACTCGCAACCGTAACCGCATTACGCAAAGCAGATAGAGTAACCGTCTTTGCTCGCTCTACTCCCCGAATGAGTTCCTTATTGTTGCGCATGACCACTTCGTAAGCGATAATGCCTTGTTGATTGACGACGAGCATCTGCTGCATATCCATCACGCGTTGCCGCAACGGAAAAAGGATTTCTTCAGTGACAAAGCGCACCTTTTCCGAGTTTTCATCTTCAATCTTGGCTTTCTCTATGCTTGCTTCAATGGATTGATCCATTAATGAACCTAATTCGATATTCGTCTGCAGCTTCTTTGTGATTTCACGCAACGTCTGCTGTTCGAGCAGCAGCGTTTTATTATCGTCGGTTAGTACTCTTTTGCCTTTGTCGAGCGATTCAACAATGTCACCGATGACTGCATCGGCTTTTTGGTACTTTTTAAAGTAAGCGCGCAGCGGATTAAAAAGCTTGCCAAGAAAACCAGTTTTTGTGAAGTCGACAACGCTTGGATCGAGATCTTGCAGCTGCGTTTGCAGTTCCGTTAACCCCTTAGCGACCGCACCGCCTTCGTCACCCGATTTTGAAAGCTTGCCTACAGAAACCTTCAACAGAGAATTTTTGCTTGCTGAACTTCTCAATGTATCCAGGCCAAAGCTTTCAACGGATTGCAACATTTCTGTGCGTTCGCCGAATGAGGTTGTCGCTGTCGGATCAATCTTCACGATCTCAGCAACATTTTTATCTGCTGTTTCTTTGATTTTCTGCATTTCTTCAGATACCGGCTTTACTTGTTCCTCTACTTGAGCCTTAACCTCGTTTTCATTCACCACTTCCATTGAAAATCCCATCGACCGATCCCCTCTCCTTACAACTGTACGTTGAATAGGTTTTTAATTTTATAAATGACATCATCCGTGTCGGCGTTGATTGAAGCTGCTTCATTGATGTTTGAGACTTTTTCGAGATCCTTTAGATTGGCATTGTATCCAATGGTATAAATGGGCATTTTATATGCTTTTATTAAGCCTTTTACTTCATCGAGCGAATGGCCGCCGTTGGTTTCCCCATCAGTTAGGACAAAAATAATTGGTCTTGTATTTGGATTTTTCTTCATTTGGTCCTGAAGCATCCTAATTGCGACAATGATTCCGTCATAGGTTGCTGTCCCTCCACTAGCCTCTAAGCGCTCCACCGCACCAACGAATTTAGACTGTTGTTCAATCGTATACTTGCCGATTGGCAAATTAATTGATACATCATTTGCATAGGACACTAACCCAATGCTGTTCTGTCTTCCGAGATATTTTTGAGATTGCAGTAATGATTTCTTCAATTGATTGAGTGGTGCCCCGCCCATGCTGCCTGAAGTATCCGCGACAAAGACGGCTGAAATTGGTTTTTGAAGATCCTTCTTTTCTTTCCATAGCGCTTGAGCAGATGTAAGCGTCGCGCCGTCTACCCCGCTGTACTCTGATTTGTAATTTGATTCATGATTAAACCCATATTTACTTCCCAATTCCTGATACTTCGTTTGCTTCGAAAAATCAGCGAATTTTTGCAAAATCTGTTTCTTTTCAGATGAGCTATTGCCTAAAGCATACAGCGGGCTGTCATGCCGAACCCCGAACGGCGTGAACGTATAATTTGCTTTGAGATCGGGCGCTTGGCTGAACGTCTGATATTCCATCACAAAACCGTCCAATGTGCCTGATTTTGCCGCATCGCGCATCTGCAAGGTGGTCAGTGCCGTAAACGGAACGTTATTTTGAAATTTTTCAAAGCCGCTGACTGCTTTATTGCCAAGTAAGTTGCCGGCATCGAATGTATGCAGGATACTAATCAATAAATTTAATCCGGTAGAGCTTGCATAGGGATCTGTATAACCCATTGTTAATTCGTTATTTGCCATGGCCTTGATTACCGTTTTAGCGTCAATTTTCCCGTATTTTTTCTTAATCTCATTATACTTTGAATTCTTCAACAAAATCCCAGGAACATTTCCGACCATACTTTTTGAAATCATTTCTGTTTTTACACCGCTTGCCTTTGTCATCTCACCCCAAAGTTCATTCGAGGGTGTGAATCCATCCGGTATATATTTCTTTGATTTGATGTAATCGGTCGCCGTTCCTGATGCGATATTTCTGATCTTTACCGATACACGCTTCCCATCGACCGTTACGTTCGATTTATTAAAATCATCGGCTACTTTATTAATCCAACCATCCGCACCCGTACCCGATTTTTCTGTTGAAGAAAAAATTTCAACATAATCATTAGTCGTGTTTTTCACAGACACATCAAATTTATTAATTGATGGGAGCTCAGACGCAACGTTGGCCGGATTAAGATCAATGCTTCCTTTAATCGCTTTTTCCTTGGTTATGTCAATATCAGAATACATTTTATTCAATATCTTTGCTTTGTTTTTATCCGTAACTTTTACGGGTTTAGAATTTGAGGTCAGCGATACCCCGATAAAAACAATTGCGAACACAACGAGAAGAACAACTGCCCCGAGTCCAATAAACTTGCCCGTATTATTCATTCATAAGCCCCCTCAGAATTCTTGTAATACTTCGTCTGGTTAATCAATTGATTCATTTCCTGCATACAAGGCAGATTGTCAACTTCTGACACATCTACCGTGTTCAAGTTGGAAATTTCCAAAATCAATTTGTCTAAGCTTGTCAGCACTTCTTCATTGATGTTCTTAGATGACTTGACTGAATCAATGTAGTGATTAAATAATTGCATTTTATCTTCCATCACATCTGCTGAAAAATCGTTCGCAGCCCGCTTGATCTTCAAATAGTCTCCTTCGTCAAAGACGCTTACCTTGACAATAATATTTCTAATATTGACGTAGAAGAGTTTCTCAACATCGGAGACAGGAGCCATAAACTTCTGATAACTCAACTCTCCTTCACCAAAGCGATGTGCTAACGTTCTTTTTACCGTTTCTTTTTTCTTCTCTAAGCGCTCTGTTTGAGTTAAGACGGTGTCAATGTCATTACCAAATACCCTACTGTCTTTAAATTCCCTTAACGATTCCAAATAATCTTCTTTTGTTTCCAATTGAGGTATATTTCCCGCACCACGCGGTTTGAAATAGATTAAATACAAGGCAGCGAGAACAACCATCGCACTCGCAACTAATAGAGTGATTCCCAAGGCCGTTTGAAATGCGCTCTCACCGCCAATGGCAACACCCAAAAATCCAGGGGATAAGATGATAATATTGATAATGACAACCCCTGCTAATAGCCCAGAAAATTTCCAAAATCGATTCACTGCGAGTCCCCCATCCTCACTGCTTATTGATGATATTCAATAGCACTTGATTGATGTATTTTTCTTTGCAATGGGAAAAAATGTACTAGAGAAATGCTTGCCAAACAGAACGCAGCTTAAATGCGTCGATGACAATGTTCGAGGAAATGACATCAGTACTGACTTTTACTTATTAGAAGAAAATCAGGAATTCAATCAAAAATTACATGTTGTTGCGCAATTGCTTTCGTGTGCGATCACGAGTCGTGTAGATCTTTTAACTGCTTGATGCACTCGATTAGAAAGAAATGAATGGTCTTCCTTTATTTTACCAGACAATCATGATCTGTTCGCAATAATTTATCTGTTTATTAAAAAAATCTCTTTATTCACAGGCACTCTTGCCCCTCCCAACGCATAACCGAACCCATTTCGGACATAATCACAAAGGAAAAGAATGAGAAGTCAGGAGGGATAGCAATGAAAAAAGAGGAGACACAGGTTGGCGATCTTGTCTATGTCATTTGCCGAAATCCGCACACAGCAACCGCCACATTGATTCAGGAAGCAGAAGTAGTTGAAAATCCGAATAAAAAAGAGGACAAGGTGCTCTCCCTAAATGATATGTACTATGAATTTGCCGAGGATGATGCGGTGTTCCCAACGATCGACGACGCGAAACGCGTATATAAGCAAATATATGATGAAGATTAAGGAGATGCGCAGTACTCATGGTAAAGCCCTTTGTTCCCCAGCTTGTCTACATTGAGCCTCGTGCGTTGGACTACCCACTTGGTCAAACGCTAAAGGATAAATTTGAAAATATGGGGATCGAGATTCGTGAAACGACCTCGCATAATCAAGTACGCAATCTCCCAGGGACTAATGACTTTCAAAAATACCGCAACGCCAAATCAACTTTGGTCGTTGGCGTGAGAAAAACCTTGGATTTTCAAAGTTCCAAACCTTCTGCAGAATATGCTTTGCCGCTTGCAACGGGCTGCATGGGGCACTGTCATTACTGCTACCTACAAACCACCATGGGCTCGAAGCCGTATATCAGAACCTACGTCAACGTCGATGAGATTCTCGAACGCTCCGATCAGTACATGGCCGAACGTGCGCCTGAGATCACACGATTTGAAGCGGCCTGCACCTCGGACATCGTCGGCATTGACCACTTAACCCATTCTCTGAAAAAGGCAATCGAATTTTTTGGCGCGCGCGATTTCGGCGAGCTGCGCTTTGTGACAAAGTTCGCTCATGTGGATCATTTACTAGACGCGCGACACAACGGACGAACCCGGTTTCGTTTCAGCCTCAATGATGCATACGTGATTAAATTTTTCGAAGCAGGAACATCCCGCCTAGTTGAACGGATCGAAGCGGCAAAAAAGGTGTCTGATGCCGGCTATCCGCTCGGCTTTATTATTGCACCTATTTACATTCACGATGGCTGGCAGGAAGGCTACCGTCAGCTTTTTGAGACACTGCATGACCAGTTTCCGGAAAAAACGGCCGTTCCGATCACATTTGAACTCATCCAGCATCGCTTCACCGGTCCGGCCAAACGCGTGATTGAAAAGAATTACCCGAATTCAAAACTGGTCATGAATAAAGACGAACGCCGCTATAAATGGGGACGCTACGGGATCGGAAAATACATCTATCAAAAAGAAGATGAAGCACTTCTGCAAGAAACAATTGAAGGCTACATCCATCACTATTTTCCAGATGCAGAGGTTGCTTATTTTACGTGAAAAAGCACATGACCCGTACTCTTTTCACGGTGCCCTGTGCTTTTTATTCTTTGCGCGTTTTTTAAGTGATGCAATCAAAGCTTTTATCGAGAAGCGCACATCATCACTTAGCCGCTTTCTTTTTTACAAACTCTTTAATAAAGCTGTTTAGTTCTGACGCTGCCTTTGTGGGAATTTGGTGTTTGACGTTTTGAATCCATTTCAGTTCGTTATTCGGCAGGTGTTCATGCAGTATTTTTGCGTAACGAAAAAATCCGTGATCTTGACGCCCAAAAACCAGTAATATCGGCAGTTGAATCTGATTCAATTGACGGGTGCAGGTGTAGGACAGACTGTATTGATAGTACTCGGCCACATTTTTCCCCGATCCTCGTCGTTCTTCCCGCAGCATTTTCCAAAACGAAGAAAGTGTAGCCATATTCGTTCCGGCAATATAGAAACCTAATAGAGAAAGCGCCTTGAAACGTGCGAGTGTCGCTGCCAGAACCAGTTTACTTTTTAATGCCGCGTTGCTGACTTCAGACAGTCCGCTGACAAGGATTCCGCCCAATGCCCGGTTCTGATACTTCAAGAAAAACTCGAGCGCGATTGATCCGCCGGTTGAATAACCGCAGATATAGGCCTGAGGAATGTTCAGATGATCAAGCAAATGCAGCATATCATCCGCGATAAGTGGGTAAGTCAAGACCTCATCTGTTGCTGAACTTCTTCCATGACCGCGTATGTCAAAAGTAATGATCTGATAACGCTTAGATAGTTCCTTCATTTGATTTAAAAAATTGAAATGGGTCAGTAAAGGAGGATGAACGAAAAGAATCGGAATTCCTTGACCTTGAACGTTGTAGTAGAGTTGGCAATCATCTACCTTGAAATAGGACATCGCGGTCACCTCAGAGAAATGAATTGCACCTAATTTCCCCCAAACTGTTTGTTTTTATTCAATTTTTTTGGGGCAATCTGGAATGATGCACCGTGGACACGGCAGACTAGGAGGTAAGGAAGTGATTAAATGAAGCAACCATTATGCATTATTATTCATGGATTCGCCGGAAATCCTTGGGAAGTGGAACCGCTGGCGCACGCGCTCGAACATTCCGGGTTTGAAGTCATCATCCCGCTTTTACCCGGTCACGATCGAGCTAAAAAGCATATGGAAAAAACCACTGCTCTGGACTGGCTGCAAGCGATTGAAAAAATGGTTATACAAGCAAAAGACGCCAAGAAAGAGATTCATCTGATTGGTTTTTCAATGGGTGCGATGATCGCCTCGATTACGGCTTCCCGTTATCCGATCTCGTCTCTGGTCTTGCTTTCTCCAGCTGTTTATGTGCTGACCCCTCATGTCTTCAAAATGAGACTGGATAGATTTCGTCACCGGAAGAAAAGGAGAACGGAAAACTACGATTCGCAATTCACTCAAAAGGTCCCGATTGCCAATGTCTTTCAGTTTCACAAGGTTGTCAGGCAGGCAAAACGAATTTTTCACACCATTCATGTCCCGATGTGTATCATTCACGGTGAACGAGATGAAACGATTGATCCAAAGAGCGCTGAACTGATTTTTCACGCGGCTGCTTCGGAAGAAAAAGAACTGCACTATCTGCCTCATGCACGACATCACATTTGTCAAGGAGACGAGCGTGACAAGGTCATCCGTTTTGTGACAGCATTTCTAAACAAACATTGAACTTTATAAGCCACAGGCATTTGGCTTATAAAAAAACAGGACCTGGGTTCTCAGCATCCTGGATTTTTGTTCGCTTTATTCAATTTATTTTCCAATAGTTAAGAAAACAGATAGACCTTGGCTTCATAGGGTTTTAGCTCAAGCGTTTCGGTGAGCCTGCTTGCTCCATCGTCGGGATAGTTGCTGATTAGAAGTTGCTCCATGCTGTACATTGAAAACTCAGGTAGAGTAACCGTTTCTTTATTATCATAAAAATTGCAGAGTACGAGCAGCGTCTGACCATTCAGAGTACGTTGATAAGCAAAAATATGCGGATGCTCCGGCAAGAGCAACGCGTAGTCACCGTAAACGATGATCTCGTATTTTTTGCGCAGTGCAATCAATTTCTGATAATAATAGAAAATTGATTGTTTGTCTTCGAGCGCTTGCTTCACATTGATCGATGGATAATTGGGATTAACAGCAATCCATGGCGTTCCGGATGTAAAGCCGGCTTGTTCCGAGTCATCCCATTGCATCGGCGTCCGTGCATTATCTCTACCCTTGGCATAAATTGACTGCATGACGTCTTCAGGATTGGCTCCTTGTTCATGGACACGTTCCTGATACATATTCAATGTCTCAATATCCTGATAATCGTCAATGGCTGGAAAACGGACGTTGGTCATTCCGATTTCCTCTCCCTGATAAATATAGGGCGTCCCCTGCATCATATGCAGCAAAGTGCCTAGCATTTTGGCCGATTTCACGCGATATTCTCCGTCATTGCCGAACCGGGAAACAACTCGCGGCTGATCATGATTGTTCCAGTACAGACTGTTCCAGCCCTTTTCGTGGAGTGCCTTCTGCCATTTGCTCAGGTTTTCTTTTAAATCCAATAGATTAAGCGGCTTCAAATCCCATTTTTCTTTTCCTTCTTGCTGATCAAGCCCCATGTGTTCAAACTGAAAAACCATGTTGAGCTCTTTACGGTCCGTGTCGGTATATAGTTGCGCTTTTTCCGGAGTGACACCCGGGCATTCGCCAACGGTCATGATGTCGTACTGAGACAGGACTTTACGGTTCATTTCCTGCAGAAAATCATGAACGCGGGGACCATTCGGATGATACGTTTTATTTTCCGCCGTTCCTTTAACAAAATCGTCGTAAGGCGCAAGGAACTCCTTTTTGGAAATCATATTGATCACATCCATCCGGAATCCGTCAACACCCTTATCCAGCCAGAATTTCATCATCTCAAATACAGAATTCCGGACTTTCGGATTTTCCCAATTCAGATCCGGCTGCTTTTTCGAGAATAGATGAAGGTAATACTCACCTGTGCGTTCATCATAGGCCCATGCCGAACCGCTGAATACAGACGTCCAATCCGTTGGCTGCCCGCCATTTAACGGTGGCCGCCAGATATAGTAATCGCGATAAGGGGTATCCTTTGATTTGCGCGATTCAACAAAGTACGCATGCTCGTCGGACGTATGATTGACGACCAGATCCATAACCAGACGAATGCCGCGTTCATGCATGCCCTGAAGCAGCTCTTCCCAGTCTTCTAAAGTACCGAAATCATCCATGATCTCCCGATAATTGCTGATGTCATAACCATTATCGTCATTTGGCGATTGATAGACGGGAGAAAGCCAGACGACATCGATACCTAATGCTTTCAGATAATCTAGTTTAGACAGAATTCCCTGCAGATCACCGATACCATCGCCATTGCTGTCTTTGAAACTGCGCGGGTAGATTTGATAGACAACACTTTCTTTCCACCAGTTCTTTTCCATAAAAACCACCCTTTCTCTGAGCTAAAGTGATCATTCGTAAACGTTTACGTTAATCCATCAAAAAAAAGAGAAGCGAACCCCTGTTCATACGCACCCTAAAAAAAAACTGGGTCTATTGTCATTGCTTATCACAATTTTTCTCGGTCACGCCTTTGATCGCTCTCTGACCGTTTGCCGCTCAATAATTTGATGCGGCAGAATCCGTCCTTCAATATTTCCTTTACCTTCAATAATGTCGATCAGCATCATACCGCCGACACTTCCGATTTGAAAAAGCGGCTGCCCCACTGTCGTTAACGGTGGAAACGACATCTTTGCAATTTCCAGATTGTCATAACCGATAATTGATAAATCCTCAGGAACACGCAGCCCGGAGGAATATGCTGCTGACAGTGCCCCAACTGCTAGAAAATCGCTGGCTGCAAAGATGGCGGTTAATCCACTGTTTTTACTGAGCAGATCCGGTAATAATCGTTTTCCATCATCAAAATAAAAACTGGGTCCGTAGACAATCTGCTTTTGATTAAAAGAAAGGTTGTGGTCCTGCAATGCTTGGATAAATCCATCGATTCTTGGCTGCCCGGCGATCCGATCCTCTTTATTCCCACTGATCATACCAATTTTCGTGTGTCCCTTAGCGATAAGATAACTGACTGCATGATAAGCAGCCATCCGGTCATCTACTTTCACGTAGGGAATCGAATCGTTCAAAGACTGCGTCGCAAGCAACACAAGCGGAACACCCATTCTGCGAATCTCATCATAATAAGCGTCCTTAAGTACTTCACTGGTAAAAAGCAGCCCATCCACCCGTTTTTCTTTCAAAAGATGCAGGTAATCCATCGTTCGCACACCACTGTTTGCTGTATGACACATGATCACACTATACCCTCTCGTATAGGCTGCATCCTCAACACCTTTTAGAAGCAACGATGAAAACATGCTCGATACATTGGGAACAAGAATCCCCAGCGTTCTCGTTTTTTTATTGATTAAGCCTCTCGCAACAGCATTGGGCTGATAGTTCAAGCTCTTGATCGCTTTGAGCACGCGTTGTTTTGTTTTCAAACTATAACCGGGCTGATCATTCAAGATTCGTGAGACGGTCGCGATGGAAACATTTGCTGCACGTGCAACGTCTTTAATCGTCGCATTCATTAGATCACCTTTTTGTAAACGTTTACTCAAAGGTAAAAATACATACTTTTTTTCACTTTGTCAAGTTTTTTTGAACCGCAAATTTTTGAACCGCAAAACATCCTTTTGATAAATCTTCTAGCTATCTACCGGGCTTCCTTTATGAATTTTTGCTTTAAAAAAGGAGAGATGGTTCCAGATTTTCAGCTTGACATTCTCAAAAAATCAGAATACATTAACAATGTAAACGTTTTACGTAAACGTTTACTATTAATTTGAGATTTTCTTAGCTGCTTTTTCATATCATTCATAAAACCTAGGAGGGTGAATCATGAATAATGTTGTTCCATGGAAAGAACGCATAAGCTATGGTTTAAGTGATACAGCGAGTAATCTCGTATTTGGTTTAATTACCACTTATTTAATGTACTTTTACACAGATGTCTATGGATTAAGCGTTGCGACCGTTGGTACATTGTTTCTTGTAGCCAGAGTGATTGATGCCTTCGATGGACCATTCTTCGGTATTCTTATCGATCGTACCAACACCAAATGGGGCAAAAGCCGTCCTTATTTTCTATGGCTGGCCGTCCCATTCTCCGTTTTGGCTGTTCTTACATTCACGACTCCGGATCTAAGTCCGACAGGAAAAGTCATTTATGCTTATGTCACTTATATCCTTATTGGTATTCTCTATTCAGGGATCAATATTCCCATCACCTCGATCTTACCGAGTCTGACCAGTAACAGCCAAGAACGAACCGTGCTTGGATCTGTACGCTCCATCTGCGGTAACGTGGGCAGTCTCGTTGTATCTGTTGCTGCGCTTCCAATTGTAAGCGTTTTAGGAGGTGGAAACGACAAAAAAGGATTTTTCTTAACGATGATGATCTTTGCTGGTATCGCTCTGGTCATGTTCCTAATCACGTTTAAAAACACGAGAGAACGGGTACAATCCAGCAAAGGTATTGTCCGTTTTAAAGATGGGATTAAAGCGATAAAAGGAAACGTTCCATGGTTTGTGATGATCATCATCAACTTGATTTATTTTCTTGCTTTTACAATTCGGCAGCAAACCACCGTTTATTATTTTAATTATAATCTAAACCGTTCCGACCTGGTTCCAATTGTGATGTCGCTTAGTTTTGTTTCGATGATTTCGATCTTTTTTATCCCGACGATAGCGAAATATATCGGAAAACGCAACACGATGGCTTTAGGGCTTGGACTCGGAATTTTCGGCCAAATGATCACCGGCATTGGTGCTCATGCAAGTAACATTACCGCCGTTATTACCGGAACCATCGTCGTTCAATTAGGGTTTGGGTTCATTTTCGGACTGATGTCGGTGATGCTTGCCGACACTGTTGATTACGGTGAATGGAGGAGCGGCGTACGTGCGCAAGGACTGCTTACATCCGCTTCAAGTTTTGCAGCGAAATTCGGCATGGGCATCGGCGGTGCCGTATCCGCATTGATCATGTCCCATGCAGGCTATACACCTGGGACCGTTCAATCTTCAGCGGCTCTGACTGCAATCGAATTCAATTTTGTCTGGCTGCCGGCCTTCGGCTTTGCCATTGCTGCCCTTGCCTTGTGTTTTCACCATGTTGACAAACACGAGACCCAGATCATTTGCGAGCTCAACAAACATCACCATACCGTCGATGCTTGACGTTAGAAAGGTGCCAATGTTTTGCAGCCATAAACTGTCCAAACCCATTGATATTTATCGGATTTGGACAGTTTTTCTTTTGATAAAAGCTAAATCCAGGGGCAAATATCTTCATTTCCATTCGGTTCGGATCTGATTTTTTCTGGAAATGCAACAACTTCTTCATAGCCATTACTCTGATTCCTTGCTTTTCAAATTTTTTATATCTTTCCCGATTGGTTTTCTTAAAACCTTATTTCTTAGCGCTAAAGCCTGTCGATAATAATCGTGATCAAGCGTTTTGTATTTGATCGTTCTCATCATTTGTTTCCCTGCCCCTTCTTGGATCATACTTTCTGATAACCGTTTCGACAGGATCGCATCTCTTATTTTTCATATCTCTTCTGCAAAAAGTATTGGTTAAATCCCTTTGGATGATTTCACTTTCATCAATTAAGGTGCAGCCCAAATCGAATAAGATCCACTCTTTTGTTTCCAAGACACATCATCCTTTCAACTAAAGTTATGTACATAAACACTTTCCAGTTCTTCTGAGTTAACGAATTGAAATCCGCAGTTCTTTAATACCTTAATCGACCCACTATTTGTCTTGAGCGCGTGAGCAATGATACCTTTACAGTTTGAATTTAAGCGCGCCCATTCCATTAACGTGTTCACCGCTTCGGTCATTAGCCCTTTTCTCCTAAAATTTGGCGACATGCCATAACCAATCTCTGTGTACCCATTTTCATCAGGGGAGCCCTTGAATCCGACTAGGCCGATTCCTTTCATAGTCGCACGGTCAACAATGATCCAATACGTATACCATGGGTGCAGTTCTTCACTAATTTCATTCATTTTGTTAATTTTTTTTATAATTGCCGCCCGAAATGATTCTGAAATGGTTTCAGAGTCAAGTTGGATCTCCATTCGATCTGATTCCTTGTTTTTGATCCGCATAAGGTCATCAATCGACAAAGGTGTTAAAACCAAAACCCTCGACTGCAAATTTGTCGCGTTCACTTCGATTCCTCCTCATACCTATTTTAACTTTTACTACCTTTCCCAAATATAAAGAGATGTGTAAATAAAGCCGTACAAGGAAAACATATAATAAAAAAAGGAATGACACAATGATCGGTCTGCTGCTTGCTGTCGCTCTCTTTAATAGCACTGCTTTTCTCATCAATAAACGACTCACCAAAAATCAAATCGTACATATTTGGACGTTTACCGTTGCCGTGCAGGTGCTTACTGATGGTTATTTGTGCAAAAAATATCATGCCTATTGGTATTTCTCAGGTTCTCTTGAGTGGCCGACACTCTTTGTATTAACCGTATTGATCCCACCGGTAAACATCATTTTTCTAAACGGTTATCCCTATGGAAAATCTTTTGTTAAGCAGCTGATTTATATCCTTTTCTGGGATGTAGCGATTACCAGTTATGAACTGATTGCACTTTTGCCTGAGCCTTGGGGCTACTTCAACTACGGTTGGTGGCGAATAAGCTATTCGTTCATCGTCTACCCATTTTTACTGTGGATTGTCGCGGCTTACTATAAATGGATCCGAAAGATTGAAAAGGAGTAGCTCTTAGTAGATGCCGCAATCCTTAGTGCCGCGGCTGCTAATTCTTGCATGATCCCTAGTGAAGCGATCACATTCTTGCGTTTCTCAATACTAATAATATCAAGGACAAATTTTTTGTGACTATCAAATTGAAAGCCGAGTAAAATGGTTCGAAATAGACACAGTATCCTCTTGGTTGATTTAAAAAGCAGAGGGTGCTTTTTTATTGACATAGAATCCGGCATGACCCCTGATCGTGCATTGATCGCTGATTTTCGTGCATAGAATTCGGGTTTTCATGCATTGGAGCACCGCTTTCGTGCATGAACCCGGCGTGACATTCTGTTTATGCATTGTGTGTGAACGCTGTTGCAAGTAAAGTCATACATTACCTTGCTCAAAATGAAAGTTATTTTCATGAATGCTATTTCATTGACAAATACGCCTCAAATAATTATATTAAAATTAGTTACAAAATAAAAATTCAAATTGAAATGAATTTCATTTTGTATGGCAAGACAATCGCTTGTAGAGTCTGTTCAAAAAGGAGGACAAAAAGAGCCGAGGTTAGGCAAATCGCCACGTCCTGTGGCATGCCTGACACTAGCTCGTCCTGAGCGTCGAAGATCAAGGAAGCGCAGTTTCGAGCTACCCGCACGTACTTTCACAGGATGTGATGACTTCAACGTTGTGCACAGGACGTGCACGTTGTTAGTTGAAGTTCCCCTGCTAATACGTGAGGAGCGGAGAAACAAGCTGACACAGAACTTCCGCAGGATGCGGTGACTTCTGCGTTTTGCACAGGACGTGCATGCTGTTAGCAGAAGATCCTCATTGCCTTTTTCCCGGACTTTTTGAACACCCTCTTGTAGTGGTTTCGATCGTTTCAAAAAAAATTATTTGGAAGGATGAGTTAGATGAAAACGTATAATTGGGGTATGATTGGTACCGGATGGATCGCACATGAAATGGCTGATGCGTTAAATAGTGTCAATGGAGAAATTTATGCAGTGGCTGACGTTAACGAAGCCGCTTTACAGGCTTTCAGTGAGGAAAAAAAGATTCATCGGACATTTACGAATCCTGATGATTTGCTAAAAGATCCAAATGTTGATATCGTATACATTGCAACTCCCCATAATTTTCACTATGAATATATTATGAAAGCATTAGAAGCCGGTAAAAACGTATTTGCTGAGAAAGCAATAACGGTTAATTCCCGACAGTTAACTAATGTGAGACAATTAGCTGCTGAAAAAGGTTTGATTGTGACTGAAGGTTTAACCTTATTTCACATGCCGCTTTATAAAAAGGTAAAACAGCTGATCAGCGACGGAAAAATCGGTGATGTTAACTTAGTTCAAGTTAATTTTGGCAGTTTAAAAGATTATGATGTCAAAAACCGCTTCTTTAATAAAAACTTAGCCGGCGGTGCACTGCTTGACATTGGTGGTTATGCGACTGCCTTTGCCCGTTCATTCTTAAAGACACAACCTGTTAATGTTTTGACAACCGTTAAATATTTTGAGACCGGCGTCGATGAACAATCAGGTATTCTTCTGAAAAATTTAGATGATCAAATTGCGGTACTGTCATTGTCGATGCGCGCAAAACAACCGAAACGCGGAGTCATTTCAGGCACCAAAGGCTATATTGAAATATCGAATTATCCGCGTGCCACAGAAGCCGCTATAACCTTTACAGATGATGCGCACACGGAAACACATGAAGTAATTACGGCCGGAGATGCATCCCTTGCCTTGCAATACGAAGTTCAAGACATGCAAAGATATATTGAACAAGGCCATGACGACGGTGAATTTGCACTCTCCTACGACATTATGGACGTATTAACCAACGTACGAAATCAATGGGGGATGAAATACCCGTTTGATCGTACAGACTATTAAACAAGGACTGTAGCATGGAAGCGACTAATAAAGAATTCGTAAACAGAATCTACGCAAATTTAGGCAATTATTCTAAATCGGAAAAAAAGATCGTTGATTTAATTATCAGCGACCCCCAGTTTGTGATCAATGCGACCATTTCACAGCTGGCAAACCGATCCGGTATTAGCGAAGCATCAGTCTCGCGTTTCTGTAAACGAATTAATCTGAATGGATTTCATCATTTAAAAGTATTATTGGCACAGAGTTCATTAATTAATGCTGAATCGCCAAACAGTACCTCATTAACCAGTCACGATAAAGTTTTAGATAAATTAATGAGTGACAAGGAAGAGGAAATTCAAGCAACCTTAGAAGGTTTTGACAAAACACTCATCAAAAATACAATGAACGTCATTAAAGATGCTCGGCTAATTCAAATCATGGCAGAAGGCAATACATTTCCGGTCGCACTCGATGCTTGCTTTAAGTTCAATCAAATTGGTCGGTTAGCATTTACATCGAGTTCATGGGAAGTGGCTATGGGGCAGACGTTAAACTTAAATGACTCAGATGTGCTTATTGTCATTTCCAATTCAGGAGAATCCAGGCAGCTGCTCCAATTAATCGAGGTTGCTAAGAAAAACCAAGTAACGATTATCACGCTCACGAATAATGAAAGTTCTCCCATCGCCGCGCTGTCCGATCATAATGTGGTTACAGCCAGCAGAGGTACGATCTTTATGTCCGAGTATTTCTTTTCGAGAGTATCTGCCGTCACAGCAATCGAAGCGATTTTCATGCTGCTTATCGCAGATGATCCTCAGCTTAAGAGCAAGATTCAAGAGCATGAACTATTAATCGCGTCAAAAAAGATTTAACTAAAACAAAGCCCGCACTTTTACAGGTGTGGGCTTTGTTTTGGTTAGGAACATGCTCATTCCACATGCGCATTGTTTGCCAAGCGGGCACGCTCAACCTGAATCGAGCCCGTGCTCCCCTTATATCCTGCCAAACTCTTGATTAATCGGGAAAAAATTCAGTTTAATCCGGGAAAAATCCACAACTATCCAGGAGATATTAATCCATATCCGTGAATCGAGCCCGAACCCCACCTTTATCCTGCCATACTCTTGATTAATCAGGGGAAAAATTAATTTAATCCGGGAAAAATCGAGACAATCCGGGAAAAAAGGCTCCATATCCGGAAATCGGGCACGTGTTCCACTTTTCTCCTGCCATACTCTTGATTAATCAGGGGAAAATTCAATTTAATTATTTGTCAACGATTATTCCTGTTAATCAAACAAAGATAAAGCAATCCAAAGTTGGCTGTTCAATTGCCAAAATGGATTACTTTATTATGTGTTACTATTCGTCTCAATCTGAATTTGCTGAAGCAAAGGAATCGCGGAAAGCTCATTATTTTTAAAAACGAGACACTGCTGATATTAGTGGTTATTTCTTAATTTTTACTCGCTCTCTTTCATCCCTTTTCCTGATGTTTCAGTTTGTCCCGTTCCACTTGAATCTGATCCGGGTCGATGCGTATAAATAGCGGATCAAGATGCTCCGGCAGTTTTCCCGGGCAATGAATGACCGTCCATTTGAATTCGCCAAGATGAAGTGCCTCACTGAGTTTCTGACTGGAAAAAGGTAAGAATGGCGAAAGCAACTGAGCGAGATTGGCAATACTGAACACGCATGTATTCAAGGTTGCATAGGCTGCAGCTTGATCAGAGTTAACCGTCTGCCACGGCTTTCGTTCATCAAAATATTTATTCAAGCTGCGAATCCACGAGAAAATTTCACTAAGCGCCGATTTTAAATGTGCGGATTCAATAAGTCCGCCAACCTTTTCATAAAGCGCATCCGTCGTTTGGAAAATCTGCGGATCAACCTGTTTTTCATCCACGCTAAAATCAGGCAGCTTCTCAATAAACTTGAGCGTGCGATTGACAAAATTCCCATACGCCCCGAGCAATTCGCCGTTGTGGCTCTCGATAAATGCCTTCCAAGAAAAGTCAGCATCATGCGTTTCGGGAGCGTTAATCAACAAAAAGTAACGAATGCTGTCCGGATCATAGCGTTCAAGAATATCCGGTGCCCATACTGCCCAATTACGGCTTGTGGACAATTTTTTCCGTTCAAGTGTCACGTATTCATTAGAAACTAAGTGTGTCGGCAGTGCTTTTTTACCGATACCAAGCAGAATCGCCGGCCAAATAATTGTGTGAAACGGAACGTTGTCCTTCCCCTGAACATAGTAAGAAACCGTTTCTTCATTCCAAAATTCGGATATATCCTTGTGGTGTTCCTCTCCCCAGCGGACGCTTGCCGAATAATAGCCGGAGACCGCCTCAATCCAAACATACACTTTTTTATCCTCAAACCCTTCGATCGGCACAGTGAAACCGATCGGCAAATCACGGGTGACCGCGCGATCCTGCAAACCTTCATCTAAATAGCGCTGCGTGAGATTTAGGGCATTTTCCCGCCAATCGTTATTCTTTTTTGCCCGTTGATACAGCTGCTTCAAGTCCGGTTGAAATTTACTAAGTGCAAAATAAAGATGCTCCACCTCACGAAGTTCGGGGGTATGTCCGCAAAGTTTGCATGTCGGCTCTAGCAGATCAACCGGATCAAGAATGGTCGAACACGCATCACATTGATCACCTCTCGCATGCGCGCCGCAATGCGGACAACTGCCTTCAACATAGCGGTCCGGCAGAAACTGCGCGCAATACGTGCAATACATTTGCTTTGTTTTTTTGTGATAGATATAGCCGTTGTCATAAAGTTGTTTGAAAATATCCTGAACAACCTTGTGATGAATCGGTGTGTCCGTGCGCGTGTAACAGTCAAAGGTAAATCCAAGTTTCTCAAAACATCGCTGAAAAGAATCATGATAGCGATCCGCAATCGTTTTAGGCGATACGCCTTCCTGCTTCGCGCGAATCGTGATCGGCGTTCCGTTGCAGTCGCTTCCGGAAACATAGAGTACTTTTTCACCTTTCTGCCTGAAATAGCGTGCCAAACAATCCCCCGGAATCAGGCTCGATAAATGCCCAAGATGAAGATCTCCATTCGCGTAGGGCCATGCGCCCGCAATCAATACTGCCATAGTTCTTCACTCCTTTTTTAGAAAACAAAAAAGCCCCCGTCCTCATACATTCGTCATGTATAAGGACGGGGACTTATGTCCACGCGGTACCACCTTAATTTATCAGCAATTCACGTCGCTGATCTCAGCGAGTACGGAGCGTCTGCTCGATACTCGGGTTTTAGTAACCGGATTCCGCCCGGCCATAGCCTAACCGCAAATGCTGCGGATCGGTATGAATGCTCAGAGGCCATTTTTCAGCTTGGGATTCTGCTTCTCTCACCAGTTACGAAGCTCTCTGCGGAGAATCCTGCTGCTTACTTCTTCTCGTCATCGCATAATGTATTTAGGAATAGTATAGAGAGTTCGTGTTTAAGATGCAAGGAACTTAAGATTGAAATAAGATCGTTTGAATCAATTTGAGACAATCATCAATAACGTGCGCAGGAGCTCTATCTTTATAATGAAAGTGGCGTGCATGCCAATTTAAGCTTTTTAATTGGTCCGTTAGGATCACACCCTCGATGGAAAGACTCTGAGGAAGATCCACTTCAAACGGATAGCCTTTCTTTTGTGAAGTAATAGGACATACAAGTGCAAAATGAGTGGCTCTATTAAACGTTTCTGGAGACAAAACAATAGCCGGGCGATGTCCCGCCTGTTCATGGCCGGACTGGGGATTGAAGTTAAAGAAAACAAGATCACCACGTTCAGGAACATAGGTCATTACAACCATTCATTCCCCTCTTCGCCAAGATCTAGTTCTTCATGACGATTCTCAGATGTGATTTTGGAAAGCAGTTCATCAAGAGACGGAGCGGATTTTAATGGTTTTAGAATAATGTCTTTATCCTTGATTGAAAATTCAAGTTCGGTCCCTTTTTCAATACCCGCAGATTCTGCAACTGACCGAGGCAAACGGACGGCAAGACTGTTTCCCCACATTTGAACTTTTGTTGTCACATGAATCCCTCTTTTCTTTGCTGTTTGATGCTTTCTTGTATCCATTATATCATCTCTTCTCTTTCTTCGTATATACAAAGTGTATACGAAGAACTGAAAATTGATACATCAACTTTTGAAAAAAGTGGCCGGGTTCATGATCTTTAATTTTGAAATGCTTTGCCCACCGCCCATGTCTGATGTTTATGGAACAGCAACGATTTGTATGTGCGCGCATCGACCCACTTTAAGAAATGGCCATTTTCTATGGGCTGTTGCACATTTTGTAGAAGACAAGCGGTGTAAAAATAACCGTCACTCAAAATAGGCAACCCTTTTCGTGAAATGAAGTATTGCCTCGCCTCTCCACTGATTAACAAATCCCACAGTAATGACCAACTGGCAGAAAAATTGAAAGATGAAGTAAAGCAAAAAATTGCGGACATTAAGGAATGTGGCATTAACTTTGATGCCCATCTATTAAGAGAATATCAGGAAAAATAATATACATCCATTTACTACATAGAGTATAATTTAATCAAGGACTTGCATATACTGATACCACTATATAGAGGTGGTGTTCGATGTGCTTGATAAAAAGGAGGACAAAGATATGCCAGTTGTAAAGGACAAACCTCAAGCAAAAGCTGCTCAAAACATTCGAAGAATTATTAGAAAAAACATGGAAGAAAAAGGATTGACATTTGCTGATCTATTCCCAGAGAAGAAAAATAAAGAAGAAAAATGAAATATAAAATTATAGTCGATACAAATGTCTTTATCCACTATTTTTTTGACGGTGACGAAGCAAGTTCGTACTTAATTGATCATATTGATGATTTTGGAAGATTCTTATTTTCCCACAATACGATAGGAGAACTATTATATATTTTGAAGAAAATAAGCCATGACTATCACTTTACGAATGAAGATATTGAGGCTATTTTACATTCAGCAGTAGACATGTTTTTATATGGAAAGTCTGTTAGCACAAAATTGATTAACGTGGATGAACTTCCGGTTATTAGAGACCATGATGATCAAATGTTTATTGAACTGGCCTACGCTGGTAATGCTGATTATATTATAAGTTACGATAAAAGAAGTGGATTGTTTGACTTAGAAAATGCCCCCTTTTCCTGCTATACACCAAAAGAATTTTTTAAAGAAAAACAGTGATCGGCAACCTTCCTAAAAGAAAAATAGATGTTCCCAATCGGTACTGCTAACCCTATTAATTAATCCTCACGTTAAATTATAAATTCAATTGTTTTAATTCCATAAATCTCTTAAGCTGCACGTGATCAATCGGCTCATTATTCTCGACGGAATGGAGTAGTTCATGGAATACCGGTTGCAGTCCGTAAAATGTACGGATACGCTCGAACATTTCCTCTGAGGATTCATCGGATTGATAAAAGGAAAGAACTTTTCTCGTATATTCAGGTCCATAGTTCCAATAAGCGCCCGCAAAATCAAAGGCCGCATCACCCATTTGCGCATCGGTAAAATCGATGATCCCGCTGAGTCGATTTTCAGCTCTGTCAAAAAGCATGTTAGACGCTGAAAGATCGCCATGAATGGGCACCTTTTTATAGTTGAATGCCGAGTATCTGTTCAAAAAATGACTGAATATCTCTTCGATCGCCCGGCGTTCTGCATCACGCAATGCTCTAAATACTTTTTTTCTCAGGGATTCAAATAACGATTGCCAATAGTGAAACGTATGTCGAGTAGGCAGAGTACAGCCTTGAATTTGATGCAGTTTCATGAGAAAATCGCCAAGTAATTGAGCATTTTCCGGATTCTTCCTTAAATCAAATGGGTGTTCATTCAGCGATGCTCCTGCCAAAAAAGGATAAGTCACTGCACAAAGTGTTTCGCCTTCATAAATTGGTTTGTACCTCGGAACCTGCAACAGAGGTTTCTTTAGTGAGAGTCGCTTCAAAAGGTCACATTCGTCCTTCGTTTGTTTCATGATCTGATCTGTTTTCGGAAAGCGAAAAACTTGCTGTTTGTTTATGATCAAGATGTCGTTGTCCCAGCCATTTGTCTTTACTTCACTCGTATCAATAGCCAGTTCCGGCATCGTGCGCTTGACAAAACGAATCATTTCTTCTTTTTTCACAAACACTCATCCTCTGCTAAAAGAATAAATCTGTTTCGCAATTTTCCTTGGCCGAACATCCAAGTGTAGCAACTCGGACAGATTGATCCATACCGGATGATAGCTGCCTTTTTCAGGATCGGGCTGTGTCATTTCTTCGCCCTCACCTCTGCCGAATTTACCACTTAGAATAGTAGCTTGGAAGAAGTATTGCCTGCCATTGAAGAAAAAGTCATCAATAAATCGATCAATTTTTACGGTTACACCAAGTTCTTCGAAAGCCTCTCGAAGCACCGCCTGCTCCGGAGTCTCGCCCTTCTCAATTCCGCCGCCGGGAAATACGTAATAATGGTCGCCATTTTTCATTCGCTCGATTAATGCAACTTTACCGTCTTCAATAATGACAACTGATCCGCGGTTCCTCATCATCATCACCCCTCGTCGGGATGCAGAGCTTCCCATCCTTCGCTGACGATGAAATAAACAAGAATCAATGCCGCGACGGAATCAGCCCACCACCAATTGAAAATTGCGGTTAATCCCGCACCAATTAGAACCGTGAATGCCATATAGGCGCAGACCAGATTGCACATGCCGTCTTCAATCAGAGCATCACTACCAATCGCTTGACCGATCCGCTTCTTGGCAATCATCAGAATTGGCATCAGCACGCAGGAGCCGACAACAAGAGCAATCCCTAGAAAACTCGCTTCCGCACTCTGCCGCGTGATCAAACGATAGATGGACGACAAGATTACGTAGAGTGCGAGCAGCATCAGGGCGGCGCCAACCACATAAGAAGAAATACGTTCCGCGCGCGCAACTTTTTCCTCACCGGATTGATTCTTTTCCGTTTGCAAACGCCAGAGTAAAAATCCTCCGGAGATCAATTCAATCAAACTGTCTAATCCCAAAGCAACCAGCAGCAATGAGTGTGCCGCTATTCCCGACCATAAAGCAATCATGAACTCAATAGCCATCCACGCAATAGAAAAACGTTCGATTTGGATTCCTTTATTTATTAAGATCATATTGTGGTTATTCACAGTCATTCCTCCCCTCGTTCTGACCATACTTTTTTAAGTCTATTATAACCTTGGCCGAGTCATTATTTTTGCAAAAAAAGTGATTTTATGCTATAATTATACTAATTAAACGTTCGGATATAATAAGATTCTCCTGGCCGGGGGAATCTTATTTTTTTGTGGGAGTGTTTTATCTTATGAAGGATCAATCCAGTATAACCGCACTCGTTTCTGCATTCAGTCGTGCCTATCACAGTCACTATGATTATCCGAAGGTATTTGATGATTCAGTCGCCGCTAAATTAATCACAGCTGAGGAATTTGGTCAAGGGCGAAGCAACCGGGTGGAGAATATGGTCAAAATGGCTGCCGGAAGCGGAGAACCGATGAAAAGTTGTTTTTCTTTTACCGAATTGGAACGCTTACTAGAAAACGCCGACTTGCTTGTTTACGAGCATCTATCCCCTAATGAGATTAACGAACGTTACTATAATCACCGACAGGACTATCTGTCCGCATTTGAAACCATCCATTATATTCACGCTGTAAAGCGATAATTGTTTGAAATCTTCTTGCCAATCCGTTCAAAAATGGATTGGCTTTTTTAATTCTCTGCATGAGAAAAGAGCTAGAGTCGTATCCAAAAGAGGCGTACACTAAACATGTATTTAATTTCGAATAATGAGGAGGTGATTCGCATGGACGTCGCAGAGTATGAATTCCCATCGGTTACGCAAGCTGATGGGAATTCATAATAGAACGGAGTCCTCTGGATGAAGGAAAACTTAAAACTGTATATCAAGCCGCTTAATCAATTGGCGGTTCCATTAATCGCCAACTCGGTTTTCGGCTTATCTATAGAATTAATCGATCAGGCAATGGTCGGGCATCTTTCTGTTTCCGCCTATGCGTCAGTCGGCGCGGTCGGGAATTTTCTGTATACACTGGCTGGAATTTTTGGTACGATCGCGATCGTGTTAAACATTCTCGGATCGAAAGCAATGGGCGAACGGCGTAAGGACAAGTATCTGAGCACACTCTCGTCTTCGCTCCTGCTCAGTCTGCTGCTCGGCATCATTTTCGGAGTGCTCTGCTTTTCATGCGGTCGAATGCTGCTCCATGCTGTCTATGGTTTTTCCGGAACCGCACTTCATGACGGAACCTCATATCTCTCGCTGATGAGCGGGTACATGCTGCTTCAGTTATTGATTTTTACTTTGACGAACTGCCTAAAAATCAAAAAACGGACGCAATGGATCTTAATCATTTCTACGACGACAACCTTGCTGCACACCGGCCTGAATTATCTGCTTATTTTTGGGACATTTGGCTTTCCTCGATTAGGTGTCGGCGGTGCCGCGTTTTCCAGTATGATCACGATGAGCATGGATGTACTCGCGTATTGCTGGCTGCTGAGAAAAGATATTCGCTTGGCACTTCAGTCTCGTCCAAATAGAGTGCGACTGATCATTCGTCAAAGCCTGCCTTTAATGGGGCAAGAGCTACTGCAAGGAAGCCTGTTTGTTATTGTGCTTAACGCGCTCCTTGCCCATTTGGGGGCACTTGTTCTTTCGAGTTATCTGCTTGTCGGACAACTGCTCCAGATTGGCTTGATTCCGGCATTTATGTACAGCAGCGCGCTGCTCACGCTCGTCAGTGAAAGCATCGGCGCGCATCGAATAAATGACTTGCAGGCTTATCCGAAAATCGCCTCTTTGCTGACGATGATTCTTTTTTCCGTGATAGGAATCATCTTTTATCTGTTTCGGGCATCTGTTGCCGGGGCGATCACGAATGATTCCCATTTGATCGGATTTTCTTCGGGGATCTTTTTGCTCCTATGGCTGGCCAACCTGTTCAATCCTTTGTTTGAAGTTTATAAGGCTGCCCTGCAATCCGTCGGAAAAAGCACATTTGTATTAATCGCGACTCTGGTTGTCCACACGACCGCACTCGTGATTATGATCTTAACGACATTCCCGCTTCATCTCGGAATCTATGGAATTGTAATAGGCCTTTTCATCGACTATTTCGCGATGTATCTAGGTATGAGAATCGCCTATTCACGAGATGTACAGCATTTAGAGCAAATCGTTGCTCATTAACTTATAAGCACCTCCATGAAGATCATGGTAGGTGCTTTTTTAACATCACACACTTAGTTTTTCTGAGCAAGCGAACCTTTTTTATCCTGCGTTAAGGCAGAAAAATACCACTGTCAAGGGGATTCGTCTATGGTATAGTGAAATTGAAATAAATTTTGAAGAAAGGCTGGGCAAAAATGAAGCTCTGCATTGACAATGCTCCGTGCAAGGTCTAACTCAGGACGAACCTGCATGGAGCACGTTTAGCATCGTCCGTTAGGCTTTGCACTTTAATTTAGAACCATTAAATTAAAAGGAGCAAAGTCAAGATGAAAAATTTAAAAAAGACAATAAGTGAACTGCACACTTTTTTTATTCTTTGGATCACACAATCGTTTTCGGTGCTGGGCAGTGAAATGACTAATTTCGCACTGGTGATCTGGGTCTACCAACAGCATGGATCAGCACTTATGACGGCATTGCTGACCATCTGTTCCTATGTTCCTTACATTCTGCTCAGTATTTTTGCGGGAGCATTGAGCGACAAGTGGAACAAAAAATTGACCATGCTGGTTTGTGACAGCTTTGCCGCACTATGTAGCGCAACTGTTCTCGTTTTACTTACAACAGGAACTCTTGAACTGTGGCATCTCTATTTGATCAATGCTTTAAACGGCCTAATGAACACGGTGCAGCAACCCGCGTCGGAAGTAGCCATAAGCTTGCTCACTTCACCGAAACATTACTAAAAAGTCAGCGGCGTACGTTCTCTTTCCAACTCATTGATTACGGTGCTGACTCCGGCACTTGCTGCTACCATGCTGGCTTTTACAACGATTCAAGTCGTTATTTTCTTTGACCTGATGACCTTTTCCGTCGCTTTTATTGTTCTTTTAGGATTTATTAAGATTCCAAACGTCGCAAAGCAGAGACCTGACAAAAAAGAGACGGTCTTGCAATCCGCAAAAAAAGGGCTGAACTTTCTTAAAAATAATCGCGGTATTCTTGACTTGATTTTATTTCTTTCCATAATCAATTTTACCGTTTCAATTTTCAATGCCGCCCTGCCGGCGATGATTCTTTCACGAACAGTCGGGGGAAAAACGGCACTTGGGATGGTGAACACATTTTCAGGACTGGCAATGGTGCTCGGAAGCATTTTGGTCACAGTCGCTCCGACTCCAAAGAGCCGCGTTCGTGTTATTTTCAGTTCTTTACTTTTTTCAATGAGTACAGAGAACTTCATTCTCGCTTTCGGAAGGAGTACCCCGATCTGGTGTTTCGGCGCAGTGCTAGGATGGCTATTCATTCCAGTTATGACTGCGCAGATGGACGTACTACTTCGTTCAATAGTTCCCGTTCAAATGCAGGGATGCGTTTATTCTGTGAGGAACACGCTGCAATTTTTTTCGATCCCTGTCGGCTATTTTTGCGGAGGCATTTTAATCGATAAGGTATTTGAACCATTTATGGCCGTACAGCAACCTCATAGTCTGTGGAGTTTTCTATTTGGGGTGGGGAAAGGTTCCGGAGCCGCTTTCTTATTTATGGTAATCGGCATTGTAGGGACATTATCTTGTTTACCATTTCTTACAGACAAAAATATCTGGAAGTTAGAAAATAAAAAATCAGCATGATTATAAGAGAGCGGCGGCCGCAGGACCACCGCTCTCTTATATAGAAATTCCAAGCTAAAGCGCAAAGCTTATACTTCCTCGCAAAAAATGGTCTGTTATTAGTTACTGCTAGACAACAGATCAACATTCATGGGAACGATATTTTATCTTTCATAATGCGTACGACCACTAATAGATTTTCCGAGTATGCCTTCTTTAGTTTTTTTAATCTGATTTGGGTGTTTGGATAAATTCTGGACTGTCATTCTTCGATCTTGTTCTTTTATTTTATAAATAGCAAGGTTATTAAAATCAATCCCAAAATAAACTAAAAACTGATAAATATTATCTTTGGTGATCACAACGTTTGAAGACAGTTATTCACCATTTGAAGACGTTTGATCCTTCGCGAAGGCAGAGTTACTTGGTATACTAAAGTACGTAGAGGCAAGAGCGACAATAAATAGGAAACTAGTTTTTCAACACATACCTTTCCATTTCCCGAAAATATTAGCATATTTAAAAAGAAGGGTTTTTATGAATGATATTATAAATTTGGTTATATTTATTTTTATATTTATATTCTGTGGTGTAGTCCTTTTTCAATTACTGAGAGTTCTAAGTAAAGATCTAGATTTTATTCAACTAATTACGAAGTTCATTAAAAGTTTGTTTAAATCGAAACATTAAAGTTGAAAATCTCACCTCGTTCGCCCCTTTCCACGATTAGTTTCTTGCGCATGTACAAAATTGGTGTTGCTTCAAATCGTTCGACAATGATATCCATTGCTTCCTCTCCTCTCAAACAAAGGATATAGCTATTTAAAATGTTTTTCATCAACTTTTTTAAAATAATTTAGTTCGCTGCTGAAGAAGAGTAAACTAAAATTATTCCCATTGATCGTCCCAATAGGTTTTCTCAATAAAAAATTCTGGAGTAATCAAATTGCCGATAAAAGCGTTTTTCTTAGATTTTTACGGCACGGTTGTTCATGAAGACGGACAAGTCATTTCATATATTTGCAATAAGATTAAAAAGAGTTGCGGAACGAACGCAAGCCCCGCCGAAATCGGCGCTTACTGGTGGCATAAATTCTCAGAGCACACTCGAAACTCTTTCATTAAAAAGCACCCTTGATCACTTTGGTTCATCCCTAAACGAAACCGAATTAAGTGACTTAATGTTTCAGCATTGGCGGACATCCCCACTCTTTGACGATGCAAAAGTTTTCTTTGACCACATTGATCTGCCTGTCTATGTGCTCTCGAATATAGATACATCAGACCTCCAAGCAGTTATCCATCACCACCAGTTGAAAATTGACGGCTCTATCACAAGTGAAGATGTTCACTCGTACAAGCCGCGCCCGAAACTTTTTCAACAAGCACTCAACCGTTATCAATTGGATGCGGATGATGTACTCCATGTTGGCGATTCACTATCAAGTGATATAGCCGGTGCAAAAAAGGCGGGTATTAAATGCGCATGGATCAATAGGAACACTAAACGACCACCTAAAGCAGGTGGGTTCAGACATAAATGTCTGCGACTTAAAGTCGCCTTCAAGACTGAAGTCTTCTAAAAGTCCTTATGCTCAAAGCATACTGAATTCTGACTGAACTCAATCTTCAATCTTGAAAATGTCGTCCTTGACCTTATTTGACTGGTTCGCAATATAATTACGGATGATTTCGTCTGTAACGGTTCCAACCGTTGCACAGAAATAGCCTCTCGACCATAAGTGCTGACCCCAGTACCTTTTTTTCAGCTCTGAAAATTCATCCTGTAACAATCTGGATGAACGTCCTTTCAGATACTGCATAACTTTACTCGGAGCCAGACTTGGCGGACATGAGATCAGTAGGTGAACATGTTCTTTGCCTACGCTCCCCTGCAGAATCGTGATGCCTCTTGCCTCACACCCCTGCCGGATCAGTTCTCGCAACCGTACAGCCACCTGACCCTGCAACACTTTGTATCGGTATTTTGTTACCCAGATCACATGATACTTGATATCATAGACCGCGTGACCACTTTTTTGATAGCCGTCCATACTTTTCACCTCTGTAAAAAGTATGGACACGAAAAGATAAGGCTAAAAGCGGATACCGCCTAAAGACGGTGGGTTTAGACCCCGCTTTTGGAAACTAAAGCATTACCCGATAGCATTTGCTTACCCGACTTCACCACTAGAGGGCTTGATGAATTATTGAAAATCGTGCACAACCAAGCCCATCCTCATCCATGACATTTTTTTGCTGCGTGAATGTACCATTCATAATAATTTGACATCCTGCTGACGCATTGAAAAAAAGTTCTTTACTGAGAATAATGCTGTTATGCAGTAAAGACGAAGCGCGCAGTAAAAATGCATGAGTAAACAAGACCAATGTTGCATTGTTCGAGCAAAAATATCAGCGTTCAGACAAAAAAATCAGCGTTCAGGCTAAAGATTCAGCGTTCAGAGAAAAAAATCAGCGCTCAAGCTAAATAATCAGCGTTCAGGCAAAAGAATCAGCGTTCAGACAAAAAAATCAGCGTTCAGAGAAAAAAATCAGCGTTCAAGCAAAAGAATCAGCGCTCGGGCAAAATTATCAGCGTTCAGGCAAAAGAATCAGCGCTCAGAGAAAAAAATCAGCGCTCAGGCAAAAGAATCAGCGTTCAGACAAAAAAATCAGCGTTCAGACAAAAAAATCAGCGTTCAGACAAAAAAATCAGCGTTCAGACAAAAGTATCAGCGCTCAGGCTAAAGAATCAGCGCTCAGGCTAAAGAATCAGCGTTCAGGCTAAAGAATCAGCGTTCAGGCTAAAGAATCAGCGTTCAACTTTTCCTCTCTTGGGTTGAACTTCACAGGGGTTCGGTTCAACTTTCCACTCGTTAGGTTGAACTTCTCCCAAGGGTTCGTTCTACCTCGACTTTTACGCTTATGCTGCGCATCTCGCGTCTACTACGCAACAGAGCATTTCTCTAATTTTTAGAGCAGCAACGAACATTTTTGTCATGAACTATGTGGTTGAATACTGCTATGCCAGCATGAGCAAACAACTTTATTGTCACTCCATGAAGGCTCTGATTACGTACGTGGAGTGTTTTGATTTGACTTTAATATAAGTGTACACTAATATAATTATATTATTATATAAGTGGGGGAAAATATATGAATGACGAAAAAAAGATTGAATCCATGTCCGATTTGCTGAAGATTGTCGGTGACAAGACTCGGTTGAAAATGCTCGCCTTCTTAAAGCAAGGTGAACGATGTGTCTGTGAATTTGTGGATTTATTCGATTTTTCGCAACCGGCAATCAGTCAGCATTTGAAGAAAATGCGTGCGGCCGGTTTAATCAACGAACGCAAGCAAGGAACTTGGGTCTATTACCGTCTTAATGATCAGCTTCCAAGCTATGTAACAGAAATTATCCAGGCACTGCCGCTCTTGGAGACAAAAACATGCGACTGTCAAGCAACCGGCCTGAACATTCCGTTGGAGACGTTAAAATGAGAAAGCTGTCCTTTCTCGACCGCTACTTAACCGTATGGATCTTTTTAGCAATGATCTTGGGAATCGTGCTCGCTCACTGGATTCCATCTTTTGTAAGCACGTTAAATAGCTTGCAAGCCGGAACAACATCCATTCCGATCGCTATCGGTTTAATCGTGATGCTTTACCCGCCTTTGGCAAAAGTTCGCTATGAGGAACTGGGAATGGTGTTTAAAGATATAAAAATCCTGCTACTGTCCTTGGTGCAGAATTGGCTGATCGGCCCTGGTCTCATGTTTCTTTTGGCGCTCATCTTTCTCCATGACTATCCGGCCTATATGACCGGACTCATCATGATCGGGCTGGCCAGATGCATCGCCATGGTCATCGTCTGGAATGATCTTGCTCAAGGAAATCGTGAATACACTGCCGGATTGGTTGCATTTAATTCTATTTTTCAAATCCTGTTCTACTCCGTATTCGCCTACTTTTTTGTTACTATACTGCCGGGATGGATAGGATTAGGTAGTCTTCGCATCCCGATCACTATGCTTGATATTGCGCAGAGTGTTCTGATTTATCTAGGCATTCCTTTCTCCGCTGGCATGCTGACTCGGCTGATTTTCGTCAAGATAAAAGGAAAGGTATGGTATGAAGCTGTTTTTTGTCCGCGGATTAGTCCGCTTGCCCTGATTGCCTTGCTTTTTACAATCATTATCATGTTCTCGATCAAAGGGGACATGATCATCCAACTGCCTCTTGACGTCATTCGAATCGCTGTGCCGCTGCTGATCTACTTTGTGATCATGTTCTTCATTTCATTCTATTTGGCGAGAAAAGCGGGGGCTGATTACGGCAAGACATCTGCGCTCAGTTTTACCGCGGCGAGCAATAATTTTGAACTTGCTATTGCTACAAGCGTCGGGATCTTCGGTATTCAATCAGGCGAGGCATTTGCTGCTGTTATTGGCCCGCTCGTAGAAGTTCCGGTCATGATTGCCCTCGTCAATGTTGCTCTGCGACTTAGAAATCAATTCAATCGCCATGAAAAGGCGTAAAAAGGTGGTTCGTGAAATGGAAAAAAAGTTGATTTATTTTCTCTGCACCGGCAACTCCTGCCGCAGCCAAATGGCCGAAGGGTTCGGAAAAAGGTATTTAAGTGATGATTACGAGGTTCGATCGGCAGGAATCGAAGCACATGGCTTGAACCCTAAAGCGGTCGCCGTCATGAACGAAGCCGGCATCGATATTTCCAACCACGAGTCCAAACTTATTGATCCCAGTCTGCTCAACCGCGCATACCTTGTCGTCACGCTATGCGGCGATGCGGAAGATCGGTGCCCGATGACTCCGCCTCAAGTAAGAAGAGAGCATTGGGGATTTGGCGACCCGGCAAAAGCGCAGGGAACACCTGAAGAAATCTGGAGCATTTTCCAAAATGTTCGAGACGGCATTGCAGATAAAATTAAAGCATTCGCTGAAGAAGAAAAAATAGTTCACTAACCAAGGAGTGTGTTCCTATGGCACTATCGAAAGATCAAATCAGACAAAATGTACGCAACCGTTACAAACAAATTGCTCTGCAGGACGTGTCGGCATCATCTTGCGGATGCTCTTCCTCTGATGTCGGCTGCTGCGCGACACAAGAAAACAAGAATGATGTTTCCGGGCAGCTCGGCTATTCAATTGATGAATTAAACGCTGTGCCTGATGGCGCGAATCTTGGGTTAGGCTGCGGCAATCCACAAGCCATTGCATCACTGAAACCCGGCGAAAACGTATTAGATCTTGGCAGCGGCGGCGGATTCGACTGCTTCCTTGCCGCCCGGCAAGTCGGCGACAACGGAACCGTCATCGGTGTAGATATGACGCCGGAAATGATCAGCAGAGCAAGAGCGAATGCGAAAAAAGGATCCTTTTCAACTGTTGATTTTCGCTTAGGCGAGATCGAGCATTTGCCGGTCGCCGACCAATCCATTGACGTGATTCTGTCCAACTGTGTGATCAATCTTTCACCCGACAAGCCTCAAGTATTCAAAGAAGCGTACCGCGTCTTGAAGAAAGGCGGTCGGTTGGCTATTTCCGACGTTGTTCTGACCGCAGAGCTGCCCGAGAAAATAAAAAATGATTTGGATGTATCGTACTCCGGCTGTGTTTCCGGCGCTTCTTCCATTAGCGACCTGCATCACATGCTCGAGCAAAGTGGTTTTGTGCAAATCGAAATTACACCAAAGGACCAATCGAAATCATTCATAAAAGAATGGCTGCCAGGAGTCAGTATCGAAAAATATATCGTCTCATCAACCATTCAAGCAGTAAAATAACCGCATATGCACAACAATGGGAATCCTAAGACCAAATGATCTCAAAGGATTCTTTTTTTATGCTGATACCGGTGATGCTCATCGTTCTTAAAAATCCCTTTCACTGCGTAATCGCACTTTTTGTGCCGCCAGGATGAGAAAGCAAATGATCAGCGGATAAAGAATTGCCGAGCCGACAAAACAGAACATCGCTAATGTGGCTAGAAATGCAACAAGGCTGATAAAAAATTTTTTCTTCTCTTTTCTGAAAAGAACCATACCTGCCGCGCATCCACCCATATAGTTTAGCAAAAAGGTCGCATTGGGCAGTTGAATCAACTTTGTCAGTGAGATTAGGCCGTTGGCATAAGCCGTCATGACGATGAGAAAACAGACCGCTAAAAAGAGAAGACCGCCAACCGGTGTTTGATATTTTTGCGATTGTTTCATCATCCATCTCGGCGCCGCCCCTTCATTTGCCATCGCGCGCGCCATTCGCGCCGCTGAGCCGATATAGGCGATGACTGTCGCCAGGCAAATCAATAAAGCCGCGAGGCCAATAATAATCGCACCGCCTCGTCCAAACACGTGCTCCGAAACATGAACCAAGGCGGCTTGTCCCTGCTGAGCGCTTCCGGTTCCGACAACAACGAATGCGGTCATGAAATACAAACTGCCTAATAAGAGTGCGGAAATGATTGTTGCGCGATGCACATCTTTTTCCGGGTTAACGAATTCCGTTGAATAATTGGTGATTGCTTCCCAGCCGATAAAACACCAAAAGAGCAGCGTTGATGCGTGCCCAATGCTCCATGGACCGTTTGGCATGAACGGCTGAAAATGGCTCACGCGTATATGCGGCAATGATCCTGCCAAGATAGCTGACAAAATGACTAGGATCATAGCAATGACCGCGACCTGCACCTTTCCAGCCATTTGCATTCCCCGATAACTAATTAATACAGCCAAAAGTAAAACCGCGCCAGCCAGAGCAACAGTTACCGAGTTAGGAAGCCTTAACGCCGTACTTAAATAAGCAGCGCCTGTTAATGAAGCCACCGGTGCCCCGATTGGAACCGACATAAGGAAAAACCAGCCGATCATCTGCCCCGCGTGATGACCAAATGCCTCCGTCACAAAATAAGAGACGCCGCCGGAATGTGGAAACTTCTGAGACAAATACGCCATACAAAGTGCCAGCGGCAGAGCCAGGATCATGAGCAAAGCCCAATCAATGAGAGAGGCCGGACCGGCAACCTGCGCAGCGAGTCCGGGAACAAGCAGAATGCCCGCACCGAGCACAGCACCAATATATAATGCAATGGCTTGCGGCAAACGAATTGTTTTCATGTTCATCCTTCTTTCAACACTTGTTTTTATCGCCCCTTCATCATAACTGGAGAGTGAAAAGTTCTGTGTGAATAAACAAAAGGATAACCCTTAAATGGGATTTTATGGTATCCTCTATTTCTACGACAAAAGAGAGGATAAAATCGCCAAGGGTTATCGTAGTTCTTATTCTATCGTGTTCCTTCGCGATTGACTAGTGCCATGTTAAAATTTATTGATTCTGTACTTCTGTTCTTCCGTTCTTGTTTCCATAGATTCGCTACGTTTCAATGGTTTGTTGTGATCATTATCGGTTTGATGATACGTTCTGACTGTCTCGGAATCACTTCGGTGATTCGTGACTTGTCCCTAAACCCGAAGGGTTATGAGTCCATGATTCATTTCTTTCGTTCTTCCGCATGGTCTTTGAGCGAACTACGGCAACAGTGGCTGCGCGTGGTGCTCAAGTTTGCGCCGCTCAAGCATGAAGCGGGCGCCGTGGTTCTCGTTGGCGATGGCGTCAAACAGGCGAAAGAAGCCCGCTACATGCCCGCTGTGAAGAAATTGTTTCAAGAGTCCGAGGATGTATCCAAGTCCGCCTTCATCTTTGGACATCTCTGGGGTTCTGTGGGCATCCTGATCGGAAACGCTGGAAAGTTGTTCTGCCTACCTCTTTTTCTTCGCCTTCATGATGGTGTCCAGACGATTCGTCAATGGGAAACGTGCGATGAAAATCAAGACTCCCACGTGGTGCAAATGATTGATCAAGGATTTTCAGCCGCTCGGGTGCTGGGACGTGCGTTGTTTCTACTTGACCGTTATTTCTTGTCTGTACCTGCACTTCGTCGGTTGAATCAACGGAATCAGGAAGGAAGCACGCAACTGGATCTGGTGACGAAAGCAAAAACCTCCTGCGTGGCTTATGAACACCCCGTTCAAACGGGCGGACGGGGACGTCCACGGAAAAAAGGAACCAAAGTGCATGTAAGCACACTGTTTGAAACGCAGGAGAACCAGTTTCAAACGACCCGTCTGTCTCTTTATGGGAAAAAAGAGACGGTCTCTTATCTCTGCCTTGATCTGCTTTGGGGGCAAGGACTGTATCAAGAACTGCGTTTTGTGCTCGTTGTGATGGGTGGACGCCGTTCGATTCTTGCCAGCACGGATCAATCCTTAGAACCGGAGGCCATCATCCGGCTTTATGCCTGGCGTTTTACCACCGAAACTACTTTTCGAGCGATGAAACAGTCACTCGGTGCTTTTGCCTATCATTTTTGGAGCCGTTCGATGCCCAAACTGAACCGTTATCGCAAATCGGATGAACCCGATCCGCTGGATCACATAACCGAAGACCGCGCACAAAAACGGATTGTTCAAACGGTCAAAGCGATTGAAGGATCCATGATGTGCCACTGCATCGCGATGGGCTTGCTTCAGATGATTGCGTTGCGTCATGACACGAAGAGACAAAAGAATCTTTTTCGCTTTTTACGAACCCCATCCAAGGGAGCAGCTTCAGAAGCAACCATTATGGCTCATTTACGTCAGACGATTTTTCAACGGTTTGCCCGAAATCAGCATTTAGCCATAACGCAAATAATTCGAGAAAAGCAGGAAACACCTGAGTTACAGGACGAATTAATGATTTCTTAAGAGCCTAGAACTTTTGACTGCCCAGATCATAAAATGAAATAAGTAATCGCAAAAGCTGATTATTCCGTATGAATCAATCGATATTTCCGATAAGGAGATGAAAACATGGACACAAAGCAGCTTCTGACCTTCAAAATTGCCGCAGAAAATCTTAACTTTACATTAACCGCGCGTCAGCTGCACTTTGCTCAGTCCAGTGTCACTGCTCAGATTCAAGCGCTGGAGCGCGAACTTGGGCAAGTATTATTTGAACGACTGGGCAAAAAAATTCGGCTAACAGAAGCCGGCCGGCAGTTCAAAAAGTATGCAGATCAAATGATGCAGCTCACGCGCGACGCAGAAGACAAGCTCATGAATAAGCCGCCAACATTAACAATTGGCGTAACTGAAAGTCAGTGCATTTATCGGCTTCCGGAACTGTTGAAAAAATATAAACAGCACGATCCAAAAGCACAACTTATTGTAAAGCCCGTCAATTTCGACTCGGAAATTAGAGAGGGGATTATGGAAGGCAGTATCGATCTAGGCTGGATGATGGGCACGCAGCATCCGGCGCCTTTACTGGTCGGAGAGGATTTGATTGACGAAAAAATGGCACTAGTTGCTGCGTCAGAAAATCCGATTTGCAGACATTCGTTAATTTCAGATGATGACCTCAATGGTGAAACCTTTTTATTAACAGCCAAGGGCTGTTCCTATCGCAACTTGTTGGAAGATGCATTTGAAAAACACAAGATTGTTCCGGAAACTGTTATGGAATTCGTCACCGTGGAGGCGATCAAGCAGTGTGCCCTCGCCGGGGTTGGTTTGGCATTTCTTCCGATGGTTACCGTATGCAAAGAAATTGAAACCGGTCTGCTCACCAAGCTGAATTGGCAGGCAGCCCCAGAATCGATTTCAACGTATATCGCCTGGCATAAAGACAAAGTGATCACCGAGAACATGCGCTTTTTTATTGATTCGGCCCTTGCTATGTATGGAAGAAATCACGTTTCGTTGCATCCATCGAAATAATCGTTTAGAATTTTTCGATGTTCCGGAAACATGAACTCGGGAAGATGGTACTGATCTCTAAATTCAAAAGTGACTGACTCATCTGCATCAATGTTCAAGTGCCCGCTATAGTCGTTTGTTGTGTAGATCGTCGTGACTGTAACGTACTGATCACCGTTTTCTGCTTCATACAAAGGTGAACCCGAATAGACGTTGAACAGCTTTAGATTTGAAAGTTTCAGACTGGTTTCTTCTTGAATTTCACGTGTCGCGGTTTCTTCAGTCGTCTCACCAAGTTCCATCATGCCGCCTGGAATTCCCCATGTATTCTTAGGAAATATGCGTTTTTGCAGAAGCACCCGGTTCTCGCCATCGATGATCAGCACGCCGCTGACAACCAAAATAATCGGCTGATGGCCAACAGCTGCACGAATTTTTTGTACATAATTCATTTTCATCCCCACCAATCATATCCGCTTTTGAAATAGAAACAGTTCTCCTTGTCTCCCCATCGCGCGCCTGCCAGTATCTTTGAATCCTGCTTTTATATAGACATGTTGGGCAATCGCGTTCTTGTGATTAACCGCTAAAATAATCTCGTTAACTCTGGGAAAATGTACGTTCACAAACGAATTCAGTGTGGCTAAAGCTCTTGTGGCAATCCCTTGTCCTTGGAATATGCTGTTTACAGAGAATGCGCGCAACAAAAGAGCATTTTGATTGTCGCTATATGCTTTCACGCCGCCCCAGCCATGCAAGATAAAAAATCCCGCAACTTTTTCACCTATGCGAATCACAATAGGATGCCGTTCATTATCATGAATGCAATCCTGTAAACACTCAAGCGGATCGCCACTGAACTTCAGTTGTTGCTCCGTTAAGTGATAGTCTTCCAATGATGATTGATCTTTTTTCTGATAGAAATTTAGTTGAATCCCTGTTTTCACTCTTATAACCTCTCTATTTTCTAATAGGTCAGTGCGATTAACAAGATACACGCCGCAAAAATCGGTGCACCAAAGAGAAAAAGCTTTGTTACCATATTCGTTCTTTCCGATCTGCCTTCCTTGTCTTCAGCCGCAAGATTGGCTCGATTACGGTCACCGCTGACAAAGGCACCCGATGCCATTCCAGAAATCACTAGGCTCCCTGCTCCCAAGATACCCGAAACAACAATAAACAAATAATGAAATGGCGTAAAATAGCCAAGTAAAAAGAGTAAAGCGCCCACAATGAAACCAGCCATCAATAACTTCACTGTAATCCCCTCTTTCGAGAAAAACTTTGTATAACTTGCTCAAGAATGTGTGATTTTGCCGGCGATTAATTTTTCGAATGTCTCTTGCTGCTCTTCATTTTGAAAAAAGCGTTTGGGAATCATAATTCCTTTTAGTGACGAACGATACAGAATATACAGCTTCTTATCGTTGCGAATGGAACGGAAATTGCTCCATTGATAGAAGGCTTCGGAATTCGCTGTCGTTACATGTACTCCGTCATTTCGGATCAAAAAATGCCGCTCTTTTCTTATGACTTGATCTGTTATATAGATCACAAAAAATTCCACATAAAAAAGTACGCAGCAACTAACAAGAACAAAGAGTGCAAAGGGAAGGGCATAGAACAGTGCAGGAAACCAAGAGGTACTTCTCAAATTAATGAGAAAAATTAAGAACAGAGCAAGAAAAACAGCACCACCAAGGATTTTTCTTGCGACGGGTGCCTTTCCTTTTCTGTATTCCCGAAAGCTAAGTACGCCGCCGAATTGAATGTCTTGATCTTCCGTATCAGTCACCTTCTCATTCGTTAATTATCTGAAACTTTACTTAACTATTATAGCAGAAAGAGGCTTGGTACAAAGAAAAAACAGACCAGTTTGAAAACCTGCAAGTATCGTAAGAATTAAGAATTATATGTATGGACGGTGACCATGTTATGACAAAGCCTACGTTTTCTGAAGATCAGATTATACCTTCGTCCGTAGTCGTGAAGACGTTCAGTGCCGTTCGAAAGCGAGCAAAAGACAAACCACAGGTCATTACCGATAATCAGAAATTCGATTCTGTGATCCTTGATTATAAACAGTATGAAAAAATGTACGAACGCTTACACGATCTAGAGGATCGTTTGATCTATAGCGAAGCCGCTGCACGCATAAAAGAATATGATTCAAAACAAGCGATTTCACTGAAGCATTTAATGTCCGCTGAAGACGATGCGCGTTATCAGCTTTCTAACCCAGATGACATCGCAGACGAGGATTTATTTGAGTAAATGGCCAAATTCAAGATCGAATTTATTAATCGAGTCGCTGCCATTGAATTCAGCAAACTGGATGGTTCATCACATCTGTTTGTTGAAAAAGCCTTTCGTAAATTAGAATTTCGTGCCGATGAAATTGGAAAACCGCTAAGCAATACACCATTTGCCTTACTTCATGGATGTAAAGAAATCAAATTAAAACGTCTTGGCATCCGAATTATTGTCCGAATTATAAACGGACAAGCCCAAATTGTACAGATTATCAGCATTAATAAGCGAGAGAATGAACACGTCTTTCGCATCGCTTCAGAACGTTTGAACAAGCGCTCTGAATAATAGTATTCCTATTAGAAAAGGTTGGGACAAAATTCCTGATTTTATTTAATTGTTGGGATTCTTAAATTTCGTGCACAATGATATAAGCTACGTTAATTTTTAGAAACCTCATGAATAAATTGTGCATCTCTGTTAAATGTTATCTCCTAAGGAGGTAATTCCAATAAAAAAAACACTACTCTTTCTGATCATCGCTTGTTTTGCTCTAAGTAACCTAGCCATACCGGCTCATGCTGCAAGTTACCCGAAACATAAGCACGATACAAAAGGAATGGAACAAGTCTCTGATCACCTCATGGTAACTCTCTTTGATGAACAAATCACAAGTGCATTAACCAATTATTACAAGGATGACTCAATACAGGTCCACTATAATTGGTGGGATAAAAAATATGATGTTGTTGAAGTTAGTCAAGCCGAAAAAGGGAATGTTCTTCCGAAGCCATTCGTGATAAACTTTACGATTCTGGCTTACAAAAATTCAAAGCTTTTAGGGATTGATACAATCAAATTTGGTGTCACACCTAGAAACGGAACGAAAAAATCGGAACCCAAAGTAGAATTATTAAGTTACACTCATAATCTTCATAAGAATAAGTAGATGATCGATGCACTCAGCCTGAGTGCATTTTATTGTTCCACTTTATCCGTCCACTGTTCTGAATGTGAACCAAGCACGAACTATAGGAAAACCGCAGTCCTCTAGAACTAAGCGTAAAAAAAACCATACCTGATTCATGAACGAATCGAGTATGGGGGAATAGCGTTTTTTAGTTTGCTTTGCGGATAATAAAAGCTTCGTACGGTCGCAGCGGTTGGTGCGGATCAACCGTTGAATAGTTGCCAATCACCGGTTTCCATTGATCGTAAAGGAATTGAGAAAGCGGAGCAGTATCCGTATTCTCCTCTGAGAAGTTCGCAACAACCAGCCACTTTTGCTCACCATAAGTGCGCTCGTAAACAAACACGTTCGGATCATCGGCGAGATAGAGCTGATAGGTTCCCTCTCTCAGAATCGGTTCCTTGTGCCGCAGGTCAATCAGTTTCTTATAATAGTAGAAAATGGAGTCCGGATCACTAAGCGCTTCCTCCACATTAATTTCCGGATAGCGTGGATTGACTTTAAGCCACGACTTACCGTTTGTGAATCCGGCTTCAGAACTTGCGTCCCATTGCATCGGCGTGCGGGCATTGTCTCGTCCCACCTGCCATACTGCCTTCATGAACGCTTCTTCCGAAATGGATTTATTCTTCAGAACGTATTCTTTATATGCGTTCTTGATTTCCACATCATCGTATTCGTCAAGGTCATAATGGGCATTCACCATGCCGATTTCTTCACCTTGATAGACATAAGGTGTTCCCTGCATGCCGTGCAGAACCGTTGCAAATGCTTGGGCACATTCTTTGCGGTAATTCGTATCATTGCCCCACCGCGAAATAATACGCGGACGATCATGATTTTCAAAGTACAGCGCATTCCAGCCGCAGCCGCGCAAGGTCGCCTGCCAGTCGGATAGCACCTTCTTCAATTCAGTGAAATCAAACGGACGAAGCGCCCATTTACGGTTTGGCGAATTCGGCACACGGTCGAGCTCGACATGTTCAAATGTGAAAATCATATTCAGTTCTTTGCGCTCAGGATCGGTAAACAGCTTAGCAAGCTCAGCGTTTGACCCCGGGGCTTCGCCGACCGTCATACTGTTGTTCGGCGCGAGCACCTCGCGATTCATCTCCTGAATAAATTCATGCAGGCGCGGTCCGTTTTGATGCATCGATCCAACGATAAATTCTTTTCCCGGTTGCGGCGCATAATCGGGGAAATCGGTATATTTTGAGATTTCCGCGATCACGTCCATGCGCCATCCATCGACACCTTTATCGACCCAGAACTGCATCAGATCATAGACTTCCTGACGTACCTTTTCATTTTCCCAGTTCAAATCGGGCTGCTTCTTCGTGTAAAAGTGCAGATAATATTGACCGCGTTCCGGCTCAAACTCCCAGGCGGATCCGCCGAAATGCGAACCCCAATTATTCGGCGCGCTGCCGTCCGGCTTCGGATCCTTCCATATATAATAGTCACTGTACGGATTATTCTTGGATTTCTTGCTTTCTTGGAACCAGTAATGTTCGTCGGAAGTATGATTGGCGACCAGATCCATGATGATCCTAATCCCGCGTTGATGCGCCTCGGCAATCAGCCGCTCCATGTCCGCATTTGTTCCGAACCGATCATAGATTTTGCGATAGTCGCGAATATCATAGCCGTTGTCATCCTGCGGCGAATCGTAAACCGGACTGATCCAAAGCGCGTCAATTCCAAGTTCTCTCAGATAATCGAGTTTCTCAATAATTCCATTTAAATCGCCCCAGCCATCGCCGTTGCTGTCCTTGAAGCTTCGCGGATAGATTTGATAGATGACCGCGTCTTTCCACCATTCACTCATCGTTTTGCCCCTTTCATGCAGCCGTTTCTATTGCCGTCAAGCAATATGGAATACCGACAGCAGGATGCTTAATCCGATTACACCGAAAATCAGATAGTTGATGCTGACTTTTTTATTCAGCAGGTAGAAGCAGAGCAGTGTAATTCCGAGCGGAACAATGCCGACAAAAATCTGATCGAGCATCCCTTGTAATTTAAGCACCGACTCGCCCTTCATGCTCATGGAAATCGTTGTTGTAAACTTGACCATCTGGCTGGTCATACCGCCGACCATGATCAGTCCGACAATACTTGCCGCCTTCGTCAAAATGTGAATCAAACCACTCTGATAAATCTTTTCGATATAGGTTGAACCTAAGGTATAGCCAAGGAACGTTCCATAATAGCGTACCAAAATCGTTGGGATATTGAAAATCAGCAAGAACACGATTGGTGCGAGTACATTCCCTGATTGGCCCATGCTGACCGCGATTCCGGCGGCAATGACACGCAGTACACCCCAGAAGAACGAATCACCAATGCCTGCTAAAGGACCCATCAGGCTTGACTTGATCGCATTGATTGAACTTGCGTCGAAATCTTTATTCTTGCTGTTCTCTTTTTCCATTGATGCCGCAATGCCCATAATAAATGTGGACAACGGAATCGTTGTATTGAAGTAAGCCATGTGACGAACAAGTGCATCTTTCTTTTGTTTCCCATCTTTGTAAAAATGATCGATAAACGGCATCATTGAATAGCAAAAACCGGAGGCACCTTGTTTTGCCGGCGTTACCGCTGTAAACAGAGTGAACGCACGCCAGAACATTTTACGCAGCATTTTTTTCTCATCTTTGGAGACGTTCGTAATTTTACTCATCGAAGAAGTCCTCCTCTTCTGTATCCATTTGGCCCGCATTTCCTGCAGGAGCAGCCGCGGCAGGAGCGGCATTCATTTTTTTCGTCAATTGGCTTACTTGATAATCACGCTGTGCGATGGTTACCGCAATGATAGCGCCAAGAACTGCTAGAGCAACGAGCGGCAACTTCAAATAGGCAACCAGGACAAAACCAAGGAAAAAGAATGCATAGATTTTCTTATCCCAAAGCAGTTTCAGCAGCATCGCCATGCCGACTGCCGGAAGCAATCCACCGCATATGTTCAAGCCGTTCATAATTACGTGAGGAATTGCTTTCACAAAAGCATTGATTGCATCAGACCCCGCAAGGATTCCGATAAACGGAAGCAGTCCGTAAAGTCCCCATTGCAGGCACCAGGCGCCATAGTGCAAGGCGACAATTTTCCGCTCTTTTCCTTCTGCCGCCAGGCGGTCGAACACAGGAGCAAAGAACCCAATGACACCTACATATAAAAGCGTTTTCACTTGTAGACCCAGAATACCAATTGGAATCGCGAGTGGCAGGGCAACGCCTGCGCCTCCGCCCAATGTAATGGCAAATGCGGTACCAACTGCGGTCGCAAGACCAGGTTCAGCAGCACTCGCACCGCCGATATTCACAACGCCCATGAATACAGCTTCAAGTGATGCGCCAATGAGCACACCGGATTGAATATCACCCAGCGCAAGGCCGACTAAAGGACCGATAACGATTGGACGGTTTAACATAGTCATACCGAGTAATTCAGCACCGCCGACTGTAGCAATAACGATCAAAGAGACAATAATCGCTTCATACAACATGAGTTTTCACCTTGTTTCTTTTTATTTTTTTAACTGAGCGATTAGATTAGCCGCCAGTTTTTTCTCCGCAGAAGGAACGACCTGCAATGCCGTTTTTGGTTCGAGTTCCACGAGTTTTTTGAGATTTTCAAGTTCTTCATCTGTCAAGAGAACAAAGCTGCTGAGCTCCGTCTTGTCACCGCTTACAGATTTACCGACATTCCCAATATTGACGTATTGAATATCCTGGACGTTCTGCACAACGGTAAGTGCATCCTTAATCGTTTTTACAATAACCAACATGCGCATGCTTGCCGCTTTTGGATTATTAAGCACTTTAATCGCTTCATTCACCGGTTTGATCAATACTTTAATTTCACTTGGAACGGCCATTTTCAGTGCCATTTTTTGCATTTCATTGCCTGCTGCTTCATCATTCGGTACAACAATGCCTTTCACTTTCAATTCCTTAGACCAAGTCATCGCAATTTGTCCGTGAATTAGTCGTTCATCAACTCTTAATGCTACGATCATAATTATCACTCCATTTTTTTAGTGGTTAACTCAAAAAATCTTCTTCAGAATCATCAGTATCAGCAAGCTTCTCAGGTTCTACCAGAACCATGGCTTTTCTGCATTCTTCTATTTTTTTATTCATAGCTTCCTTTGTTATTGGTTCGGGCAGGAACAATGTCTCCAACACAATTGGCAGGTTAAATCCTGCGATAATAAATGCATGGTGCTTCTGCGCGTAAAGTGTCACTTTTTGATTCACACTGCCGCCAAGCAAATCAGTAAAAATGATGAGTTGATCTTGATCCGAGGCATCCGCAAAAAATTGAGTCAGCGTTTCATCTACATCTTCTTTATTAACGTAAGCATTTAAAAAAGTGATTGAATCCGTATTGCCAACCAAAATGGATAAGCTGCTTTTTATGCCATCTGCAAAGTTGCCATGTGAAGCAATTAATATTTTTTTCATCTTTCTCCACCTCGCCTTCTCTTTTTACTAAGCAACTTTCATGCCAACTTTTTTAAACGCTTTGTAAGCGCATAAAAAAACGGTCAAGAATCTGCAAAAAACGACATTAAGCGTCAAATTGCTATTCTTTAACCGTTTATAAATCACGCGTTTTATTCATTTTTAAACACTTATGCATGAATCCAGTGTCCTTTTTAAACACATTATGTATCCGTTTACTCTTTAAAGGCAATCCGATGAAAAAACGCACCCATTTATCACTGAGAAAAATCAATGTCAATTTCCGTTATGTGTTGCGCAACTGTTGCAAATTAAGGTTTAGGAACGATAAACGGTTTCAGTAGTTCATAAAGTAATGAAAGTTCATAACCATTGACATGAATATTGTACTTAGCTTCTATATCGTGGAAAATCTCTTTCGTTATCGCGATAAATTCTTGCTCTTTTTCCGAGTGTTGCACACTGACATTGTCTCGTGCACTGCTGTCTTTTGTCGTGATTAAGCGCTCGACCATAAACGCGATGTGCATATACAAATTCAATTTGACCTTGCCGTCGAGCAAGATCTCATAATATTTTTCATACATGGAAATCACGTGCTCAACTTCATTAATAATAACGTTCGGATTTAGGAAGCTTAGACGATTAGACACGCCTTCGATCGTGAAGTTCTTCAAGAACTCTTGAATCATGAGTTCAAAATGCGGACGACTGAGGAAACCGTTCAGCCCTTTCCACAAGTAGTTCTTACCCTTGTCTTCGAGAATTTCATAAATATTGACATTAGGCACGTCAAGCGTGGATGGCAAGTCTGATGTAGTAATAATAAACATGGTCTGTTTAAAATAAGACTCATCATTGCGCGCGATCGCGTCCCGCAGCTCTTTGTATTCCATCGTCAGTACTGAGAGATACTCCTGGGGAATATAGTGCGTCATTATCTCGCGCACACGATTGGAAATACCGACCCCGGACATACACGAAATAATAATATTTTTTCCCTGCGTCAACCCTTCAAAGTAGCGGGCCTCAATGGCATAATTCGTTTTCGCCTGTTCCGCGATTTTCTTAAACGGAACATTCTGCACCATCTTCATACCAATATCAAGCGCAACTGCCGTAGTTAAGTTATTGATAATGAGAAGATCACCAATCAGCTGATTCTTGATCGATGAATAGAGACGGGTTAAGGACCCCATATCCACAAGCAGAATTAATCCGTCACTTGTATCCTGTCTTTTCAGATAGTCCTTTACTTTATCAATAATCTTACTAAGATCAGTGGCAATCGGCATATCAATCGATTCGAATACAAAGGTATGACACAATTGATTGGCCACCGCCTGAATACTGCTCGCCGTGTGGCGGCCATGGGCGACAATCAGACCGTGCAGACGGATATTTTCTTCCAGATGAGGTTGTAAATAAAAGGTATAGATTTGCGTCAGCACCTGCGGCCATCGATCCGTGAATGCTGCAATGCGCTCCATCAGCTTCTCGGCGACATAATGCGCCTTTGGAAACAAGCGCGCCACTCGTTTGTTTAGCAGCTCCATATCAAATTCAGGCAACTCATCGACACGTTTCAACAGAACGAAGGCGTCGTACATTCCGTCAATCGTTTCCTTTGAGCACTCGACCCCATAGCGTTCTTTCATCCATAGCGCATGTTCATCCACCAACTCACGTATTGAGGAAAATTGACCGATAAAGGAACGCTCCTCACGCTTGTTCTGACTGATCTGCTGCGAGAGTCTTTTAAATTCCAGAATCAGTGTGGAGCGGTCGTTTGCCGTATCCTCTTCAGGATAATTGGCTAGATAGGATAAAAAGTCGGCGATTTGCCGCGCCCATTGGCGAGTTGCCGGTTTCAATTCAAGTGCCTCATTTTCAAAGTGAACGCGCAGCGGTGATAAATGGCGATGCAAAACCACATGATCTGTTTTTTGTTCGTTATTTAACGGAAGATACGTTAAATTGATCATTAAGACGTTTTGATTCGGCTGCGCGGTAAATGCATGCGCGCAGCTCAATTGAATCATATTACGCATCATACCGACATTGCCTTCAAGCTGTTGAAAACATAATTGATTAAGTACTTCACTGCTGACTTCAATATCTTTATGAATTTTTTTGGCTTCCTGAAAATAGCAGTTATAGACCAGTTGAAGCCGTTCGGAAAATGGCCGTTCACTTAAATCGCTAATATGAATTTTTAACGCAATTCTTCTTCGAAACGTTGCTAGAAGTACTTCATCATTTTGTTCGGTTGTCGCGAAAATCAAACGAACCTTAGACGACTGCCAATTTTTATTCTCACCGATTGGCCGAAATTGCCCTTTATCCATAAAAACAAATAATTTCTCCTGATTTTCAAAGGACAGACGGTGAATTTCATCAAAAAACAGATAACCACCATCCGCCTGTTTGAGCAGTCCTTCTTTATCCTGATCCGCTCCGGTAAAGGCACCTTTCTTATGACCGAATAATGTGCTTGAAAGCAGCTCCGGGTTATTGGCATAATCCGCGCAGTTCAAAATGATGAACGGTGCATTCGCCTCAATCACGCCTTTGTCCTGTGCGTAGCGATAAATCAAGCTTGCAAGAAAACTTTTGCCCACACCGCTCTTTCCATTAATGATCAGCGGCAGACCATTCGGAGGATAGTTGACCGCCGCTTTACACTGCTCAATAATTGATTTTTGACTTCCGTCATAACCAACAAACGCATGAAAGGCATCGGTTTCTCGTACGGGCTCATTTACTTCATGATGGACAGCAACCCAATAAACTGGTTTGGTCCCACTTTTCTGTGCGCGGCCTTCTTTTAACAAACCGCTTAAATAGTGGCTGACGACCGGCCGACTCAAATTCAGTTGTTCGGCTAATTCTGAAGCCGTAACCCCTTTATCCGTTTGATTCGCTAACTGCGATAAGGCTTCATATACTCTGTCCTGTGCTTTCATGAAGGTTGTTCTTCCTCCCGCCTTTTGCTCTACTACTTATTATATCAAAGTCAAGACTAAGAGGCGATTCGCGCAAGTGGCCTACCGCCACACTGAACGTGCCCTCCTCCGTTCAGCTTCCAGATCGCAGAGTAGCGGTAATATCTATTTAGTATCAAATAATGGTGGAAGAATAGTGTACTTTTTTAATCATCAGGAAATTAACGAGAACATTGTGAAAGGATAAGAAGTCCTCCACCAATAATAACTATAACCACAACCAGAGTAATAATGTTTGTAAGACAACCGCCATTGGTTAATGATTTTAAATCACCGACCATTGAACGATTAATAGAGTCTGAGAGATTGATCACTGGATGTTTTTTGTATTCGTTTGATTGTTTTTTGTCTTGGTCTTGGCTCACAAAAACACTCCCTCAAGAAATCAGCCTTTATATTTTATATCTAACAAATACCCTGTATTATCAATATTTCCATATGTTTAACCGTTCATTTTCTGAACTACGATTTTATGAAATTAAAAATATATGAATTCCACGTTGATCGTATGTGTTGAAGGCATTCCCATTTATATGAATTTTAGCACTCTTTGCGATAGGTCAACAAGAGCATGAAACCTCTATTTTTTCCACTTCTTTAGAGCGCTACGCAGGGTTGACCTGCTTTTTAGATTTACGTTGACCACTGGACCGCATCGTGGCAGACTTGACAAATAAATTAGAGCGCAGTACAGTAAATCTACTGACTATTATCTGCGCAGCGGTTTGCTTGATAGATTAACTTGACAGAATGCCTCAAAAACGTTGATCTAAAGGCTTTTACTACATAGTATTACTGAGGGGCATTAGCTCAGCTGGGAGAGCGCTTCGCTGGCAGCGAAGAGGTCAGCGGTTCGAGCCCGCTATGCTCCATAATTAAGAAAAAGCTTCACAGGGATCAGCCCTGCGAAGCTTTTTTAGTAAACGCATCACTTAATATGTTTGTTTAACCATTAATGAAAGTATGGTGAATCCTTTATGGAGCATGAGAGGCTCGTTGAAGAACAGACACTCTTTCTCGAAGAAATCGAAGAAGGAACTATTTTAAAGAATTGCGAAATTGACAGCAATCAGGAACGAAAGCTTTTGAGCGGCGTTCAGTTTATCCATTGCGTGTTTCTCTTTGACGACTTCACGAAAACAGAGATTTTAGACTGCTCGTTTTCACATTGTGAATTTTCCAATTTTGATTTTGAGAAGGCGCTCTTGTATCGAGATACGTTTACTGCCTGTAAATTATTAGGAACCAACTTTATCCAAGCGACCTTCAAGGATACACAATTCACCGACTGTCTCATGACCTATGTGAATTTCTCAGAAGCAAAATTTACACAGATCACCTTTGAAACAGATAAAATCAATGACGCCTCTTTCCAACATGTGCAAATGAAAAAAATGACGTTTGATCGTTCCTTCATCGACGGAGCTGATTTCAGCGAGACCTCGCTTAAAGACATTAACCTGTCCAGTTGTGAATTTTCGATGATCCGAATTGACGTTAACTTGGTGAGAGGACTAAAAATCAATCAATTTCAGGCAGCTGGCCTTATCTCATCGTTTGGGATCAAAGTCGTTGAGTAATTTCATTTTCAGAACATGTTCACCTTAAGGTAATGTCTCTCCCAAAAATTTCTCAGGAATCGATAAGGTCGGTGCTCCGAGGGCAAACGGTGCAACTTCATATTGTGCGAATTGAACCTTTAATCCGTGATTCGTCCAAAAATAGCTGTGTCCGTAAATAGTCGGTTTATTGCCATTACTAAATGCAAGGTAGTAACGGTCTTTATGCTTTTTCATGTAGGTCTGAACATAATGATTTGCCTTTTGGTAAGCGGAATTCGACTTGAAATTCGTTTTTAGAGAGACATTTTTTTCGTTTTTTGTTAAAAAGTTATAGGTCGTATAACTGGAGACGCCATGTGCCGCACCAGCTGAATACTCATTTTCGCTGAATTCAATACTCAATTTTCCATGCTTAAAATAGCGTACTTTGTATGACAATCCGTACTGGCTTTTCATGATTTCGCCGCCGCCTTTAAACGGCGGATTTTCTTTAATGAATTTTTTTCGGTTCTCGTATACCTTTTCCGCATAGTTCTTTAATGTCTTATTTATTTTCATTTCCGTTTTCTTGTTTGACAATTGCCTAATTTGCGGGTAGCGAATGTACATTAATTCTGGGGTGCTCATTCGAGACGGCTTTGCTTTATAAAGTGTGTATCGATGCACTTTAGGCAAGGCTGTTGCTTCCGTTGCGCTGCAAGCAACAGTTAGTATTAGAAAACTTGGCTTCGCTAGTCTCTGACGAAGGCGAAGACTTAGTTGCGCTTATACTATACTCCGCTGAATTTTTGAACTTTCTTATAGTACAAGAATCAGGCAGGCGATTATCGCGATTTCAAACTTTAAACATTTTCTCATGAGTTCACCCCTTCAATGATTTTCTTAATACGATCATCATATCAAAAAAAGCACACATAAAAACAGCAAGGCTCCATGATTCATCGAACCCTGCTGTTCTATATACGGTCACTATTCTTTTTCCCAGTATCCTGATTATCCTTGAGCCTTAACGTTCACATTGGCAACACGCCGGTCATCCAAGATCTGTTCAATTCGGTTCAGTTCATGATGATTCTTCATAATTTCTTCTTTGTTTCGTTTAACTAATTGTATATAGGTCGCTTTTTTTCTCATGTCAATCATCCCTCTCTGCTTGTTGAGTTCATTATAACGAAGTTTTTTGAAGATAAGATTAATGAATTGTGTGATTTTTTTGACTCAATGATATTCTAAGTCGGGGCCATGTTTGTGAGCTGTGTTTCTTTAGTATAAACACGAAGAGCATCGTTCTTGGTCAAATAAAGAACAATGCCTTTTTCTTTCTATTGATGAACTGTTTTCTTCGGTTTCTGATCCAAATCAAATTTGAAAGTGAAATTATCTTTGTTTTTCTTGAATGCGTGCGTTCGATTGACCTGAGGTGAAAAGGTACGCACATAGACTTTATCATGGCTAAGGTCGAAGCCCATGATGCGGATATACCCTTGCCCGCCTTTAACCGATTGGTAATCCGATAAGATTTGCATGACTTTCCGATCTGGTTTACCATCACGATTATCATCAACCGTGTCCACACGTCGCGCTGCGCCATAGCTGTGCCCGTTCATCACCATTCGGACATTACGGTTCGGCAGAACGACCTTTTCGAATAACATTTGTCCTTGTGTCGTCCGCTTCCCGTAGCTCCCGAGGTAGTCATGGACGAACAAAATGGCGATCCGGTTGCGATATACATGCAAAACATGATTCATCCAGGCGATTTCTTGCCCGCCAATGCCCCATCCCATGCCAAGCATAATGTAGTTCTGACCATTCGCGTTAATTAAATCAAAATGCCCTTTATTGTTATCATAGGATCCCCCGTACCACGGATTCCACATATACCGTTCTTCGCCAAAATAGCGATCAAAAGAGCGGTAATTCTTTTGAAATCCGACATCATGGTTTCCGGTGATGATACCATACGGCACTTTTGCCTCGTCCAAGATATTCATCGCCTTGTCGGCGGCCTTCCATTGATACGGTTGATCATAATTATTAACAATATCTCCTAAGTGAAAAATATAGTTTAGTTTCAGTGAATCACGGTTGCTGACAAACCAATGATTCATTCGTTTGAAGATATCCGGGTGAGATCGACTGTAATACTGCGTATCCGGAAGGACGCCAAATGTAAAATCAATCGTATGTATTCCTTTAAAAAGTTTGTGTGCAACCTTCGGCTCCTGATTCGCATTCGGAGTCAATTTCGGTTTTTTGAAAAAGACATGATGGATTCGTTTGGAATCGCTCATATGTCGCTCAGCCGTTACCATTTGAGCATTTCGTTCTGCATGATTCCCCGGGAAAAGACTAAGAATCCCAGAAATGACACAAATAACGAAAAAAAAGACAATTAGAATTTTTAAAGCAAGAAAGCCTCGCCAATTATTACGTCTCATAACCCTCTTCTCCCTTCTGCGGTCAGACCATTTTCGTGATGGACCTGCTCGCATGGTTTCAGGTCGCCCTCACACCTTCCCAAGCTGATGTACTTTCTCCACGATTCCACACGCGCATCCCTTCTTTAACCTGCACCTTCTTGCCATTTTCATGCAAAAAAAAAAGAACTTTCTCCAGAAATTCTGAAAAAAGTTCTCTTTAAACTACCCATTTTTTATAATAAACTAGATGGCGTTACACTCGGTGGAATCAGACACTCATAGGTTTCACCATCGAGCCGCTCCTTAAATTCACGCGTTGCCGCTGCTAGCAGTTCCGGATCTTCCACAGCTTTGAGCGCGGTACACGCCATCGCTTCTCCGGCAAACAAAGCCGCATTTAACGCAAAATCTTGTGTACCCTGAGCGACTACTTGCCATGTATGAGGCACCGTAGCGAATGCCCAAGTTGAGGTAAAGCACTGGGCAGTTGGCACATTCCAACTGACATCGGAAACATCAGTAGAACCTTCCATAAAGGTTTCTTGGTCAGGGCATGGAATAATCCAGTCGGCGATCGGTTTTTGGGCGATCTTTTCCCGCTCGTCATTTGTTAAGAATTTCATTGCAAAATTCTTCTCATTGTCGCCCAATGAATCATAAATATCCTTTATAAAAGCCTCATCTTTTTTACTCGGTTCAGGAAAACCAATTTCCTCCATATAACCGGCCATCACTTGATGCAGTGCCGTGTTCGGAATCAGATTGCAGCAGCCGCCTTCAATTCGATAGCTCATTTCCGTGTCGGTCATGAGCGCCGCACCCTTAGCGACATTAACAACACGTTTGAACAATTCCTTTACTTCATTTGGTTTCGGCGAGCGCACAAGAAATCGTTCTTCAGCAATCGCTTGAACGACATTCGGCGATACCCCGCCGGTATTAGTCACCGCGTAGTGGACACGCGCTTTGTCCGCCATATGCTCACGCAAATAGTTGACACCGACATTCATCAACTCCATTGCATCCAAAGCGCTGCGTCCGAGTTCCGGCAAGGCAGCCGCATGTGCGCTGACACCTTTAAAAGTAAATCGTGCTTCAATGACCGCATTGGAAGAAAGATGCTGCACCGCGTTCTTTGAATCCGGATGCCAAGAAAAGGCAGCATCCACATCTTTGAAACAGCCTTCTCTAGCCATATAAGCCTTGCCGTTTCCACTCTCCTCAGCCGGGCAGCCGTAATAACGGACGGTTCCTGTAAGCTGATGCTTCGTCATGTATTCTTTTGCGGCAAAAGCTGCTGCAAGTGAGCCGACTCCTAGCAGATTGTGTCCACATCCATGACCATTCCCATTGGGTACAATCGGATCATGAACAGCTTTGTCTCTCTTCTGACTTAATCCGGCAAGTGCATCGAATTCGCCAAGAAAAGCAATAACCGGTTTGCCAGAGCCGTAGCTTCCGATAAAACCGGTCTTCAAACCGGCGACACCGCGCTCAACGGCAAATCCTTCTTCCTCAAGTGCTTTGCTCAAGCATTCAGCAGATTGGATTTCACCAAAGTGAAGTTCCGCAAAATCCCAAACCTTTTCGCTAAGCAATTGATAGGTGTTTCTTTTGTCATAAATCATACGCTTAATTTCATCAATTAGTCCCAAATCAGATTCACCTTCCGTCTTATGTTTTTAGTGTTCAGCAAATTCGGTCAGTAAGTAAGCCATGTGCAGACTTCCGTCAACATAATCCTTCATACGGATCGATTCATTTGGTGCATGCGCCTTGGATTCTGCCCAGCCAACCCCAGTACTGACAATCGGAAGATGGAGGTATTTATCGAAAACATACATTGGACCTGTCCCTGCCGAATTTGGATACAGAACGGCTTCAGACTGGTACGCTTCTTCAGCAGTCTTCTTGACTAATTTCAAGAACGGATCATTTATATCCGAGCGGAAAGCACGCTGTGACTCGATCATTTCCACCTTAACATCTGAAAAACCGTGACGAACAAGATGCCGTTCAAAACAAGCAAGCAGATGTTCGCCGGTTTGTCCGGGAACCATTCGGCAATCAATTTTTACTTTTGCCTCTTTAGGAAGAACGGTTTTAGCACCTTCACCGATATAACCGCTGACCATACCGCAGATCGTCAACGTCGGGTATAGCATTAGCGCGTCCTGGGGTACCTCACCGCGTGCTTCGGTAATAAACGGACGCGTAAGACCAAACGATTTTTTCAATGCTGCATCATTAAAAGGAACCGCGCGAACCGTTTTAATTAATGCTTCATCTGGTTCCTCAATCTCATCAAAAAAACCGTCGACGGTTATATCGTTGTTTTGATTTTTCATGCTAGCAAGTGCCTGAACCAATCGCCATGCAGGATTATCAATGACGGCGGCGAGCGACGAGTGAATATCAATGATCGCGCTCTTCGTTGAGAATTCATAATAAGCAGACCCTTTTATTCCGGCAAAAAGCGATACGCGTTCCGCTGCATCCTTATTGCCGAACTCCCAGATGCAAGCGTCCGACTTAAATAGCTCTGCATATTTCTCTAAATAGGCGGCTATGCTCGGGCTACCGACTTCTTCTTCACCCTCAATAAGAAACTTGATATTGCAAGGCAGGCCATCGGTGTTCTCCAATGCTCTAATTGCAGCCAAACGCTGCATTAATGTTCCCTTATTATCAGCGGTACCGCGCGCATAAAGGATACCATCTTTCAAATAAGGCTCGAACGGATCTGAATTCCATTCATCAAGCGGATCCGGTGGCTGTACGTCATAGTGATCATAGAAAAGCAAGGTCTTGCTTGCATTGCCTTTTTCATCGGCAGGTAAAAAGCCGTAAATTATCGGGTTGCCGCCTAAGTCGTCAAGTACCTTAACTTCTGCGCCAAGGCTGTTCAATAATTCAGATACAAAGTTGACCGTTTCGGGAATGGCCAAATTCTGAGCGGAAACTGTTTTGAGTCGTAAATAGCTGTAAAGCGTTTCAATTGATCGATCCGCTTGTGCGCGTACTTCCTCCTCCAGTACTTTTCTCTTGTTGTCATCCATGATATCGCTTCCTTAACTTCATTAATTTGATGAGTAAAAAATTTAAACAGCTGACTCAATATAGAGCAGCTGTTTAAATGTGTACCATTAAATTGAGCCGAATTTAACGCTCAAGATTGCTTATTTCTTGAATGCCCATTTCTGGAAATTAGCAACTGTGCCTGGCCAGTAAGATGAAGCACCGCCGTAAGCAAGGTCTTTACTCTTCACAACGACTTCATGATCTGAATAAAGCGTAACGACAGGCATATCTTCTTCCCAAATCTTTTGCAGTTTGCTGTAGATTTCTTTACGTTTCGCACTATCCGGTTCTGATTTACCTTGTTCAATCAGTTTAATTGCTTCTGGATTTTTGTATTTCATAAAGTTGTAAGCACCATTCGGTCCGTACAGAGCAGAAACATCCGGATCAAGGTTGAATGTAAATCCGATCAGAAGCAGATCGAAGTCCCCAGCTTTACCTTTTTGCATGATGGTAGGGAAATCATAGGTTGTTTCTTTCACTTTAACACCGATTGCTTTGAAGTTCTGGACAATGATGTCGGCAGATTGTTCACGGACTTTATTACCAATCGGCACAACGAAGTTCAATGTTTTATTAAAGTCCCAACCAGCGTCTTTCAGCATTTGTTTTGCTTTCTTAGGATCATATTTGATCACATTTGTGCTCTTGTCGAGGTAAGGGCTCTGTGATGTGTAAGGTCCATCGACAATTTCTCCGTTTCCTTTGAGCAGCTTGTCGACAATTTGCTGACGGTCAATCGCGTAGGCAAGTGCTTGGCGAATTTTGGCATTCGGCAAAGTCTTGGTATTATACTGCATCGTTTGGAATCCGATCTGCGGATGAATTTCCGTTGTTACATTCTTAAGTTTCTTAGCTGTTTCAACATCTTGGAACGGCAGGTTGCCGATACCTCCGGACGTATTCGCTTGGATGGATCCGGATTGGAGTTCACTTAAAAGGTTCGGTGCTTGCATGATCTTAATAAAGAACTTAGGTGTTTTTGGTTTGCCAAGATAGTAGTCATTGTTTGCTTTGTATTGAATGTACGTATTCTTGCTGTATGTGACAAATTTATAAGGTCCGTTCGTTACATTTGGTGCCTGAACATATTTGCTCTTTGAGAAGTCTTCAGGAGCAATGTCCTTAAGTACATGCTGTGGCATCGTAATAATCTTCGTACCAATCATTTCTTTAATGTAATTAGGGTCAACCGGTTTCTTTGTTTTAAAGGAAACCGTATGTTCGTCAATTTTTTTCAGATTCGGGATCGTTTTTGCGCCGCCGGTCAATTTACCGTTACCATCAAGACCGGTCAGTGTGGACAAGTTCGAGCCAACAGCAACTTCAGTTTTCGGATTGGCAATTAAGTTAAATGTGAACACAACGTCATCAGCAGTTACCGGCTTGCCATCGGTCCATTTAGCCTTAGGGTTCAATTTAATGGTATAGGTCTGATTGTCCGATGTGTCGATTGAGTTTGCCAATTTCGACTGAAACTTCAGTGGTGCAGTCATATCAAGAAAAGCATCCAACATCACGCGAATTGCGAACTGACCGCCGATGTCGCCTGTGTTAATCGGATTAAATCCGCCTGGAGGATTGACCGTTCCAATATACATCGTATCTTTTTTCTTGCTGCTGCCTGACGATCCGGAACCGCCGCCACAAGCGGCAAGAAGCAGAAGCGACATAACCATCAGTGAAGTAATCGCATAGTTCAAAATACGTTTTGGCATCGATTTGTGTCGGTTCATTGTGTTGTGCATCCCCTTTTTATATGTTTTATTTCGCATTTTGCGACTCAATAGCATCGCGAAGTCCGTCACCGATAAAGTTTACCGAAAGAACGGCCAGCAAGATCATTAAGCCCGGCGGAATCCACAGCCATGGCTGCGAGGATAATACCGTAATCGATTCCGCTTGTGTAAGCATGTTCCCCCAACTAGCTGCCGGAGGCCGAACCCCCATCCCTAGGAAGCTTAACGACGCTTCCATAATAATGGCCGAAGCGACACCGAATGTTGCGTTAACAAGAATTGGTGCGAGTGCATTCGGAAGTATGTGCTGAAAAAGAATCTTCGGCGTCGAGTAGCCGAGGGCAACACCTGCCTTTACATAATCCATTTCTTTTATTGAAAGCACACTGCCCCTGACTAAACGGGCAATGGCCGGCCAACCGAGAAGACCAATGACTAGTGTAATGTTAAACAGGCTTGGTCCGATAATACTTACCAGCACAAGAATGACCATAAAATACGGAAAGGACATAAACACATCGGTCAAACGCATGATGAGCATATCGATCCAGCCGCCGAAATACCCGGCGACTAACCCTAAGACAATACCAATTGCAACGTAGATCGCAACCGCACCGATTCCAACCGTGATCGATACTTGAGCCCCATAGATAAGACGACTCATTACATCACGCCCTACCGGATCGGTACCGAGCCAATGCGCTGCAGACGGCGCTGCCTCAAATTCGTTGAAAATTTTTGCCGGATCCTGAGGCGAGATCACCGGCGCCAACAGGGCAATCAAAAGAATTAAGAGAAAGACGATAACGCCTACGCATGCAAGACGATGCTTCAAAAAGCGCCGCGTAATCATATGTAGATACGTTTCTTCTTTTTCAATCGGGACGACCATCTGGCCTGACGTTTCAGCACCGGCCATTTCCGGCACATTTTTGTTCGGATTTAATTTCATCGCCATGTCACCTGCTCCTCCTTAGTCATACCGTATTCTTGGGTCGGCGACAGCATAGAGAATATCTGTCAGCAAGTTCGCAAAGAGTACGGTGCATGCTGCAAGCAGATTAATCGCCATCAGTGTCGAATAATCTCGGGATGTAATGGATTGGATGGTGAGCAACCCAAGTCCCGGCCATTGGAAAACCTGTTCGGTGACAATCGCGCCGCCAATCAAGAGCGGAATGTCGATCCCGATTACGGTTATGATCGGTATTAATGAATTTCTTAATGCATGTTTATTTGTGATCAAGAATTGTGACAATCCTTTTGCCTTAGCTGTCCGCAGATAGTCTTTGCCTAATACATCCAACATACTGGAGCGGACATACCGCACCATGTTGCCGCCGATACCTGTAGCAAGCACAAGAACAGGAAGCACAAGATGATTGAACGTATCAATAAAACTGCCGTCTCCACCAAGCGTATTCATACTTCCGGTCGGGAACCAGAGCAGTTTGCTGGCAAAAACATAAATGACACCAAGTCCTAGGAAAAAGTGAGGTACCGAAATACCAAAGAAAGAAAATCCGGTAACCAGATAATCAATCCAAGAATTCTGCTTTCTCGCACAGATGATGCCGAGCGGAATAGCAATCAAGTAGCCAACAATAAGCGAAACACCCATCAGAAGAACGGTTGGTCCAACATGAGCCATCAGAATCTGTGTCACTGGCTCACGTGTTGAATAAGAAAATCCAAGATTTCCGTGCAGCAATTGAACGAGCCAGTTCCAGTATTGCACCCAAACCGGTTGATCAAGACCAAGCGCATGCTTTGTCGCGGCAAGCTGTGCCGGTGTTGCAGACGGATTGACCATCATATCGACCGGATTTCCCGGAGCAAGATTAATAATGAAAAAGTTCAGTACGGTTACCCCGAAAAGTACGGGAATGGCAATCAATAGTCGCCGAATAATGTATTGAAGCACCTAAATTCCTCCTTTCAAGCATTTCTTTCATCAATGGGAAAATGACAGGCAACGCGATGTGCTTTACCGGTCAACTCCGGAACTTTTTCACGGCAAATATCCTTTGCGAAAGGACAGCGAGTATGGAACACGCAGCCGGTTGGAGGATTTGCCGGACTCGGAACGTCGCCTTCAATGACCATCTGATTCCGATTCCGTTCATGCGGGTTCGGAATGGGATAGGCATTCAGCAAGATATCTGTATATGGATGCTTGGGGTGTTCAAATATTTCCCGTGTCGTCGCAAGCTCCATGACCTTTCCCAAGTACATAACGGTTATCCGGTCGCTGATATACTTGACGGCACCCAGCCCATGCGCAATAAAGACATAAGTCAGATTCAGACTTTTTTGAAGATCCTTGAGCAGGTTAAGTACCTGTGCCTGAATCGACACATCAAGTGCTGAAACCGGCTCGTCGCAGATAATCAATTTCGGCCTCAGCATTAGTGCGCGGGCGATACCGATACGTTGACGCTGGCCTCCGGAAAATTGATGCGGATAACGGTTTTTGTATTGCTTTGGAAGTCCGACAATCTCCATAATTTCATTAACTTTTTTATCTGCCTCTTGCTTCGTTGCCAGCTTGTGTGCGAGCAGCGGTTCAGCAAGCAAGTCGCCAATCCGTTTTCTTGGATTCAATGAAGAGTAAGGATCCTGAAAAATGATCTGCAGATCGGTACGCAGCTTTCTCATTTCTTTATGAGATACATTTGCCAAATCTTTTCCTTGAAAAAGAACTTGTCCGGCTGTCGGGTCTTCCAGCCGCACCAATGAACGGCCCGTTGTCGATTTCCCGCAGCCTGACTCGCCGACGATACCCATCGTCTCGCCCGGGTAGATATCGAAGCTGACATCGTCAACGGCTTTGACATAGCCTACCGTTTTAGATATAACGCCTTTTTTTATTGGATAGTACTTTTTCAAGTGCTTGACTTGAAGCAATGGTTCCTGATCCAGCGGCATATTCACGAGCTCACTTCCTTTTCAGCGTGCTTCTTTTCATAATTTTTCTCCTCATTTTCGTAGAGGAAACAACGAATGCTGTGCGCCTGTTTGTCCTCTATTGATTTGAGCTCAGGCTTTTCCGCCAAGCAGCGCTCCATTGCATGAGGACAACGATCGTAGAAACGGCAGCCTTTCGGCATGTTTCGAGCACTTGGTACCGAACCTGGAATGGAATTAAGGCGCATGTCGTCCGGATTGGTTATATGCGGAATTGATTTCATCAAGCCGAGTGTGTATGGGTGCTTCGGATTATCAAAGAGCGTATACACATCGGTTTCCTCGACAACCTGTCCCGCATACATAACAGCCACCTTATCGGCCATTTCCGCTACAACCCCGAGATCATGCGTAATCAGAATGATGGCTGTATTGGATTCTTCACGCAGTTTCTTCATTAATTTAAGAATTTGCGCTTGGATCGTTACATCCAAGGCCGTTGTCGGTTCATCGGCAATCAGAAGCTTTGGCTTACAGCTAAGCGCCATTGCGATCATCACCCGCTGTCTCATCCCTCCGGACAGTTTGTGCGGGTATTCATCGATAATGCCTTCAGCTCTTGGAATACCTACTTTTTTCAGCATCTCAATAGCGTATTTCTTTGCCTCACTTTTCGAATACTTCATGTGAAGCCTAATTCCTTCAGTCAACTGATCACCAATGGTAAGCACTGGATTGAGTGAAGTCATCGGTTCCTGAAAAATCATTGAGATATCGTTTCCACGAATCTTTCGCATCTGTGCTTCTGTGGCCTTCGCAAGATCCTTGTCTTCAAAAAGAATGGATCCTTCTGTAACCGAACCATTACGATCCAAAAGATGCATAATTGAAAGCGATGTTACTGATTTCCCGCAGCCTGATTCGCCGACAAGGCAGATTGTTTCCCCTTCTTTCAAATCGAAGCTCACTTCGTCAACTGAAGTAACAGGTCCCTTATCTGTTTGAAATTCGGTTTTGATTTTGTCTACCTTTAAGAGTTCACTCAAAACGTTGACCCTCCTCATTTTTTCCCGACAGCCACATTCCCGGTTAATTCTGGTATTTCTTTGGCGCAAAGATATTTATCAACCATCGATAGGAACGCCTTGCCTGCGACAAGCATTACACGTTCATCAAAATTAAACTTTGGATGATGGTGCGGATAGCTTGCGCCGACCTCAGGATTCCCCGCTCCGGAAAACCAGAACATGCCGGGCTTTTCCAGCAAAAAGCTTGAAAAATCTTCTCCGCCCATTTGCGGAGCAATTTCAACAGCCGTTCCTTCGCCAAATGTTTCATCCATGGCCTTCTTGAAAACGTCGGTTTCCTTTTCATGGTTGAAGACTGCAGGATAACCGTCATGATAAGCCACATGTCCCTGCGCATGGTACGCGGCACATACATTTTCAACAATGGACGCCAATTCTTTTTTTATTGATTCGCGAACAGCCGGATCAAAAGTTCTCACTGTTCCTTCAAGAACCGCCGTATCGGCAATCACGTTCGGAGCGACACCGGCATTAAATTTGCCTATGGTCACAACAGCCGCTTTCTGCGGATCAACTTCTCTTGCAACGATCATTTGAAGCTGATTGACAACCTGAGAAGCGACAGCTACAGAATCAATGGACAGATGAGGCGCGGATCCATGTCCGCCCTTTCCTTGAATGCTGATTTTTATGTAGTCTGCTGCAGCCATGAAATAACCTTTGCGATAGCCGATCGTTCCAAAAGGAACCGTACTCCAAAGATGTGTTCCAAAGACCAAGTCGACATCATCTAAGCAGCCATCCTTAATCATCGCCTGAGCACCGCCCGGAGGATATTCCTCAGCAGGCTGGTGAAGCAGTACGACATCGCCCGCGAGTTCACTCCGATGTTCTTGGATCACTTTAGCCACGCCAAGCAAGGTTGATGTATGGCCGTCATGTCCACAAGCATGCATTACATTCGGTACCTTCGATTTATATGGAACATCTGTTTCTTCATCAATCGGAAGTGCGTCAAAGTCCGCGCGCAATGCAACAGTCAACCCTGGTTTTGCACCATGAATTCGAGCAACAATCCCATACCCGCCGACATGCGTCTTAATGTCGGTGATTCCAAAACTCTTGAGTTTCTCCAGAATAAAAGCCGCGGTTTCTGTTTCATGATAAGAGAGTTCAGGATGCTGATGGAGGTAGCGTCGCCACTCTACCATCGTATCGAAAGATTTTTCTAAATCGTCAGACCATGAATCGTTCATTTTCTGACCTCCTGCTAAGAAATTAATTACTAGTAGTAACAATGAGAACAATGAAATTATAGACTATTTTCAGAATTCGCAAAAACTATAAAGCAATTATAAATGACTTGAAACTATTAGTCAAAAAAATTATTAAAATAATAAATGATTTTCACAAAAAATGTGACTTTTCCTTACATGAAGTGAGCTATTCTTTCATAATAAATTCTTTTTGTATCTTTTTTTGAATAAAGGACCAATATATTTCGAGATATGATAGAATTTATTACAATGATAATAAATTTTTGAGAATTTGACAATACACATTAAAAAAATTGTTCAAAATTTTATCACAGTTGTAGTATTCTAGTAACAGCACTTAGTTACAATTCGTTCAACAAAGGTCCTGTTTTTCTATCAATAGAGTCTACTAATCTAGGAGTGATCATTATGGGCGATCAAAATCTAAGTGGTGACACGGTCATTCGCGATTTACGTGCGCTTCCCCAAGTTAAAGACGCATGTGATTTTCTCATTGCGGACAATGAACGGACGACTTCAGAGCAAATTGAGTTAACGTCAATTCCTGCTCCCCCGTTCAAAGAATCAGAAAAAGCATTCTGGATGGCCAAACGATTCAGAGATCTTGGTTTGCAGGAAATTCATACAGATGCTGAAGGAAATGTATTGGGGTGCATTCAGGGAATTGATGATGAGAGGAAAGTTGTGGTTTCCGCTCATCTTGACACGGTCTTCTCAGAAGGCACAGTTGTTGAACCTGTGATTAAGGATGGAATCGTCTTTGCGCCGGGCATTTCAGATGACGGCAGAGGTCTTGCCGTTCTGCTCACACTGATTCGTGCGATCAAAAATTCCGGTATTAAGCCGGTTCGCACCCTGCTTTTTGTCGCCACGGTCGGAGAAGAAGGCTTAGGGGATTTACGTGGAGTAAAAGCACTTTTCAAGACCCGCGCCGATATCAGCGGTTTTATTTCGATTGAACCCGGAAGTCCTAACCGTATCACAGCCACCGCTGTCGGCAGTCACCGTTATAAAGTTGCTTTCAAAGGTCCTGGCGGTCACAGCTTCGGCAATTTCGGCATTCCAAGTGCGATTCACGCGCTTGGACGAGCAATTGCTCGAATCAGCGACATCGAGGTTCCTGCCGATCCGGTCACTACTTTCACTGTTGGTACAATAAGCGGGGGTACTTCAATCAATTCAATTGCACAAAATGCGGAGATGGGACTTGATATGCGCTCGGTATCGCAGGAGGCATTGATTGAACTAGAGACTAAAGCTATTGCTTGCATCCATCAATCCGTTGCAGAAGAAAACGCGCGTTGGAACAAAGGCGAATTGATACAGGCTGTGATTGAGCGCGTTGGTGATCGTCCGGCCGGTTCACAGGCAGAAGAGGCGCCTGCTGTTCAAGCAGCAATCGCCGTCCTCCGCGCTTTTGATCTTGAACCGGAACTCCTGCCCATGAGTACGGACTCCAATGTGGCGATCCACTTGGGCATTCCCGCGCTCACTTTAGGCGGCGGCGGTGATTGCGGCGGCATGCATACGCTGGAAGAATTCTATAATCCGGAAAAAGCGTACGTTGGCGCCCAAACGGTTCTCTTAACTGCACTTGCCTTCTCCGGTATTGCCGATGCAACGCCATCAGTTTTACACTAACTTTACTTAATTTTGCTTAGAACCGCATCTCGCGGCTTTAATAGATTAATTAGCTAAACTACATAAAGGAGACTTCCCTTTGACAACAACAATCAAAGACATTGAATTAGAACAAAAATTGATTGAACACCGTCATCAGTTGCACGAAAATCCCGAATTGTCCTTTGAAGAATATGAAACAACCAAAGCATTGAAAGGTTGGCTGTCTGAAGCCGGTGTCGAGATGCTTGACTTGCCTCTAGAAACCGGGGTTCTCGCAGTCATTCGAGGAGAAAAACCAGGCCCGGTCATCTGCCTGCGCACAGACATCGACGCCTTGCCGATCCAAGAAGCGACAGGTCTTCCATTCGCATCCAAGGTACCCGGCAAAATGCATGCTTGCGGTCATGACTTTCACACCGTTTCAATTCTTGGCGCGACATTGCTGCTGAATGCGCGCAAAGCCGAACTCGAAGGAACGGTTAAAGTAATTTTCCAACCGGCTGAAGAAAATGGCGGCGGTGCAGTGAAAGTGCTGGAAACCGGGGTCCTGGATGATGTACAAGCGATCTTCGGTATGCATGATATGCCGCATCTTCCAACAGGAACGATCGGTATCAAACCTGGCCCTCTAATGGCCGCCGTTGATAAATTCACGATTGATGTGGAAGGAACGGGAACTCATGCCGCAGCTCCGGACAAGGGTATAGACTCTATTCTCGTCGCGGCGCACATCATGACCGCGCTTCAATCCATTGTTGCTCGAAATATCTCGCCGCTGAATAATGCAGTTATCAGCGTCACACGTTTGGAAGCTGGAAACACCTGGAACGTGCTTCCACAAACAGCCCAGATGGAGGGAACTGTGCGCACGTTCCAGGAACATGTGCGCGATCAGATTCCAGCAAAAATGCAGCGCGTCGTTGAAGGCGTAGCCGCAGGACTCGGCGCAAAAGGAACCTTGCATTTTACAAAACTCGGACCCGCCACGATCAATAACGAGAAGCTTGCAAATTGGGCTGTTGAGACTGCGAAAGCGTCAGGATTAAATGTGATCACACCAACACCTTCAACTGCCGGCGAAGATTTCGCCGAATATATGAAGAAGATTCCCGGCGCTTTCTTCTTCATGGGTGTTTCCGGAAACTCAGGGCTGCATCATCCGGACTTGATCATTGATGAGAAAGCGATTCTGCCAAGTGCCAAATTCTTTGCAAACCTGGCCGTCGACATGTTGAAAAAAGTCACCGATCTGTAATCGCAAAATACAGCTCAAAATGAAAGGCACTGAACAACCGTTAAACGGTCGTTCAGTGCTTTTTAAATGAGAAAAAATAGGTACCGCACTGTTCTGAAGTGATGCAGTGCGCAAAAAAGACGGACGGCGCAGTAAAAAATTTCGTATTGTTCGATTGAAGATCTGTTCTACGATTGATATTCGTTACGGTCTGAGCTCATTCGTTACAACTTTTTCGCGATTAGTTACTAGTTTGGAAATTGGTTACTACTTTCGAGGAGTTCGTTACGAATTTTTCTCTCTTCGGTTCAACTTTCCATAGGTTCGGTTCAACTTTCCCTCTCTTAGGTTGAACTTCCCAGGGATTGGGTTTAACTTTTTGATCGTTCGGTCATTTTATATGTTTTCGGTCTAACCTCTTTTTGGAGCAGATTGCTGCGTTTCTTTTGTCTACTATTCAGAAAGTCACCTAGACGACCCACTACCAACAAAAAAAGGACCGTTGTCTCAGCCCGGTCCTTACGTTACTCTTTTCACACACTTCCATGCACTTTTTTTACTTTGCTAAGATAGCGATATATGGATGCCTCCGAGGTGCATAGTTCCTCAGCAACAATACTGACAATCCCCTTTAAGAGAAAAATGCCGTTTTCATTTAATTTCTCAATGATTTCCAGCCTCTCTTCTTGAGACATTCGTTCCGGAGGAATATTCACGCCGCCAACGATCTCTTTAATACTCGATTTAGCAAGATCCTCAATTGAGGGGCTCAAATGTTCAACTGCCGGCGGACTCTTTTTCTTTGCTGGTTTACAAACGCCAACAAATTTATTCAAATAGTCAATCACCTGTTCCATTTTTCTGTAGTCAATGTTGATACAAAGCATACCGATTATCTCGTCTTTTGAGTTGCGTATGAAGAAAGTTGACGAACGTAAAACCGTTCCGTCTTTGGCAACACCCTCATAATTGGTGATAAACGATTTATGTTGCGATCTTCCTTCCTTCAACATCTTAAGAATCAAATTTGTGACTGGAGATCCAATTTCTCGTCCACTTAAATTTGTTTCGCTAATCGCAACCACCGAATTTTCGAGATCCGTTACATCATGGAGAATGATTTCTATATCATCTCCAAGTACTTCACCTAGAAAATCGACTAAATCTTTGAATCTTTCCAACTCCGCGTTAATAAAACCACCGCCCTACTGTTCATCGAATCACAAGAAAAAATAATTATCACAATAATAAATCAGTTATATTTATTTTCCAACATCCATCTGCACTTGTCAATCTACCCGTTTCATCAACCTTTTCAGCTTGAGTCCGCTGTTCGCATCTTCACAGAAGCTTTCGCCCATTCGCTCCATGCATAAACGACTATAGACAGCCAAATAAAGAGAAACGATAACAGCTGAATCCGATCAATCGGCTCATGGAAAACAAAAAGTCCGATGAGGAAGGCAGCAGAAGGAGTCATATATTGGAAAAAACCGATCATGGTCAGCGGGATACGTTTCGCTCCTTCCGCAAACCAGATGAGTGGAAGCGCTGTGAGCACTCCTGCGCCAACCAAAAGTAATCCTGTGCTCCCCGAGAAGAGAGTTATGGATTCCGGCGTTCGAATTCCATTGACGACGAGAACGATCACTGCAAACGGGACCATCAACATCGTCTCAATGGTCATACCGACGTAAGCCTCAAACACGACAAACTTTTTGCACAGGCTATAAACACCGGAAGTCGCGGCAAGAGCTAAAGCAAGCCATGGAATATGTCCAAAATGGAAGGTCATTACGAGGACACCTATGATTGCAAGCGCAATAGAAATAAGTTCCCATGCTCCTGCATGCTCTTTTAAAAAAAGGATTCCCATCAGCATACTAACAAGTGGAATGATATATAGACCCAGACTTGCCTCAATCACATGTGCATGTGCGACCGCCCAGACATAAATAATCCAGTTAGCACTAATGGAGATTGAGCTCGCCAGTACAAGCAGCAATTGTACCGGTTGTTGGATAAGCCATTCCGTTTGATTTCGCAACGTCCCAAACTCCCTGCGCATGAGAATCACTACAAGCATGAATACGAACGCCCAAACAATTCGATGCGTAAGTACCTCGCCGGAGTCGACTGAACCCAGCCATTTCCAATAGATTGTCAGAAAACCCCATATAAAAAAAGCGAAAAAAGTATAAAGGACGCCGGAGCGCATTTCATTATGTTTATTCATAACTGAAGCACCGGAAAATGATCAGCCATGCATGGATCTCTTGAGTCGAGCTCTCTGTTCATATGAACCCACCTTGTCAGCTCAAAAAATCAATAGCGATCTTCTTGTATATTTGAATAGAGTCGAAAAACGGTGCACGGGCAACATATTCATCCGGTTGATGAGCGACCGGCGGATAGCCCGGTCCGACAACGGTAATCGGAAATGTTTTTTCTACTTTTGAAAAAAAGGCGCCATCCGTATAACCCGAAAACCCGTAAGGTTCAATTTTCTTGCCGCGCACTCCTTCAATGACTTTAACAAGACTCTGAACGAATTCATCGTCCTTTGGTGTTTTTACCGGATTCATATCATTGATAATCTCAACCGTTGTATTCAGTTCGGGAACATCCTCTTGCACTCCATCAATGATTGCTTGAATGGATGCGATGATCGTCTCGTGGTTTTGCGATGGTAAGGTACGCATATCTATTTCTACCACGCATTTATCCGGAATGACATTTGTTCCGTTTCCGCCCCTCATCACGTCAATGCTGGACGTTGGTTCACTGAGCAAATCATCCGGTTCATAGTCAAACTGAAACTCAGATTGAAATTTTGAGAGAATCGCAATCATATGTTCATTGGCGTTAATTCCATGGCTTGGTGTTGATCCGTGGCCTGTTTTCCCATAGGTTGTCAACCGAACCCAAAGCGCACCTTTTTCGGCAATGGACAGTTCATTATCAGTCGGTTCACCAATCACTACTGCGTCAAGATTATCCGCATACCCTCCGTTGACCAATTGCTCGGCACCGATTGATGAGGTTTCCTCCCCCACAGTCGCAATGAATTTGAGCGTGCCGTTAAGCGGGGCCGCCTCTTCCTTCAACTCAATCATTGCTGCAATCATCGCCGCAAGACCGCTCTTCATATCCGAGGCGCCGCGTCCATAAATCTTTCCATCCGCTTCCTCGGCACCAAACGGATCGTGGTCCCAAGGAATCTCGCCGACCGGAACCACATCCATATGCCCCGTGAATGCAAGCACTTTCCCAGGTTCCGTGCCGTTTAGCGTTGCGATCAGCTGGTGCCGATTTTCGCCATAAGTGACAACCTCCGTATCGATCCCTGCCGCCTCAAACAACGGCCGGATCAGAGCAACCGCTTCCGCTTCATTACCAGGAGGATTTGTCGTGTTAATTTTCAATAGATTTTTGAGCAACTCAATCGCTTTCTCGTCGTTCACTTATTCTGCCCCACTTCTGATGAATTTTAAGATCATTATTTTTGCATGTGATAAAACCGCTCATTTCATCACAATCAGGCCAATCATTCAGCGAACAGTACCACTTAGGATTATTTTAAACGAAAAGGTGAGTTTCGTCATCGCTTAATCTTTCCAATGTTCAGAATAATAATTACCTTCTTTCTCTGGATTATGACTCCTCCTTTGAGCTCCAAAAATTTTCTGATCGGCTGAATCATCACGTCGTCTCTTTTTGAACCCGCAATTATGTAGAGGCATAACCTTAACAACAAGTATAGCAAAATTCTGTCGATTTCTGCAGTCCCAATAAAAATTTTATAGTCTAAGAGATTTATTAAGGAAAAACGAGCAAAGCCCGATCCTTACTTCCGCAGGAAGCAGTGACTTTCGCGTTGCTTGCAGGACGTACTTCCACAGGATGTGGTGACTTTCGCGTTGCTTGCAAGACGTATGCGTACTTAGCGAAAGATCCATTTCCATTACACTTAGCGAAAGTTCCTTACATACGAACGTTCCTTTGCTCTAAGACCGTTTTGAAGCATCAACCTTGTCTTGAACAGACATTTCTAGTTCACACTGGTAGGAAAGTATAAGAAAACATTTAAAAGAAACGAGTGTAAGCGGTCCGAAAAAACGCCGCGTCCTGCGGCTCACCGGACACTAGGCCGTCCATGGCCGTCGCAACTAAGGCTTCGCCTTCGCCAGGGGCTTGGCGAAGCCAAGTTTTCTAATAAATCATTTGGTTCCTTAATTAAGTAATGCGGCCGGAGTGAAATAAGCGGAGATTTTCCGGTTATATGCATCCCTGGTAGAGTTAGTCTTAATAGTGGACATGTCAAAATGGGATTTCGTATGATTAAACTATCCTAAAAAAGGGCGTGTTCAACTATGGCATACGATCGTGAGTATCGGGAATATGTCGCAAAATTGATTGTGGATGACGGGAGGGTTGCCCGCGAAGTTGCCTATGAATTAGAACTGTCCAAGAGTACGGTAAGCCGCTGGGTGGGAGACTACCGAGAGTCGTTAAAGCAGAAACATCAACCGTATCGGACGCAAAAAGAAATCGAACAACTTCAAAAAGAACAGTTAAAAGAAATTGCACGACTTAAAGAGGAAAACGAAATCTTAAAAAAAGCCATGCACATCTTCACTCAAGGCCGTCAGTGAGGTACAGATTCATTGAAGCTCATCGAGATGAACATTCTGTAGTGTTGATGTGCAAAGTCTTGAACGTATCGAAGAGCGGTTATTATAAATGGAGTCGCGGCGAGCGACAGGAAACGGATACCAAGCGAAGGCGTAAACGAAAAGAATTACAGCGTCGGATCAAGCAAATCTTTTATCATAACCACGGACACTATGGCAGTCCACGCATCCATATTGCCCTGGTGCGTCAAGGGTTTATTGTGTCGCAAAAAACGATTGCACGCGAGATGAAAGCAATCGGACTGAGGGCAACGCCAAAGAAACGCTATGTCGCAACAACCGACTCCAAGCATGATCTAAAAGTCTATCCTAACCTGTTGAATCGTCAGTTCCAACAAGAGGCACCGAATCAAGCCTGGGTCACAGACATGACCTATATTCGGACACTGGCAGGATGGGTGTATCTGGCCTCAGTCATCGACCTGTTTTCACGGAAAGTGGTCGGCTGGTACATGGACACGACGATGAAAAAGGAGCTCCCTTTGCAGGCACTCAAGTTAGCGATTGAGAAACGCCAGCCGGGTAAAGGTCTCATTCATCACTCAGACCAAGGCTCCCAGTACTGCGCCAACGAGTATATCGCTCTGATGAAAAAGCACCAGATGCAGATTAGTATGAGCCGCAAAGGCGATCCGTACGACAATGCTTGCATGGAGTCATTCCATGCGACACTGAAGAAAGATCTCATCTATCGGAGGCGCTTCAAATCACGTGAAGAGGCCATACAGGCGATTAATCACTATATTTACCGCTATAACACATATCGGATGCATTCAAGTCTGGGTTACTGGTCACCAAACCAATTTGAGAAGATGCATGAGCAAGCAGGGAGATCTCATAAATGACCCAAACGGGTTTTCTCATGGACAGTTGGTCCTTTCAACTTTCCATGAGAAAAGCCACACCAAGCGAAGCGCGGTAGGCATTTAGTTAAACTCAGTTTCAAATTTTTGTGTCCACTTTATTGACAGAACTCCATGGCGCTTGGTTCATAGGTAAATAAGGGTAATTTTTCCGCTTATTCACAGAAAAACCCTCCATTTTCACGTTTTTCGATTCGATAAGCGGAATTTCTCCGTCTATTTAAGCTATTTTCTCGTTTATTTTCGAATTAAGCGGAATTTTTCCGTTTATTTCTCAGATTGGGTACTTACCTGATCGCCCAATCAAATCTTATAACCTTATCGTCGTCCCGGAAAGCCCGGTCCTTGGTTGTCATTCTGTATAAAACTTTGATCCATCACCTTGTGACTTGAACGACACTTCAGCTGCTCGCTTGCCGCGGGCGCATCGCGAGCCTCCTCAAACAGGCAGGAATCTGCAGGGTCTCGTCGGCACCTAATCCCGCAGGTATCTCGTACCTCCGCTTTGATTCCCGGCCAAGACACTGGCTTATTGGTTTGATACAGGGCAGAATCATATACTTGCCAGAAATCATCGCCGAAACCATTCCACTTCTCTACCTGCAAAAGAGTTAACAATCATGGTCAGTCACTCAATGCCATTTGCCGAATGTTCAGGGGTCATGGCCTTTAATTGGACAATAAATTCGCTGCCCGAGGGCTCAATATCCTTGACCCGAATTGTGCCGCCATCCAGTTCAATCAATTCTTTAACAATCGCAAGTCCCAGTCCTGAGCCTCCGTGTTCACTGGATCTCGCTTTATCTAGCCGGTAGAAACGCGCAAAAATATTTTCTTTTTCTTCATCGGGAATTGTAGTGCCCGAATTTTGTACGCGTATATATGAAAATTCATGATCGCCAGTGACCGTGAGTTTAATCCACCCGCCATTCGGCGTATATTTGCGCGCGTTGCCGAGCAAGGAGACGATCACCTGATGTACATAATCCTCATTCGCCCAGGCATAAATTCCATCAACAACATCGGTAGTAAACTTCTGCTTAAGACCTGGCGCATAGTCCGCGATCACATTATTTGCAATCATCGACAAATTGACTGCCTCGAGTGCCTTTGACTTACGGTCAAGACGTGCGATCATCAAAAGTTGGTCGATCAATCGCTGCATACGTCTTGATTCCTGATCGATAAAATGAAATGACTTCTGAATCAGTTCAGGGTGGTTCGTTCCGTGCCGATGTATAAGCTCAACATGGCCACGTATTGCCGAAAGCGGCGTTCGCAATTCATGGGAAGCATCTGATACGAATCGCAACTCACGCTCGATCTGCTCATCAAGCTGGCCCATAAGCTGATTAAAGGATAAAGCGAGCTCGCGTACTTCTTTCGGTTGATCCGGAACCGGTACGCGCTGTTTTAAATTATTTGTTTCAGTCACTTGATTGATAAACCGAGTCACATCCATGAGCGGCCGGCTTAGTTTCCGCGACAGCTGGTAAATCGCCAGCGCCCCAATCAAAATGCCTAATAAAATGCAGACGGCAAGCACTTTAATCATCACGACGATAAATTTGTGTATACTGATCATGCGGACATACAAATCAAAGGTGTAGCCATTGTATGACGCTTGATGATGGTAGATGGGAACAAATTTCTTTTTAAATGAAATGGATGAAAAAAGGGAGAGCTTGAACAGATACGCGTTATTATCCGTAATACTCTCACTGCCCTTTGAATAAATCGTTTTACGATCCGGCGTCTTAATGCGGACATAAAAGTCGGGATGCTGAACATAGAGAATCGTTTCAATAGAATCTGTCCAATCCGGATTTTTTTCACGCGATTCGACAATCAACTGTTTTTCCACATACTCGACTTCCTGTTCAGTACCCTTGTAGAGCTGATAACTGACGATCGAAAGGACGGCGACTCCGATAGACAGCACGGTCACCAAAAGAATCAAGATATACCAGAAGTTCATCTGAAAGAGCGTCGTTTTCTTTTTTAATCTGAAAATTGTCAGCCATGTTCTCATTCGTCAACCCTCAGTGCGTAGCCGACTCCCCGAATAGTGTGGATCAGTCTGGCTCGCTGATTTTTGTCAATCTTATTGCGCAAATAGCGGACATAGACGTCGACAATATTGGTCTGTCCCATATAATCAAACCCCCACACTTCAGAAAGCAGTTCATCACGGGTCATGACCTTGCCTTCGCTTTTCATCAAAGCAGAGAGAAGGTTGAATTCACGCTGCGTGAGATCGAATGTTTTACCCTGACGTGTCGCCGTTCTTTTTTCAATATCCAGGTATAAATCTCCCACCTGATAAATATGACGTGCCGCTGCGGCATAGCTGTCCCTCCGCCGAAGAGCCACTCGAACTCTGGCCAGCAGTTCCTCAATCTCAAAGGGCTTTGTGATGTAATCATCCGCCCCGCCATCAAGTCCCGCAACTTTATCACCAACATAATCTCGAGCAGTCATGATGATGATCGGAACCAGACTCTTTTTCCGGATGCGCCTGCAAACTTCCAGTCCATTCAGTTTCGGCAGCATCAGATCAAGCAAAACCAGTCCCCACTTTGATTCGTCCTGAAAAAAAAGATCGAGAGCCTGTACCCCATCATAAGCCTCTTCTACCACATAATTCTCAAAGCCTAATTCAGTGGAAACAAATGAAGCAACACTCTTCTCGTCTTCAACAAGCAGTATCGTTATAGTTTTCATTGATCTTATCCATCTCTTCTAAGGTTAAAAAATTGATCACTATCTATTCAGACCGTTTAGACACCTTCTATTATAACGATTCCTTGCAGGAGCTGTAAGAAAAAAACATGAGAATTGAATGAGAAAAATCTCATGATAATTTCATACTGCATTTGTTACGACGTTACAATTCACGTTTAAGATAGGCATTGTAAAAGGTTGTTCCTGATCTGAACGAAGTGGAACAGTAGGAGGACTATCGCCAATGAATAAACCAATTCTGACAATCGTCGTTCCATGCTATAACGAGGAAGCGGTCCTAACTGAGACAGTATCGCGGCTTCGTGACGCTTTGGCGCGCGCTTGCAGGGAACAATTAATCTCGCCGCGGAGCACCCTTCTATTCGTCGATGACGGAAGCCGCGATCGAACATGGACGGTCATTAAACACTCCATAGAGGACTATAAAGAAGTAACCGGTCTGAAACTCAGTCGCAATTTTGGCCACCAGAATGCCCTAATCGCAGGCATGGAGACAGCGAATCAATACTCCGATTGCGTGATAACAATTGATGCCGATCTGCAGGATGACGTAAATGCGATTAACAACTTTCTGACCAAATACCATGAAGGGTTTGATGTCGTTTACGGCGTTCGCAGAAAACGTGAGACGGACACATTTTTCAAGCGAAACACAGCGCTGCTTTTTTACAGGATTATGGAGCGCCTCGGTGTCAAAATGATACCGAACCATGCTGATTTTCGTTTACTAAGCAGACGGGTTCTTGATGAGTTTGTCAACTACCATGAGGAGAATGTTTTCCTGCGCGGCATAATCCCGTTGCTTGGTTTTAAGAGCACCGAAGTATACTACAATCGTGCCGAACGTTTTGCCGGAGAAACAAAATACCCTCTGAAAAAAATGATTAATTTCGCCATTGACGGCATAACCTCCTTTTCGATTGTCCCGATCCGGATGGTGACCGTTCTGGGGGGAACTGTTGTCGGAGTCGGGTTTCTGATCGGCATGTATGCGCTGATCCAGCATGTTCTCGGTCACGCGGTCAGCGGATGGACATCAATGATCCTTTCGATTTGGCTGATTGGCGGCATGCAGCTCACGGCAATCGGCGTCATCGGCGAATATATCGGTAAGATTTTCAAAGAAACCAAACATCGTCCGCGCTATACCATCGAAAAACAGTTAGTATCAGCACCAACTAAGGATCGTTTTAAGACAACAGCACTTTGAGACGGTGTTTGATCCGTCCTCGGATGGGATGTGGCGACTATTTTACGATTAAAACACCATTTGCTTTCGCTATTCGACATTGCGTTTGCATCATGTTTTCTTTCCGTTCTAATCATTAGCTTTCTTTATCCATTAATTTTCAAACATAATCATGGACTCTTGCAAACAGCGCTTTCTCTTGCGCTGTTTGCACTGATTGTTATTCTTTTCTTTCTCGCTGTTTATCGGTGGCTCGCACGATTGACGGACCCGGTGATTACTAAAATTTCAGCCGGTCTATTTTTTATTATGCTGCTGTTCGAAGGCGCACTGATCATCGCTTTTCACTCGATTATGCCGCCAATCATTGATGGGGGGCACACCTATGCGGAAACGCTCTACTTGCTTGCTCACGGTCACGCATCAGGAAGTATTTATTTTCAGATTTACCCGAACAATATACCGGTCACGTTACTGCGATACTTTCTTTACCACGTATGCGGTTTTGCACAGATAACGAGCTACATGGTTATTGATCGCACCTTTTGCGCCCTTATTTTGTTTATTGGTATCTTTCTGTCCTGGAGACTTGTAAGAGAATTAGTTGATCCACGAATGGCATGCATCTTTTTATTAGTTACCATGACCTGCCTGCCGCTTTTCTTATACACGATGTACTTTTACACCGACACTGCAGCAATCTTATTTCCCGTATCGCTCCTTTATCTGTGGTATCTGTACAGGAAAACAATGAAGATCCGCTACATGTTACTTTTAGGAATGACCCTTGCCATCGGTTATTTGATCCGGCCAAATCTGATTCTGTTTCTGCCGGCTCTGAGCATCTATATGTTCTTTGTGTTGAATTGGAAAAAGGTGCTGATCAATCTCGCAATCATCGGCATACTTATCGGCGCATTCGGTTTCGCTTCTCAAAAGATTGAACACCATTTCGGCTACGTTCCGAATGCATCTTTATCCATGCCTTCGATGAACTGGATCATGCTCGGACTCTCACGTGACGGCGGTTATAATCGTTATGATTATGAGTTGATCAGGCATCAGCCTAATCAGGCGGCAAAAAAACAAGTGGCAAGCATGCGCATTAAGCAGGAGACTGAAAAATACGGTTTGTCCGGACTCATCCGCCTGTGGGGAATTAAAGCCGCCCGGACATGGGGCGTAGGCGCGCACGGCTATTACTGGTATACCCACCTCTCCAGCCGCCCGACCAATGCCTATCAATATCTCTTCAATCATAAGAATCAAGTCACGCTTTTTATTATCCAGGTCTTCTACATAGTGAACATTCTTTTGCTGGTGCTCTCTGTTTTCCGCTATTTCCGAACCAAAAAAGCAGACCTGAATTTGTTGATCCAGCTCTGCCTGTTCGGAAACTTTATTTTTTACGTTTTTGTCTGGGAGGCGGAGCCGCGCTATAGCCTGCTCTTTACGCCGTTTATTCTGCTCGGCAGTATGTTCGGTTTTGAAGAACTCACACAGGCCTTAACTGTTAAAAAGGGAGGAAAATTACGTTTTGCATTACAGGGTAAAACGCTTAGGCTCATACTCACAGGAAGCCTGCTTGCGGCAGTCATCCTATGTGCATACATGGGATTTTATGCGTATACACAAATAAAATCGCCGCAAAGGACGTACATTGTCGACCAACGCTACTCGGTAGGAAACAAGGGCATAGCCGTTGACTCGCATCATTCTATCGTTCAGACATTCCATTCGACCGGGCGGTACAACCGCATTTCCATTGGCATACGTCGTGTAAGAAGAAAGGGAACCTATCATGTCGTTGTGACAAGAAAGCACACGGGGAAGATCATTTTTTCAAAAAGATTCCGTATTTCTAAGCCGCTCGGCCGTCTGACCTTTAAATTAAACCACGTAACTCCTGCTTCCGGAGAGGATGAAATTAGAATCTCTCAAGTAAAAGGAGAATCCGGTTCTTCCCTAATTCTCGCCATGAGCGGCAAGGGCTACGGACAGCGCGATGCCTACCCGGGCGGCCGCTTAATACAGCGCGGCACTCACGGCAACAAAAAAGATCTCCAATTTAATGTCTATCAAACTGCGAATCAGCCTTACCTCAGCGAATGCGCCTATATATCTCTTTTTATTCTTCCTATTCTGATGCTGTTCTGTTATGCCTCTGTCGCGCTCACCATGGATGAGACGGAAGCCAGCAACAAGGATCATGAGCAGATGCGGCGTTCAAAGGCAGCGCCTGCGGTTCACGATCAGCGGTTGCCTCGAACTAATAATTTCTAAGCCATTCGTCCGAATCAATAAAACGTTTCACTTGAATCGACCCTATGGACATGCAGCCCATAGCACAAAAATGAACCCGAGCAGCAACGCTCTCGGGTTCATTTCATTTAGTGTGGGTGATCAGGACAATCGTGTTCTGAAGTCTTCATAGTTAAATTGCTTAATGACGTGAATGCCGTCCTTGTCGTTATACGATGCAATGGCGGGCAGCGCAATCCCGTTAAATGTGTTATTTTTAACCATCGAATAAATCGCCATATCGCAAAATACAAGCCGGTCGCCAACATGAAGCGGATGATCAAAGGAGTAGTCGCCGATCACATCGCCGGCAAGGCAGGTTGGTCCGCCAAGCCGGTACGTATAGGTCCGTTCTCCCGGTTTTCCGGCATCAATAATCTCCGGTCGGTAGGGCATCTCAAGCACATCGGGCATGTGGCAAGTAGCTGATGTGTCGAGAATCGCGATTGGCATTCCGTTCTCGAACACATCAAGCACGGTTGAAACCAGATAACCGGTATTCAATGCGACTGCTTCCCCCGGTTCAAGGTAGACCTCGACATCATACTTTTCTTTGATCGCAGTAATACATCGGGCAAGTCGGTCGAGGTCATAATCTTGGCGTGTAATATGATGACCGCCGCCGAAGTTTATCCATTTCATATTCTTGAGATACGTTCCGAACTTGCGCTCTACTGCTTCGAGCGTGTGCTCAAGAGCATCTGAATTCTGTTCACATAGAGTATGAAAATGCAGCCCGTCAAGTCCATCCAGAGCGTCCGGATCAAAGTTTGCCTCGGTCACCCCCATGCGCGAGAACGGTGCGCACGGATCATAGAGCCCGGTTTCTACTTCCGAGTACTCCGGATTGACGCGCATCCCGCATTGAATCGAACACGAGGCGCGCTTCACCTGATCCTTAAATCGCGCCCACTGGCTGAATGAATTAAAGACGATATGGTCACTGACCTCAAGTATATCGGCAAAATCTTTTTCATCATAAGCCGGCGAGTAAATGTGCACTTCCTTACCCATCTCCTCGCGCCCCAGCCGTGCTTCGTATAAAGAACTGGAAGCGACTCCGCTCAGATAGGTTCCGATCAACGGATAGAACGCGAACATTGAAAACGCCTTTTGCGCCAGCAGAATTTTGCAGCCGGTGCGATCCTGCAGCTGCTTGAGGATCTCCAGATTCTTTACAAGTAACCGTTCATCAACGAGATAACTTGGCGACGGTGCGGATGTAAAATCAATCTTCATGCACAGACTCCTTAATCAATCAGCGCCGGAGCAAAATCTTCGTGCCACGGCAAGCCAAATTTATTCAATGCGTCCATGAACGGATCCGGATCGAACTCTTCAATATTGAACACGCCCGGCCGTTTCCATTTACCGGTCATCACCATCGAAGCGCCGATCATCGCCGGAACGCCGGTTGTGTAAGAGATCGCTTGAGAGCCGACTTCTTTGTAGCATTCTTGATGATCACAGACATTATAGACGTAGTAAGTGCGCGGCTTGCCGTCTTTAATGCCTTGGAAGATGCAGCCGATATTCGTTTTGCCTTTTGTTCGCGGTCCGAGTGAGGCCGGATCCGGCAATACGGCTTTCAGGAACTGCAACGGAACAATCTGTTTTCCTTCGAATTCGATTGGTTCGATCGAAGTCATTCCGACATTTTCCAAAACCTTAAGATGTGTGAGATAGCTTTGCCCAAAAGTCATCCAGAAACGGATTTTCTTAATGCCCTTGATAGTGAGCGCGAGTGATTCCATTTCCTCATGATGCAGTAAATAAATATCCTTTTCACCAATTTGAGGAAAATCATAGACGGATTTAATGGACATCGGTTCGGTTTCAATAAATTTACCGTTCTCAAAGTAACTTCCGTTTGCCGTCACTTCACGAATGTTGATTTCCGGATTAAAGTTTGTCGCAAATGGATAGCCATGATCACCGGCGTTGGCGTCAAGAATGTCAATCGAATGAATTTCATCGAAATAATGTTTCTGCGCATATGCGGAGAATACACTGGTCACGCCAGGGTCGAATCCGCTGCCGAGCAGGGCGGTAATACCTGCTTCTTTGAAGCGTTCACGGTATGCCCACTGCCATTTATATTCAAATTTCGCGGTATCTTCCGGTTCATAATTGGCTGTATCTACATAGTCTACTTTGGTCGCCAGACAAGCGTCCATAATCGTTAAATCTTGATAAGGCAACGCAACATTAATAACAATGTCCGGTTTCACTCGTTCAATCAGCGCAATCAATTCGGGGACATTGTTCGCGTCTACTTGCGCCGTCGTTATTTTCGTCTTTCCGCCATCAAGCTTTGCCTTGAGCGCGTCACATTTTGAAACGGTGCGGCTTGCAATACAAATTTCTTCAAACACGTCCGAGTTCTGACAACATTTATGTACCACAACGCCCGCGACACCGCCCGCGCCGATAATTAATGCTTTACCCAAATTAAACGCCTGCTTTCTATAATGTATTCAATCAGATACACATCATCTATTTGTGTATCTTCCATTTTAGTCAGTCCTGTCATCATTGGTATTCTGAATGGGTGAGGGACACCTTATCACATGGACCAACTCTCGAACCCTCTTAGGTGGATTGTGCACCCTCAGTAGTAAGCCCTACTGCGTAGTGAATTAAATTGCTTACTGCGTTTTCATCACAATTCATCACGGTTCCGCATTCATAACAACGGTACGTATGATGATCGTGATAGATGGCATCACCTTGCAATGTCATTTTATCTGCTCCTGTTTTAACATGACCGCAATGTGAGCATCTTTGTGTACTCGGGTAATAACGATCTGCCACAACGAAGCGATTACCTTTCCATTCACTTTTGTAGTGGATCATGTCTCTAAATTCACGAAACATGGAACGGTGAATGTTCTTCGCTAGACGCTTATTCATCCTCATCCGATTGACATCCAAGTCTTCAATACAGATCGTGTGGAAATCCGCGCTTAATTGATGGACAAACTTCTTTAAAAGATCTTCTTGAATCCGGGCAATTCTTTGGTACGATCGTTTAAGTTTGGTTCTCACTTTACGATAGTTAGTACTTCTGAACTGATTCGGATTCGAGACTCTTTTTCGAGCGAGAAGTCTTTGGTAATGCGTGATGCGTTCATATAATTTAATTAAATGATCAGGTAAAGTGCTGATCATTTTGCCATCATTGTAATTAAAGTACCCTATATTTACATCAACGCCTGCAACAGCTTTACCTTCGCTTAACTCATTGTCGTTCGTGTCGATACTGAGACATGCGTATAAACCATCTGCTTCTTTGACAAGTGTAGCCATCTTTATTTGTCCTTCGAATCGTGGTGATTCTGCCATCTTAATGCCATACCATAAGACATTTATACCGCGAGGCTTATCAAGTATTAACTTGCCGTTCTTAATCTTCGCTCGATCCGTAGTAAATGATTTCTTGCTCAACTTCTTTGACTTGAATTTCGGCTGGTCATGGTGAGGCATTTGTGGATTAAAAAAGTTCTTCCAAGCCTTGCTTAATGATGCTACGGATTGTTGCAAGACTCTGGCGGATAATCCAAACTGCCAATCTTCTTTGTGTACGACTAATTCATTTCGCACAGCGTACTCATTAGGCTTTTTATTATTTTCTTTGTCAAATAAATGTAATTCATACAGAGTGTTCCATGTTTCAAGAGCCAAGTTCCAACAATATCTATGGTAGTTGAACAATTGGTCAAGTTGACGCTTCATGGTTGCGTTAGGGTATAGTTTGATTTTATGTGTTTTGATCACCTTCCTTCAGCTCCATTAGTGAAGATTTTAATCATTTTCTATTTTTTCTTGTACTTGCGTCGTCCGTATATCCGATAAAAGGGTATAGGCACTTCCTTTATAAGGTGTATGCAATGTACCGTATTAGTTAATATTTACCAATGAATGAGTCAGCGTTTAGTTTCTTCTTAAATTTAGCCTGTCCATACATTACACGCATTATCGACAAACAAGCCTTATTCCATTTCTTCAAGCAATTCCTTCACATAATTCGGCAGCGCGAAGGAACCGACATGAATTTTATCATTATAGTATTTGGTCCTCATGCCGCGCGCTTTCCAAGCAGCTGCGTTAAAATCATCGACCGGATGGTATTTCTTTGATGCGAATCCGAACAGCCAGTGACCGGACGGATAGGTCGGAATATGCGCCTGATAGACTCTGCTGATTGGAAACGAGTCAATGATCCGCTTATGAGCGCGCTGCATCGCCACGGCGTCGACCGGATAGAATGGGCTCTCATGCTGATTAACCATAGCCCCGGTGTCCGTCAGTGCCTTGTAGCAATTTCCATAAAACTCTTTTGTGAACAGCCCCTCACCGGGACCGAATGGGTCGGTCGAATCCACAATGATCAGATCATATTCATCCTGCTTTGAGCGAACAAATTTAAGACCGTCAGCATAATGAATCGTCACCCGCGGATCATCCAGCTTACCGGCAGTCTGCGGCAGGTATTTTTTGCATGCTTCAATGACCTGGGCGTCGATTTCCACTAGATCAATTTGCTCAATTTCCGGATAGCGCACGAGTTCGCGGATCGCTCCGCCATCGCCGCCGCCAATGACAAGCACTTTTTTAACATTCGGCAGAACAGCCATCGGCACATGGACGATCATTTCATGATAGATAAACTCATCCTTCTCCGTCAGCATCATGTAACCGTCAAGTGTCAAAAAACGACCGAACTCCAATGAGTCGAATAGATCGATGCGCTGAAACTCACTTTGTCCGCTATAGACCTGACGATCAACCTTTATAGAAAAAGTTACGTTTTCCGTGTGCTTTTCTGTAAACCACAATTCCAATCCGATCACTCCTTCACGGTCTGTATTCGGTTCACCAGGCTGTCCTGAGTACCGGTCAGGAAGCAGCCTTTTTCCTTTGCATATTGAATATACTCGAGCACTTTAGCTGTCACTTTTTCACCAGGCGCGAGAATCGGAATGCCCGGCGGATAGCACATAACAAACTCGCCGCAAATGTGGCCGAGACTCTGGTCTAGCGGGGTCGGCTCGCTTTCCGCGTAAAAGGCTTCCTGCGGACCGAGCACCACTTGCGGCCGGATATACTCTTGACTAAGCATGCCTGCCCGATCCTTAGCGTAGCGCCGTTTGATTTCAGACAGCGCCGAAACAAGACGCTCCAAGTCAAGAATCCGGTCGCCAATTGAGATGTAGGCAAGAATGTTACCTATGTCGCCGAACTCAATTTGAATGTCGTACTCATCACGTAAGAGATCATACACTTCAATGCCCGCAAGCCCGACATCGAGTGTCAGTACCGACAACTTTGTGCGGTCGAAATCGTAAACCGAATCACCATTAATCAGTTCACGTGAATAGGCGTAGTAGCCTCCGATCTGATTAATCTCGGTGCGTGCATATTCAGCCATTTTGGCGACTTTATCAAAAATAGCCTTGCCTCTTAGCGCGAGATTTCTCCGTGAAATATCCAGAGAAGAAATCAACAGATACGAACCGCTTGTTGTCTGTGTCAGATTAATGATTTGGCGCACGTAGCCTTCGCTTAATCCGTTGACAAGAAGCAGCGAGCTCTGTGTCAGAGAGCCGCCTGACTTGTGCATGCTGACTGCGGCCATGTCCGCGCCCACCGACATTGCGGAAGCCGGAAGCCCTTCACCAAAATAGAAGTGGGTGCCATGTGCTTCATCGGCGAGCACAAGCATATGATGTTGATGCGCAAGCTCAGTAATCGCCTTCAAATTGGAGCAAACCCCGTAGTAAGTCGGATTATTGACCAACACGGCCTTCGCATCCGGATTCTCCAGTATTGCCTGTTCCACATCGGCCACAGACATGCCAAGTGAGATTCCAAGTTCATGATTCACCCCAGGATTCACATAAACCGGAATAGCCCCGCTTAGAATCAATGCGTTGATGGCGCTCCTGTGCACGTTGCGCGGCATGATGATCTTCTCGCCGCGCTTGCACGCGCACATCACCATACTTTGAACCGCGGATGTCGTTCCATTAACCATGAAAAAAGCATGTTTGGCGCCGAACGCCTCAGCTGCGAGCTCCTCGGCCTCCTTGATCACGGACACTGGATGACAGAGATTATCGAGCGGCTTCATCGAGTTGACATCCACCGTCAGGCATTTCTCACCCAGAAATTCAGTCAGCTCTCGATTTCCTTTACCACGCTTGTGACCCGGCACATCAAAAGGAACGACTCGCATGGATTTATAACGATTCAGCGCCTCAAGCACCGGCGCATGTTCTTGCGATAAATGTGTCATATTCTCTGCTCCACTAATCAAATATATTTGCCCCACTAAAGATCTCAATCATTTCTTTACGGAGGTTATTGCTAATCTTTAGTCTCTCCTTTGGCGGTATCTCAAGCACATCCCGATTGAACAAATAATTCTGTAATTCCGGTTCTTTAATAAGCAGCTTGGTATGAAACAAGTTTGCCTGGTACACATTAATGTCCACGGCATCATACTTATCAAGCGTCTCATTATCAATATAGTTTTGGATTGAAGTCATCGGATGATCCATGAACAATTTCTTGCCGTCCATATCGCGAGTGAACCCGCGCACACGATAATCCGCCGTTATAATATCGGAGTCAAAACTGCCAATTAAGTAATTCAGTGTATTTAAAGGAGAAATTTCTCCGCAGGTCGCCACATCAATGTCGACGCGGAACGTCGCGATCGCGTTGCCGGGATGGAATTCCGGATACGTATGCACCGTCACATGGCTTTTATCCAGATGCCCGACTACGGTATCGGCATATTGGCCAAGATTGCATGAACGGTCGATTTTATCCTTGGGAAATTCCTGCTCCGCGATTAAAATAGTCACACTAGCGCCTTGGGGATCATAGTCCTGCTTGCTGATATTGAGGACATGGGCGCCGATCATTTCCGTCACTCGGCAGAGAATATGGGTCAGTCGCTCTGAATTGTACTGCTCGTCAATGTAAGTAATATAGTCTCGCTGCTCACGTTCACTTTTCGCATAGCACACATCATAAATGTTAAAGCTCAGCGACTTCGTGAGATTGTTAAAGCCGTACAATTTCAGCTTATTTTCCAACCCTATCCTCACAACCTTTCTCGGTTACTCATGATTATGACATCGCATTTTAATAATTAAGAGGAAAAAAAGTCCATGATTAGTACTAACGAAAGAACTCGATTCATTCGCTAGTGTCGGCAAAAATCCGATAAAAATTCTATTTTAATTATATAGACAAGTGCATTTAAGTCAAGTGCTTAAATCAAAATGTGAATCGTGTTTCTTCTATATATAGTGTAACAACTGAAGAATCACGAAATCAACGAAAAAAGCGGCAATCAGCCGCGGGAATAATTGTCTATTGTTAGAGAACTAAAGATTTGCTATTTAACTGCACAGCGAAGCATTTCTTCAAAAATCTTTGACCAATCTTTTGATTGCGCAAGCTCCTTACGTTTGCGAATCGCTTCCGGATCATCCTTAACCTTTTCTAAATGCTCACAGACCTGAATCAATTGCTGCGGTTCCGAACTTGTGAGGCACGCATATACGGAATCTTGTTCATATTTTTTCGTTGACGGTAAATGGATGCCAACCGCTGCTTTTCCCGCGGCAAGAAACTCAAATAATTTGAGTGGAAAGACCGCACTGTTATATGGAGACGATTTGTATGGCATCAGCCCAATAGATATGCGCCTCATATAATGCGGCACCTCATTCGGCGGCACAGCGCCAATCCAAATCACATTATCCCGTTCAAGCAAATGAGCGAATTCCGGATCACCTTGCGTTCCATCCGGCCCGACGAGCAGAATCTGCCATCCCGGTCTTCTCCCGGCCACTTCATTGAGCAGCGTGAAATCAAGCTTCGGTTTGAGTCCTCCAATATAGCCAAGAACAGTCTTCCCCGTATCACCCATGACTTGTTCAGCATCTTCCGAAAAAAGTTGATAGTCCACACCATTTTCGATTGTTCGGACACGGTCACGTTTTTCTGCGGGAAGGTTGCGCACCGTTTCCTTGTGCAGATAGTCAGAGGTGCAAAAAATTAAATCCGCCCGGTTCACAATTTGTCGTTCCGCCTGAGCGATCACCCGCCGTCTCAGCTTGGCGACAAAGGACATTCGTCCGCTGATTGGAGCCGCCCACAGATCACTGCGATCATACACGACATGATCCCATGGAAAGAGATCTTTCAGAATCGGGAAACCTGGGAATGTATACCATAAGCAGACATGATCATGATTGGCTAACGATTCAAGCACGCCCACAAATTCACTGAGTCGTCGTTTATGAAAAAGCGACAAGTATCGTCCGAATCGAAATACTTTTTGCGGGAGCACATCAGTCACTGCCCACTGTTCAATTTTACCGGCTTTGCCTACCCTCCGATTGGATAATGGACGTGGCGCGGGACAAAGCCAAAATACGCGCTGCGTTTCCGGACGCGACGCGAGAAATTCGGCAAGACGATGACGTCGATAACGCAAGCCGTCCTGTTTCCATGTTCCTGCGCCGATGACAACATGTATCGTCTTCAAAGCATTCGTTCCCTTCACGAGTTAAATACTGATAAAACGCTTAATGAACGCATTCGTCGCGTAGTTGACAAAATACCAGCATGACGCAAGGAGCGGTAAATGTTCAACGCGTCGGTATACAAACCATGTTTTCTTAGCCGCCTTCCATTTGTTCCCTGAGAGCGACTCTTTACCGCTGATTCGGTATTCAGCTAATGTCTCATTCAGCCCATAGGCAACGGTGCCTTTCTTCAGTAAGGACAGCCATGTCGCCAGATCCTGACGGGAGCGCAGATCAGGCATGCGAAAATCGCCGATCTGCTGTCGATCAATCATCACGGTCAGACAACCGACAATGGTATTCTTCAACATTCGTTTATAGGTCACACGGGACGGAGCGGCGATCAATTTATTCAGCAAATGTCCGTCGGCGTCCATTAACTCGTACCCCGTAAAGGTAAACGCGTAGTGATGCATTTCCATAAATCGTAATTGTTCGTCAATCTTTTTCGTTTTCCAGCAGTCATCGCTGTCAAGGAAAGCAATGTAACGGCCCTGAGCGAGTTCAAGCGCTCTATTTCTTGCGAATGCCGCACCACGATTCTCCCGCAAAAATAATAGTTTTATGCGGCTGTCTTTCTTCGCAGCCTCTTGCAGCAATTCGCGCGTCCGATCCGTCGACGCGTCGTCAATAATAATCAGTTCCCAATGCGGATATGTCTGTTCACGCACAGAACGGATTGTTTTCTCAATCGTCTTCTCCGAACAAAAGGTTGGTGTAATAATGGAAACCAGTGCTTGTTCAATCGCCATGGTATTGCCGCCTCCTGCCTTATTCCTTTCTACGCACAAACTCCGGCAAAGCGGCGCCGATCACACTAAATGTGACGCCGATCATAAAGCCGAGCGCCGCTCTTTTTTTGGAGGAGAGCGCCGATACACGTGTACCGCTTCCCTTTTGAGCTGGCTCGAGCAGTTGAGCCGGTTTCATGTTCGCTTTTTCTAACTGAAGTTTGTAAAGAAAGCGTGCGCGTTCGACCGCTTCACTTTCTGAGATATTTTCCTTTTTCACACGTTCAATAGCCTGATCAATAATCTTATCCTTCTGATTAAATCGTGTCTGATCTTCAGTGAGAAACGCATGCGTCACCGCATTGACACCATCCATCGCGTCATCCGCATCTTTTCCTCGGTAACGAATCTGAATCAAATGATTGGACAGGTCGCTGATAGTCACTTGACTTAATAGAGCCTGTTGCCGCTCATTCCACAGTTCCTGCAAATGCTTTTCAAAAAATGGAGCATTCAAAAGAATAATGGCTACTTGATTGGGATCGTTATACTCATCCTTCATATAGGAACCCAATTGAATCGTTGTTTGTGCCTCGAACGAAGAAGGCATTTTGCCTATCGGAACCAGCCATCCGGTAATTCCAAGAAGAATAGGCAACGCAATCACAATCCATAAATGCTTTCTTAATCGCTCTGCCACATGGTTAAACACACTCATTAATTACGACTCTCCTGACTGTTTCGATTGATGAAGAACGGACACCGTGCAGATCACAAAGCCAAGAAAAACCCAGTGAAAATACAGGTTACTGACCGAGCTCGGACTGATGCTGGAAATCAAGAACGCGATCTGAGCCGTGAGACATGTCTCCACAAGCAACCGAGTTTTTCTGCCTGCATGTATTGAATACACCTTCATTAATGAACTAAAAAGAGCAAGATACATGGCGAGATAACCCGCGCCTATAAGAAAACCGAAATTACCCGTTATCTCTGCCAGCCAATTATGCACTTCGAAAATAGAATCCGTGTTCAGAATCGGACGGTTCTCAAGGTAAACGGCAAGATTGCCGGAACCTACCCCCATGCCAAACGATTCTGTTAAATAATGCCAACTGCTTTGCAGTAAATGCACTCGGACTGAATTAGATGCCGGATTTTCATTCACCACATAGCCTGCCGTAAAGCTCCAAAAGCTCTGCCATTTTTCAAGCAGTTTTCCAAATAATACGAGCAACCCGCCGCCTGCTGCGATAAAACCCATCCACAGCACTGCCTTCTTTCTCTTTTCCGGAATCATTAAAAAGAGGTAGAGAGCGCTGCCGGCCGCAACACCGAGCAAGCTGGCGCGTGATTCGGTCAAGTAAATCAGCCAAAACGCTAATGCCGCAAGGACAAAGCAAAAGAAGCGAAACAATCGATTCCGATAATTTCTGCCCGCCGCTAAATAAAAAAAGAATGAGATCGCAAGCAGTGTCGCGAAATCATTTTGATTCGTAAACACAGCAGTCGGATAGGCCTGTTTATACTCCGGTCCCCCAAATAATGTCGACGTCGGCAACTGAATGCGCGCAAAATGATTGACCAGTCCGATCACGATCAGCGCTGTGCTCATCAGCAGCCAAATGCTATGAAACGCGATCATTTGCCGGACACGGGTGAATGTAAAGACAGCCAAAAAGATAAATAAAAGGCCAATTCCCAGTAGAAGCAGATATTTAACCCCCTCTACAACCGACCAAGACCAAAGTAGAGAAGTCCCGGCGTAAGCGAGCCAAAAGAGAAGGAAAAAGAGTGTTCCCTTTACCTGCATTGACTTCCACTGCACGTAGAAGCCGCCGATCTTCCCCGCATGTGCCAAAAAAACAACAGTACTGCCAATCAAAAGCAGCCGATAAACAAAAAGCGTGAAAAAACCAGTGGAAATACTGAGCAGCGCTTGATTTAAAAAAGTCGACGCAATCAGCAGATACATCATACTTAAGAGCAGGATTTTACGCGTTGCATGTTCTTTTAAATAAAGAAGAGCAATGACTAAGAAAATGGTCCATGCCATGGTCAGAAGCATCTGAATCCACACATTTTCAATCCAATAAATACCAATAAGGGCTGCGAGCAACGCCGTGATAATCGTCATTGATACAATGACCGCTCGACTCGCGCCTGAATGGTTTTTTCCATAAACTGATGAAGTTGCCGTCATTGTCCGCCTCCACGTTCTCGAGATTAGACAGCGGCCCGCTTTTTGCGCTTCAATGAACGCTGTGTCATTCGGAGCCCGTCTGCTAAAGTGACTTTGGGTTCCCAATTCAGAAGTTCTTTTGCGCGCTGATTGGAGAGAACGCTGTGCCTGATGTCCCCGTTTCGTTTTGGTCCATAATACACATCAAGATCTGAGCCTGATACTTCCTTCATCACTTGGAAAAGGTCCTTGATGCTGATTGCCGTTTGCGACGATATGTTGACGCGCAGGCTTTCTTTTACAGAAAGAGCAGCGACTACAGCCGAGGCAACATCTTTTACGAAAATAAAATCTCGTGTTTGATCTCCGTCACCATAAATCATCGGCGGTGTGCCTTTTTGAATTCGATCTGAAAAGATCGACACGACGCCGCCTTCTCCGTCTGCATCCTGACGCGGTCCGTAGACATTGCTGAAACGCAGAATACCGTAGGAAAGCTGATAAAATTTTTCAAACATCTGCAAGTAATGCTCAACTGTCAATTTTGTTAATCCATAGGGGGATTCGGGATTCGTCGGATGCTGTGTGGTCACTGGAATCTCAAGTGGATTGCCGTAGACAGCTGCCGATGATGAAAAGACAATCTTCTTTACATTCGCCAGTCGTGCACCGTTCATCACGTTCAGCGACCCAGTCACGTTCGTGCGTTCGTCGAAAAGCGGATCGGCGACCGAATTTGAGACACTGATCTGCGCCGCCAAGTGAACGATATAATTCGGATGAATCGCTTGAATCACGTTAATAACCGCCGGATCGGCGACATCGCAAATATATAAGTCAACAGGCAGATCGGCGATATTGTCCCGATGACCTGTTGAAAAGTTGTCCATGACAGCGACCGCGTAACCTTGTCTCAGCAATGCTTCAACAACATGAGAACCAATAAATCCGGCTCCGCCGGTAACCAGTACTTTTTCCATGGAAATACCTCCTGATATTCATCGTTCGTGACGTGTTTTATCGGGCGCCGTCGCCGGTCACCAATACCTTGGCCGTGCGCAGCAAAATGTTCCACTCAAGCGCGGGCGATAAGTTACGCACATACGCTAAGTCATAAACTAATTTTTCCTTTGGTGATAAATCATAACCGCCGCTGACCTGCGCAAGTCCCGTCAATCCCGGTTTCACGAGCAGCCTTTTTTTAAACCCGGGAATCTCGTGATCAAATTTTTCTGTGAACATTGGCCGCTCAGGTCTTGGACCAATCAGCGACATGTCCCCTTTGATAACGGAAAAGAATTGAGGCAGCTCATCAATACGCGTCTTGCGAATGAACCGACCGACTCGAGTTACGCGCGGATCATGTGCTTCCGCCCATTTCGCGCCTGCACGCTCGGCATCCTTGCGCATCGAACGGAGCTTGATCAACCGAAACGTTTTTCCACCTTTTCCGACACGTTCCTGAGCATAAAAGGGCGACCCTGGTGTCTCTAAGACAATCAGTAGTGAAAAAACAAAAACAATTGGCGCGGTAATCACCAAACCCAGAAATCCGAAGATCAGGTCAAAACCCCTCTTGATCAGAAGATACGTTTTTACGCCCTCAGGGAGAACGACGCTTGGCGGTGTCATCATCGAATAACCGCTATAAACCCCTATTTCTTTTTCCGCCTTCACATGAAACACCTCTCCAGTTCATCGATTACTTGCTCTTCAGAACTTGTTTCAATTATAGAGAACGTTTATGTAGCAATTGTGGTGGTTTATTAAAGGTTGTGTAAATATGTCCCTCGACTTTTCAGAAATGATCACAAAGTGAGCCAATCTCCATCGCTAAGAAGAAATGGAAGAAGAATCATTTGTCCGCCGCGCCGCGCGCCATTTTCTGTAAATCGATAGGATCGAACCACTCTGAATGAGAATGACTAGTAAAAGCATGCCCAAATTTGCCAAAAGCATGAATGGGAAATGAGAAGTATTGAGAATTCCCGCCGCTAGAAGCACGAGCATCACCGCATAATGTGTTGTTAATGGAAATCCGCTCCAGTTTTTCGCTGAGAAATAGCTTCTGCTCCAAAAAAACAGGACATAAGAAACTCCGGTTGCGAGCCCCGCACCAATTGCGCCAAAACGCGGAACAACAAGACTGTTAATGATCAGGCACGGGAGCAGTGAACATAGACTGACCCAGATATTCAGATAACTTTTACGGGAAAAAACGATGCCGAGCGTTGTGGTTTCACTGACTGTATATAAAACCGGCTGCAGGCAAAGCAAGCCAAGCAGTCCCGCCGCAGGCACGTATTGCGGAGATAAAAGCAGCATCAATTGATCTTTAAAAAGAATGACGCCGAAATAGAGAAGCGACATGAAAAGAAGTACGCCTTCGCTGACCGCGCGAAACAAGCGGATGGACTGCCCCTCGCTATGCCAACGATAAGCCGTAGGGACCCAAAAGCTGGTAAAACTGGATTGGACAACAGCGAGAACGGCCGCAACCTTAAGCGCCGCCGTGAACATGCCGATATCATAGAAACTGCCCCACACCCTCAGCGCGAGCCTTCCCGCGGAATTGAGCAAGGTGGAGGCCGATGCGGCGACAACAAGCGGCAGACCAAAAACCAGCATGCGGCGCAGCAATACCCGGTCAAAGTGAAAGGCGCGAATTTTAAAATAGGCACGGCAACGAATGAGCAGAAACGCGTCGCCAATAATTTGACCTGCTGCAGCCGAATAAACAACTGCGAGAAAATCCGTTCGGATCATCAGAACGAAAAGTAAAGTTGCGGCTAAAACCGTCAGTTTAATAAAAATTGTAAATAAAGAATAAGCGAGCGCTTTTTCTTCCATGCGAATCGACAGCAGAATAAAACGCTCAAAGGTGATAAAGATCAGCGAAACACCCAGTAAAAGCGAAGCCGTAGACTGATCACGCGCTCCAAAAAGGAAATGAGAGGTCGCGCCAAGATTAAAAGCAATCATGCCTAATAAAAATAAGGCGAACAGGAGCGGCAGCAGCAGCGCGTGCAAAAAAAGTGCTTCCCGGTCCTTCACCTCATTAAATTCTCTGGTATAGGCTTGATCGATGCCCAGATATTGAACAGTGGACAACATGGTTAGCGTGAGTGCAAACATGCTCGCCTTGCCGTATTCGGCCGGCGACACAAAATGCGTCGTCACCGGAATCGTGATAAAAGCGATCAGCGCGCCACCGGCAGGGCCAATTGAAAAAGCAAGCAGTCGTTTAATAAATGCTTTCATTTTGCCCTCTTTTCATTGAAGAGCTTAATCAGCTCCGCATTTAACTTTTGACTGTTAAATTCCGTCTTAATCGTTTGACGCGCGTTCTGCGTGATCCGGCTCCATTTCTCAGGTGAACGAATAAGCCGCTCCAATACATCCGCAAGTGCATCTGAATTTTTCTCGGTAACGAGACAACCGTTCTCTCCGTCGTGGATGAGCTCGGGAATGCCGCTGTGTACTGTTGAGACAACGATTTTCCTCATCGCCATCGCTTCCATCAATTGCACCGGTATCCCTTCCATATCTCCGTCACTCGCAGTGATGCTCGGAGCAAGCACAATCTGCGCATCCGTCATCAGTTCAATCCATTCGTTTTGCGTTTTCCATCCAAGCAGACGAATTTGCCGCGTCAGCTTATTTTTTTCAATTTGCTTTTGAAGCTTGTCCTTCAAGGGACCGTCACCCGCGATATAATAACGGATGGCGTACCCCTTCGTAATTAATTGACCGACAGCTTCGATGCCATATTCCAATCCTTTCTTCTCAACCAAACGGGCCGCTGAAACGAGGATCACCGGTTTCGTCAGCTGTGCAGGATGACTGCCAAAGCGAAGCAAATCAATCCCCATGTGGTGCACGATGACTCGGGACGAATCCGCGCCGAGTTCAATACACCGTCTGCGCCAGAAATCACTGATTGGCAAAATGAGTGAGGGCGAACGGAATAAATCTTGATACGCATTCCTCCCCTTTTGCTTTACATAGCGCAACATGTCATAGCCATGAAAAAAGGTGAACAGTTTTCCGTTAAGCAAACCCATCTCGATGCATTTCTGCGCAAGCAGTCCGTTCGGCCCGAAATGCGCCGTAATAATCGCACGATCCGTCAAATCTACTTGATTGAGCGTACGCACGAGCAGAATCAAGTTCGGCAATTTGCACAGATCCTTGAATGATACCGCTCCTTTGTACTGTCGATTAAAGATACGGGTAACCATGTGCGCGCATAGTGCTCGGCCGAACGCCAAACCCTTCTTACATCGATTCTCCGAATGCGCCGCATCGCCATAATAAACGACATGTTTGAGCAGATCATAATTCAGGACATCCGGATGAACTTTTGATCCTCCATCACTTTTCTTGGCGAGAATCGTCACCTCATGTCCGGCATCAATCAACCCCGTGATTTGACTTACTATGAACGTCTGAGAGAGCTTTGGAAACTCTCCGACAAGAAACAGAATCTTCATCCGACTTCTCCATCAACTTATGACATTCGGCGCGCCGCATTACCTGCTGATTTCAGGAACCACATCCGGTCGGCCGATGGAATAATACTCGATAGTCGCCTTGCGTGCCACAGGAATTGGGTAACAATTCCGTCCGTCGAACACGATCGGCGTGCGCATGAGCCGGACATAGGTCTCCGGATTCATGCGCTTAATATCCGGCCAATCGGTAATGATCACCGCGCAGTCCGCACCACTCAATGCTTCTGCGACATTTTTTGTATAAGCCACCGGTTCACTGATCCATTTTGCGCCTTGATTTGCAGCGATTGGATCATAGCAGACGACATCCGCGCCGAGTTCAACCAGTTTCGGTATCATAACAAGCGCCGGTGACTCGCGAAGATCATCAGTGTTCGGTTTGAATGCGAGACCAAGCACAGCGATCCGTTTGCCATGGAGAGAGCCGAATCGCGCCACCATTTTTTCGATCAAGAGGCATTGTTGATGATTGTTGACCTCAATGACTGACTTCAGCAAATTGAAGTCGTGGTGATGATTGCCCGCAAGCTGCACCAACGCATTGGTATCCTTGGGAAAACAAGAGCCGCCGTAGCCGATGCCCGCCTTTAAAAATGCGTTTCCAATGCGGTGGTCGAGTCCCATCCCCTTGGAGACTTCCTCAACATCCGCGCCTAATTTCTCACAAAGATTTGCAATCTCGTTAATAAAACTTATTTTTGTCGCAAGAAACGCATTCGAGGCGTATTTGATCATCTCGCTGCTGAACAAATCCGTTTTCACTACCGGAATGCCAAACGGCGCATTGATTTCTTCCAACACACGGGCAGTTTCATAATCTTCAGTCCCAATAATAATTCGGTCCCCATGGAATGTATCGTGAATCGCCGAACCTTCTCTAAGAAATTCCGGGTTAGAAGCAATTTTAATCGAAACACCGGGACGCGTACGCTGCATCATCAACCGCTTTATTCGTTGATTCGTTCCAACCGGAACCGTGCTTTTAATGACTACAATTACCGATTTTTGTATATGCTCCGCGACATCCAGCGCCGCCTGTTCTACATACTGCAAATTCGCCGAACCATCTGCGCGCTGAGGGGTTCCGACCGCAAGATAAACAGCTTCCGCACCTTCCAGACCCGCGCGATGCTGATCAGTAAAGCGCAAGCGATTGCGTTGCTGATTTTTCAGCATCATCTCGCCAAGTCCTGGTTCATATATTGTTGGAATTCCTTGATTGAGTTCCTCGATTTTTCGTGGATCAACATCAATACATGTGACTGTATGACCAATTTCAGAAAGTGCAACACCCGTCACCAATCCAACATACCCTGTACCTATGACTGCGATCTTCATATGTGTCCCCTCACATTCTGCCTCTTTAATTACTAAAATATCCTTGAATTATGGAAATCATGCATTGGTTCTCATTATGACTTTCACACGTAAAGAGAATATTAAGGAAACACTTAGATTCAGTTAAGTTTTCATCACCGGATGGCGCTCGGAATTTTTTTGTTTTTGTTAGACTCCTCTTGCAGAAAATGACGAAGAGCTTTAATCGTTTCGTTTCCTTTCAAAAAAAAAGCCGCTTTCTCATGTTCGAGAAAACGGGCTTTACTGTTCAATAAACTCTCCATATTTGAGCATCCTGAAATAATAACCGAAGTCGCTGCTTTGGCCGAATAAATTTGTTCTGCGAAAACGGACGCGCGCGTCATCTTCAGGAAGCTCGTTATAACGGACGATTTCTAGATTATGACTCAGTGAAAAGGCATTAACCGCATCCCGGATGGAGACAGCCTCAACGATTTTCTTCGGCAGCCGAAAAGTGATCGGAATCGTAAGCTTGCCATCATATTCTTCATAGATCGCGTATCGGTTGCTCATCATTATCCTCCCGTGACTGTTCGTTTTCCTATCGTTCCCTAATAGGTGTTTCCTATGTCTTTACTCATCCTGCGCTAATAGATCCAAAACATACGCACCGGATGATGTATTCAAAGGAAAATCAGCATTAATAGCATGGTTTCGCAAATGAATCAGCCGCGTTCCCGCTTCACTGATCAGTTCATAGTCATGTGTAATCACCAAAAAGATTCTGCCTTTCTCCGCCTCTCTTTTTAGACACTCCGCGACCTGTTTCAGATTCTTCCAATCAAGACCGGATGTCGGTTCATCAAGAATGATCACGGAAGCGTTACTCATCAATGCGACAGCGAGCGTTACACGCTGCTTTTCACCACCGGACAATGTAGACGGATGCCGATCCCGAAGCGCCCACAGTTCAAGATCGCGCAGAATTCGCTCCGCTTTTCGGTCCAGCTCCTTGACGCGTCGAACACCTACGAACAGTTCCTCCCACACACTCTCGCCAAATAATTGGTAATCTGCCTCCTGCATGACGTACCAGATTAAACGGCTTCTTTTCCTGCGCGAGGCGCGCTCGCCATCAACAGAAATCATTCCTTCACCATTCTTGGAGAGACCGCAAAGGACACGTGCCAGGCTCGTCTTTCCGATTCCATTCGCTCCGGTCAGCATCACGATCTCACCGGAGCGAATGGAAAGATCAAGATCGCGTAAAAGCGGGTCAGCACCGCCCCACCCGTTAACCGTCAGATGACCCAGTGTCAGAATGTGCCCGCCGTGTTGCTCCTCCAATCGAAACGCGCGTGTAGCCCAGTTTAGATTGGTGTGGCGAAGCCCTAATCCTGCGAGCTGTTCCGATGACAGATTTGCCAGCTCGTCTCTCGAATAACTGCGCACCGCCCGGCCGTCGTTCACATACACCATACGATCCAATAGGCCCATCAAATAGTGCAGACGATGTTCTGCCAGTACAATTGTGTGCCCTTCCGCTTTCCATCTCATTAGCAGTGCAGTCAATTCCGCTGTCGCTGTCGCATTCAAATTTGCAGAGGGTTCATCAAGCACGTATATTTTCTGCCGCGCGACGCGAACAGAAGCGATCGCTACCTTCTGCTTTTCCCCGCTGGATAACGTCATAATCCGATGATCCAGCAGGGGGATCAACCCTTGTTCCTCTGCCGCCTGTTGAATACGTTTTTCGATTTGTCGCGGTTCCATTCCGAAATTTTCGCAATAAAAAGCGAGTTCGTCCTTTACCACCGATGCAAAAAATTGGCTGCGCGGATCCTGGAACACACTGCCCACAAGCTCTGAGCGATCCCACGAATGCATCTTTTCAATCGGAGCATGGTCTATTTCAGCTCCTCCGTCCACCGTCAATGCGTCGTCCATATAAATCAATCCGTTAATCAGGCGAATCACCGTTGATTTGCCGCCGCCACTTGGACCGGAGAGCACGACCAGTTCACCAGGCGCAACGGTTAGTGAGAAATTGCTCAGAATAGGCGCGCCTTGATACGTACGTACAGCAACATTTTTTAACTCAATCATGATGTAACCTGCTCTTTCATTAACAATAATCAGCTATCTTGCCAGCAGCAGTGCCGCTGCGAGCACAAACAACAGAAAAAGGATCAGATAATCGGCGAGCCGAAATTTGATCACATGCAGCGACGTGCGCCTCTGCGGTGCCTCCGCGCCTCGCGTCACCGCAGACGCCGTCAACTCATCGGAAATTTTCAGCAAGCGCGTCATGAGCGGAACGAGGACATACTCAAAGGCACGCCATGGATGTATCCACCCGGTTCTGCTGAAGAAAGAAACATCTCTTTGCGCCATAACCTCATGAATGGCACGGATTTCCATTCCGGCAATGGGGATAAAGCGCAGGCTGACAGCAAAAGCAATGCTAATGGTTTTTGGAACTCTCCAATAAGCAAGCGCCGCCATAAGCTGACCGGTAGGAGTCCGTGCAAGTACTTCTCCGGCAAGTAACGCCGGAAGAAAACAGACGATAAAATAGGAAATAAATGCCATACTCACAAAAACGATGTTGCGTGTCTCAGAGGCAAGATAATCAAATAAAAAATAGAACAGAAGTACCAATAAATAAAAGAACAGTGACCGGCGTGATCCATTAAGAATCGCGTAACCGGCCATGACCGCAACAAGAAGCAGCAATTGGTCAACGCTTGATCCGAAGATGAGAAAGCCGGTGACCAGCACAACCATGACTTTAGTTCGCGGATCAAGTGCTATCCGTTTAGTCATTAATCCGCAGAATTCCCGACTTGACAAAATGCTTGCGTAACAGCTTCGCGCCGACATAGGTTCCGATAACAGATCCGGCGAATGTCAAGATGAAAAGAAGTGTAAGCGTAATCGGATTAAAATAAATAGCCATCATTTTGCTGATTTGTTCTGACGTATACCCATGAACACCCTGAGGATTATAGTTGCCGATAATCCACAGAATCGCCGCAGGATGAAGTGACTTAAAACTCAGAAAGGCGCTGCAAGCAAGCCCTGCTCGAAACACATTACGATATCCTTTTCCCCTTGGTATCATCATCACTTCGCCAATCAGTCCGACCAATGCGTAGAAAAGCAGCATATGCGGCAGCCCGGCAAGTAAAAAGATTAATCCATACAAAATACTGTGTAAAAGAATAGTACCCCTTTTCGCCACTTTTAAGACCATCAGCAAAAAAAGCGGTGCCGTCAAAAATGAAATAATCGCACCAGATACGAGTGTTGCCGCTCCGGCAGTCATAAAGCTCAAGACACCCAGTACTTTTGAAAGCGCGCTGCCGATCATCATGATTGCGGCAGTGAAGATCGCGATGGTCACAACATCGCGAACGCTCAAAAATCTTTTTTTCATAATGAACCCTCTCAATTCCATTCATCTGATTTTCTTTAATGTTTTGTTCTGTACATCATAAACAGTGTCGGTCATGTTCAGCGCGGACTGCCGATGAGAGACCAAAATCATTGTCTTCCCATCGAATTCCTCACGCAGTACACGTAAAATAATTCGTTCATTTAATCGGTCCACATTCGAGCAATAATAAGTAAAATTAGCACAAAAAAGGCAGCCAGTTCAAACAAAAGTGTCGCCTGCCCGATCAGAATGGTGCGCAGAGTAAACGCCACAAGCAGCAAACTCGCGATATAAAAAACGGTGCTTAAATAACTGTTCAGCACACTGACGAACAGCCATTTTCTCGCACCTTTTGTCATACTGAACAGTCTCTTGTTGATCAAAACGACCAACCACCCTTCCGTTCATCCGCAATCCCATATCCTTATCCGAAGCCTGACGGATCATAGGCACGGTCCGAAATATCTTAATCTATCCTCTACTATACATGATTCACCCATTGTTATAAATGAAAATATATCTCAATTGGCATTCGTATAATGGATTAAAATTCGCTTCATTCCCCCTGTATGAAAAATATCAACGAATGGAAGACTAGATAATGAACATTGGGCTGAAAGGTACAGGTTAACCTGTCAATGAATAATTTGATTAAAAAATTTATTGGATTTTCGATGGGACCGGTCATTGGTGCGCTGATCTCATTCATTACCATTCCCGTGACCACCTATTATATTTATCCTGCCGAATACGGAAAAGCGAGCATGTTCTTACTCTTCCAGACGATCATCGGCACATTTCTCTTTCTCGGCATAGACCAAGCCTACACACGCGAATACCATGATGCGCGGGACAAAACGAGCCTTCTGCAAAACGCAATGCTTCTTCCAATAGCTTTGGCGCTGCTCGTGCTGCTTGCCACGATGCTTTTTCCCCAGCCCCTGTCCCAACTCCTTTTCGGGCATAGAAATTCTATAATTCCGACCATTCTCTTTGGCGTGATGACTTTATTCATGGTCTTAGAACGGTTCCTGATGCTCTATGTACGCATGCAGGAAAAAGCATTCGAGTACTCCATGCTGACGATTATGGTCAAAACCGCCGTCCTCATTTTGACTTTGATTTTCATTTTTTTCATTCGTCGTGATTTCCTGACCGTCGTTTACGCCACGGTATTAGGTCAAATACTCGGAGATGTATGGCTCTTTTGGCGCTACCGGGAGCTGCTCAAATTGAATGGATTTGCCATTGATCATGCTCTATTAAAAACGTTAGTCAGATTCGGCCTGCCGATTGTCGTTGCCACGTCGCTTTCCAGTTTTCTTGGAGGACTGGATCGACTCGCGCTTCGACTCTGGAGTGACTTTGATCAGATCGGCATTTTTTCAGCAACTTTAAAAATCGCCGCTGTTCTCTCTGTTGTTCAAGCAGGCTTTACCAGCTTCTGGGTACCCACCGCCTACCGATGGCACTCAGAGAATCGACCAATCGCTTATTTCAAGATTGTCAGTGAGACAATCTTGCTGGGGATGTCACTGCTTGCCGCTGGTATTTTTCTCTTTAAAAGCGCCATCATTTATATTCTATCGGAGAATTACAGCGGCGCGCAATATCTGGTCGGTTTTCTTTGTCTGCAGCCTCTTATTTACACCGTGAGTGAGACAACCTGTCTTGGAATTGTCTTTTCCAAAAAAAGTTATTTGAACATTTGGGTGGGAATCTCTGCACTGATCCCAGCCGTCATTCTCGATATTCTGCTTGTTCCGCCGCTCGGTGCGGCGGGTGCAGCCATTTCCACCGCAGTCGCATTTTTGTTCTTTTTCGGCGTACGCACCTTTTTTTCAGAAAAGTACTGGATTAAGTTCTCGGTAGCCAAGCATTACATGGTTTTCTTTTTTCTGCTTGCCGGCGCATTTCTGAATCTCTTCGCGTTTCCCGGAATCACTCTAGTCAACAGCGCGCTTTTGCTGCTGATCATCACCATTCAGCACAGCACCATTCGCAAGCTATGGACGATTTGGAAACGGCACAGGTATTCTGAGGAGGAACATCAATGAGAATCGCAATTATTTGCACGGAAAAACGGCCGGTGCCCGCCGTACAGGGTGGCGCAGTGGAAACGTTGGTTGATATGCTGATCAAGGATAACGAACAACGTCCCCAAGTTGAATTTGACGTGTATTCTGTAGAAAATCCATCCGCCAAATATTGCAGTGTGGATTTTCAACACACTCATTTTATTTATATCAGTACGAAGGACCCGTTCAAGTATTTACGTAATTTTATGGGTCGACTATTCTCAAAATGCCACATATCGTTTTATTCTCACGCGTTCTTAACTCGAACGATTCGCGAGCTGAAAAATAAAAAATATGATTGGATCATTATCGAAAATCGCCCGCGCTTTATCAAACAGTTGCGCAGGCAACTTGGTCCCTATACAAAAATCGCTTTGCATTTGCATAATGATTCGCTTAATCGGAATTGTTTTTACGCGCGTTCAGTCATTCATATGTGCGACCGTGTGCTCTCGGTCAGCAGCTATATCAATAAACGTGTGCAAACAGCCGCACCTGAGCACGACAAACGGAAAGCGCGTGTGCTCTACAACCGAATTGACACTGCATTGTTCCGTCCATCCTATGATACCCGCTCCTCAAACAGGCTCCGTGAACAGTGTGGTATACCGGAAAATCGGCAAGTGGTGCTCTATTATGGCCGACTGAACGTTGGAAAAGGCGTGCTGGAACTGATAAAAGCCTTTGCGCGTTCACGACTGGTCAAGCCGTCACTTTATTTAGTGCTGCTTGGCAGCTATCCCTATAAAAAGGATCAAAAGAAAATTCAACCAGCTCTCGATTTACTTCCAACTGATTCCTATTCGCTTATGGATTATATCAACCATAACGAATTGCCGGCGTATCTCTCCATCGCCGACATGATCGCGCTCCCTTCGCTTTGCAATGAGGCATTTGGTTTAACGATCGCCGAATCGATGCTCCTCGGGAAAACCGTTATTACAACCAATGCCGGGGCAATTCCTGAACTGATTGGCACCGGGACAGGGGTTGTGGTCCGAACGGGAACGAACATCGGCGCGCGTCTGACCGATGCCCTGCTGCGCTGCGCAACTCATCCGGAATTACGGAGTCGGCTCGGTGCAAACGCCCGAAAAGCCGCATTGCGTCGGTTTCGAGCCGACGGCTACCTAAAAGAATTGCTGGAAAAGCTGAACTAAGGCTTGATTCAGAACGTTTAAGGAGCTGAGATTGCGCAGTAAAGACGGAGTATGCAGTACTTTCTTTGCGACTTTTGGTGATTCGTTACGACTTTGAAATCATCGGTTACAACTTTCGATGATTTTGTTACAGGTCTGGGAATTCGTTACGACTTTCAATGATTTTGTTACAGCTTTGAGTTCATTGGTTAGTACTTTTTGTCGGTTTGTTACGAGTTGGGAATCAGTCTAACTTTTCGAGCGTTCGGTCTAACTTTTTATGGATTTGCTCTAACTTTTCCTCAGTTCGGTTTAACTCCAAGGATCCGGTTCAACTTTCTAAGGTCTCGGCCTAACTTTTTCTCTATTCGGTCTAACCTCCAGTTGATTCGGTCTAACTTTCGCGCCGTTCGGTCTAACCTCATATTGATTCCCTTGCTGCGCTTCCCCGTCTACTGCGGAGTGATCCATTTCTTTGATCATCGGTAATTAAAGACTTTTCTTGTTAGTAACTCTCTTGGTGATAGATAAGCGACACATCTTCATTAGAATTAGGCGTCTTCGAAACCTTATTGAGCGTTTCACCTTTTTGCGAATGCCGCATTTGTTTCTTTTACAAGCAAAAAAGCACCGAACCCAATTGCCTGGATTGTCGGTGCTTTTTTACAAATAGTAGTGGAACCTTATAGAGCGCCACCTGGCACTAGGCCGTCAGTGGTCACCGTAACTAAGTCGTCGCCCTTTTTAAAGGCTCGGCAAAGCCAAATTTTCTTAAATCCCATAATTGAGATTGATAAATTTAACATTAACATAATCATCGATACCTTGATGTCCGTTTTCTCTGCCAAAACCGGAATGCTTCACACCGCCAAACGGGGTTTGCGTGAAGGCAACCGTGTTGCTGTTCACACCGACCATACCATACTGCAAGCCTTGACTGACTTTAGCAATCCGTTTCAGGTCCAAGGTATAGAAATAGCTGGCAAGACCATAGTTCGTGTCATTAGCCATACCGATCACTTCATCAGTATCCTTGAACACAATGACCGGCAGTACCGGGCCAAATGTCTCTTGATAGAAAATATTCATTTTTGTCGTTACGCCGGTCAGAACAGTCGGCGCGTAAAAATTACCGTTTGCGTAGGCGCCATCCGTCAGGCGCTTACCACCTGTCTCAAGTACCGCGCCTTTTTCAACCGCGTCATTAATCTGGCGTTGAATTTTTCCAATCGCGTCTTCACGGATGAGCGGACCTGCGTCCACGCCCTCTTCCAAACCATTGCCTACCTTTACCTTTTTCACCGCTGCAATGAGCTTCTCTGTAAATTCAGCCAGTATTGCCTCTTGGACGAAAATGCGGTTTGGCGATGTGCATACTTGTCCGTTATTTCGGAATTTGGAAGATACCAGATCGCCTACGACTTTATCTATCGGCGCGTCGTCAAAAACAATAAACGGCGCGTGACCGCCAAGCTCCAATGAGACCTTCTTCAAGGTTTCCGCAGACTGTCCAAAGAGCATTTTTCCAACCGCGGTTGATCCGGTGAACGTGATTTTACGCACGAGGTTGCTTGAAGTCAGTACCTTGCCGATTGCTGGCGCGTCACCCATAACAAGGTTTACCGTGCCGTCGGGAATTCCGGCTTCTTGGAAAATTTTCATGAGTGCTGTTGCTGAAAGCGGTGTTTCCGGTGACGGCTTGAGTACAATCGCGTTGCCGCCTGCAAGTGCGGGTGAAATCTTCCGCGTAATCATTGATGACGGGAAGTTCCATGGTGTAATGGCAGCGACCACACCGAGTGGTTCCTTTTGAACAAGAAAGAGATGTCCGTTTGGTCCGGGAATGGTTTCTCCATAGACGCGGCGTAGTTCTTCCGCATGCCAGCGAACACTTTCTGCACCGCCCAGCACCTCACCTTTGGCCTGCGCAAGCGGTTTTCCTTGTTCAATGGTCATAATTGCGGCGAGTTCGTCCGCCTTTTCCGTAATTAAATCCGCGACCTTGCGTAAGATTTTGGCGCGTTCATCCACAGGAAGCGATGCCCATACAGGATACGCAGCCTGCGCCGCATCAATCGCCTTTTCAGCGTCAATCGCTCCGCCTCGCGCCACCTGCGTGATTACTTTTCCAGTAGCCGGATTAACCACATCATCTACTTCTCCACTATCTGCGTCGAGCCATTTCCCACCGATAAAGAGCTGCTTCGGTGCCTTGTCCACATATGAATCTATTTCTGTCATCATTGGTCCACCTCGTTTGTGTAATAATCTTCTGATGAATGTCCGAACAATAAATCAAGCATACCTGATCCAATCACTAACTTCCACCGGAAAATTTGATTGCAAGATTGAAGATTATAATTTTGTGAAATTAAGTAAACAAATAAACGCCACACTCCTTTTGGAGGCGGCGCCTACTAATAGTTAACCTTAGTAAAAAAATGGCTTCTTCACTTTTACATCGCTCTTTTTCACAAATGCGATACGATGATTATAGGAGATTTGGTAGTATTGGTCATTCCCAGTCACCACATGGTAGGTTTCAGGCGCATTGAACAGCTTCGCATAATAATAATCGGATCCTACAGCTTTCTCTGCGACATAGAATTGTCCGGCAGGCATCGAGTAAATCGGCGTAATGCCGACAGATGGAATGGAAAATTTATCATAGGCAGTTGCCTCAGGATAAGCCGATCCGTATACCGGAATCGAATCCGCACCTTTTTTCGGTGTGATCAGCATTCCACTGCCCGTAATCGTATTTGTGCCTTTCGGATTATAGAACCATGCCTTTTGGCCACCGAAGTCAATTGCTGTCCAGTCCTTCGTCTGGTCCGCCTTGAAATAAGAGCGGCCGGCAACTGCTTTATCGCCCCAATCATTAAGCGCAGTCGTGCCGTTCCCGTTTGGATGAAGAATCGGATCACTAAGCAGCGGTGCGCTGAAATCAGGCTCCGTGTACAGATATACAAAGTTTGCAGATTTCGGCTCGAGCGGCTCATTGTTGTATGTTGTTTCAGGTTTATTGGTCTGATAATCAGGATTAATGGTCACAATGCTGCCGCGTTTACTCGTTCCAAGCGAATGGTTGCTCTTTGAAAACGGTGCGCCGAGAAGCTTGAAGTAATGCGCCCAATCCCAATATGCGGCCGGATCCCAGTGCATGCCGAGCTGACGCGTCGGATTCAAACCGGGCACTTCCTCATGACCGATTATATGTTCCCGGTCTAGTGGAATATCATATTTTTTTGCTAAATAGTTGACGAGCTTTGCCGACGCTCGGTACATCGGTTCACTGTACCAGGTCGAGCCTTCGACCGCGTAGCCTTCATGCTCAATGCCGATCGAATGACTATTAATATACCAATTCCCCGCATGCCATGCCACATCTTTTGGATCCACCATCTTGGTGATTTGTCCATCGGAAGAACGGATCACATAGTGCGCGCTGACATAATTTTGTTGTAAAAAGGTATTGATCGTTCCTTCATAGCTCACTTCAGAATCATGAATGATGATGTAGCGAATCTTTTGACCGTCCTTTGGACGATTGGCAAGATCATAGTTTCCGTAGTCACCGTCAGAATCGGAAAATACTTTGTATAAGGCCGGAACGTTTTGCATATCGACTCCTTTTAGGCTGTCTCCATGTCCATGTTTCCGCTTGTGGAGATGAAGATGTGCAAGATTTTGCTTGTTGGGTTTAATTTGTTTCGCCGCAAGCTGTACCGTCCCCGCGGAAGAAAAATGTCGGACTGCGCCTTGATTGATTGTTTTATAGACCTGATTGGCGAAATCAGCCGCAGTATCGTAATCAGCGAATCCGCTGTACTTTGCGACCGCGCTGTACCACTTTCCAGGATCATGTGAAAGTTGTCCTGTGATCTGTTTCTGATAATCGGCGAGCAGAGCAGCTCCGCCAAGGATATTCTTCTCCGTATCACTTTTGAGCGACTCTGGAGCAGTGCCAAGCAGTTTTGCCGCCTGATCCAATGTATTCACACTTTTCTCAGATGTTGTGCCCACATCCTTATTAACTTTATCCCCTTTTGCAAATAGATCACCTGATGGAGCACTCTCGGTCAAATGCATCACACCATAACCGCCGGAGGTGCTTGGCTGGCCGTGGTGACCTTCCCATCTCGTTTCGTTGTAGGAAACCGACATCAGAATGCTAAGCGGCACGTGATAAGCATCGGCCGCCTTTTGAAATGCACTTTGAAGGCCTATCTGATTACTATTCTGTGATTCGGCATGTGCCGGTGTATTCGTCGTGCAGATGAACAAAAAGAGAATCAACAGCCATGAAACGAACTTATAGCGATTAGAAGGGCAAATCTGTTTGTTTGCTTTCAAAGTATCCACTCCTCATTCATTTTGACTTAAACAATCACAGGCGGGCAAAAGTGGGCAAATGACGCGCGGATTACCACCTCCGAGATAAGTTCCGAAAAAAAACAAAACCAGCCTGAAGTCATGCCCAGGCTGGTTTTTGTCTCGGTTGATGAAGACAAAGCAGACGTAAATAGGGTGTTGATTAACCATGTAATAACGCGCAAGCGGGACTCATCCCGGTTGCCATTTTCCCTCAGTTCCAGATGATTCAAGCGGCCGACAATGGGTAATTGTGGAATCTTGAAACTTGGACTAGTCAGGATTAAATTTAGTATAGAAGCGGCAACTTTAGTTGTCAATATTATGAATATTCATTATAGAGCGAACTATATAGATCCTTTTCAACTGATCTTTTCTTCCTATTTGTTTTTGTTCCTACCAAATTACCGGACCAAACGAACAACATTTTTCCAAATTTCTCACCGATCCATCCTTACCAAAATAATCCATATGCGTCATTTGTCCTAACAAGGCGTTTCTCATTTCTCATGTAAATCTTCAAAAATATTTTTCATTGCAGTACAAACGAACCTCACTGAACACCCGTTTTTCGGCACTGCTTGACGCGGTTCTACGCGGGATCAAGGAGCAACGGAATTCTAAAAAAAGTAATTGAGCAACTGTAAGTAAAAAAATGACCCTCGTGCTCCAAAACAATTCTTGGAACACGAGGAGCCATCTTACCTGTACTAGCAAATACGACTGGTGGTCATTCATTGGGTAAACTCTATAATTGGCTCATTCACCGGCGATTGCGATCGATTTAATCGCTGCTTCGTTCAATCCGGTCAATTCACTGATTTCAGCATGACTCATTCCTTTTTGCAACAGTTTTCGGACAAACTGTTCTTTTGCTTTTCGTTCTCCCTGTTCAAGTCCTTGTTCAATTCCCTCTCTCTTTCCGCGATCATAAAAGGAATTGGGCCACTTGAGCACTTCTTCTCGAATTTCGTCTGGGAGTTTTTTCGCTTGGTCCATCAATTGATCCACCTCTTCCTTTTCTAATTGAAGATAGGTCTCGAAAAATCCATTGATCATGCTCTCACGCGCTTCTCCAAGATGCATGTTGATCATTTGCCTGATAAAGGCGAGTCGTACTTGCACACGTTCCCTTTTCGAGTAGTTCATCCTGCTCATCAGCGCGGCGGCGGCCGGATTATTGCTGTTCATAAATTTTCGCCAGTTCATTCTGGAAAGTTCGAGTTTCAAAAAATGGAACTCGCTAACAATCATTAGATGAGGCACTTTCACCACAAATTCGTCCGATTCATCTCTAACTCCATCATAACTGAAAATGGCGATTGGTAAAACAGGTTTTCGAAATTTCAGATAGATCATGCTGTAATAGATATACATCCGTTCAGAAAAATCTTCTTGGTAATAATTCTGTGCTTCAAAATGGACAATCAGAATGACGTCTTTTTTTGATTTCAGCTTCGTTTCCGCGATAATATCTGCCCGTTTTTTGTCGCCTTCGATCATATCTGCGAACAGTTCCTCGGAAAGAAATTTTTTCTCGGAAAGATCAAGCGCCTGGTAAATTTTTGGGAAGAAGGCTTCGAGAAATTCATCAAAAAACTCGTGCAGCAGGACTTTAAAGCGTCGATCGTGGTCTATAGACATAGGAAGCCTCCTTGCGAGGTAAGGTATGTTTCGGTCATGCGAAGGAATGTGTGGAACGAATCGAGAAGGGAACGAACGATCGTGTTTGCTATTAGTATACCTTATATTTAAAAAAAATGCGTCAATTATTTTGGACAGTTTATGTGTGACGGAAGACTCAGTATCGGTTTCGTCTTCTATCGAGCATAGGCACTGCACTCGAACCATTCATAAAGGCGACCAGATATCAATTCACCTGTTAAAGTTGCCGCCGCTTAACTGCTGAAGGTTTGCCTTTTATGATGAAGTTTTCACTCATCTGCCAAGTTAATCGTTCACCTGCTTGAGATACGGTTTACCTGAATCAACCAAAGTGGTTGTTGAGGATTCCGCTTCATATAGCCAGGTTCGGTTTCTCCAAGAGTTCTTACACGAGTTAACCAAAGATTTAGGTATCCACAAGTTGCTATCTTATAATTTCCTCCCCAATAAAAAAGCAGACGATTACCGCCCGCGTGGTTTGCTTCTATTCCTCGTTACTCACGTCTCATTTGTATCCCTGCTTTTTGCACAGCGCGTCATGATTGGCTACAAAATCCGGCTGCTCATGATTCATGAATTTACGGATATTTTCAACGGTAACCTGCGCGACGCGGGCAATGCTTTCCCGCGTTGTTCCCGCGATATGGGGTGATACAATCAGATTATCCAAATCCGGCAATGCTTTGGGCGGCTCCTGTTCAAAGACATCCAAAGCCGCTCCCGCGATTTGTTTGCGGCGTAAGGCGTCGAACAAAACCGGTTCGTCGATCAGCGCTCCTCTAGAAATATTTACGAGAAAGGCAGTCGACTTCATCTGATCTAACGCGTCTTGATCAATAAGGTGGTAATTGGACGCATTGAGTGCTGTGCTGATCACGACATAATCTGCTTCGCGCAGAAGCTGACTCAGTTCAACGAAAGTCGCATTCAATCGTCCGGCCGCTTCATGATCCTGGTGGTTTCCAAAAGCGATCACACGCATGTTAAAGCCCCCGGCATAACGTGCAACCTTTTGACCGATGGAACCAAAGCCAATAATGCCAACTGTTTTTCCGTCAAGCTCATAAGCTTCCCCGCTTGGCCACTCGCCTTTTTTGGTTCCGCGGTCCAGCATCGGAATCAAACGTGACAGGCTGATCATCTGCCCAAATGCCAGTTCAGCAACCGAGGTCGCATTTTCCCCGGGCGCGTTGCTAACAAGAATCCCCTTTTCTGTCGCATAATCCACCGCCACGTTGTCCAAGCCTGTCCCCGTCTTCAGAACATACTTAAGATTTGGGGCAGCGTCAATGATTTCACGATCACAAGGAGCGATCGCCGTGATGCACACCTGAACATCATGGATAGATTTCTTAATCAATTCTTTATCCAAGGTCTGTTCAAACATCAGACAACGGACATTTGCACCAATTGCTTCAAGCTGATCGACCATCTGTTGGTGAATCGGTACATACGACTTTCCCACACAAAAAAGAATCTGCATCGTTTACGCCCTCCCAATTATTCGTTGCTCTATTTTGCACTAGTGAGAAAGTATAAATCTTTACCTTCACCATAGGCTTAATGAAGTCAAGTTTCGTAACATTTTCTCATCATCCGTTTTTGCATTCAGCTATTAATATACCAAAAATAAACACGGGTTCCCAAGTAAAGATTCTCATCTCTCCCGTACAAGGAAAATAACACAGCAATATGGCTGGCGACTCACCTTTCAATTGGTTGAAAATCCGTGATTAACATGCTAAGTTAAGAACAATGCATAGAATAAGAAAATTAAGAAAGTAGGAACGATTACATGCAACAAGAACTTACAGAAACAATCAAAGAAAACGTAATGTCACTATTTAACTACCTACATACTCATGCGGAAATCAGTATGAACGAAGTGCAAACGACGGCTTTTATTAAAGAGAAATTAGACGCGCTCGGCTATCGAACGCGCACCTTTGACGACTGTCCCGGCGTGATTGGCGAAATCGGCAACGGGAGACCGATTGTCGCTTTACGTGCCGACATGGACGCACTCTGGCAAGAGGTCGACGGCAAACTTCAGGCGAACCACTCGTGTGGCCACGATGCCCATATGTCAATGGTACTCGGAGCTGCAATGGTTTTAAAAGAGAGACTTGATTCATTCCACGGCACGGTTCGTCTTGTATTTCAGCCGGCAGAAGAAATTGGCAGAGGCGCACTGGAATTGAGTAAGCGCGGTGTTTTGGACGATGCCGACTATTTCTATGGTGTGCACCTTCGGCCAATTGAAGAAACAAAAGCCGGACGCGCGCGGCCGGCTATTCTCCACGGCGCCTGCGGTACCATTAGCGGCGTAATCGACGGTGAAGACGCTCATGGCGCTAGGCCGCATCTTGGCACGAATGCCATTGAAGTTGCTGCGTCTATCGTTAATGCACTCGGACATCTTCATGTTAATCCCATGATTCCAAGCTCGGTCAAAATGACCAAACTGCATGCGGGTTCCGCGACCAATATCATTCCCGGCCATGCCGAGTTCAGCTTAGATGTACGCGCGCAGACAAACGAAGCGATGAACGAATTCAAGCAGAAAATCAAACAGATCGTTCAAGGCGTTGCGACAAGCTATGGCGTAAACGTTAGTCTAGACGATTCCCATGGCAGTCCCGCCGCTGTTTCCGCACCGGAAGCGATCGCTATAATGGGGGATTCGATTAAAGAGGTTCTCGGCGATGATCACTACGACCCGGCCGGTTTATCCAGCGGCGGCGATGATTTCCACCAATATGCCATTCGCACCCCTAAGTTGAAATCGACAATGCTCGGGCTTGGCTGTGATCTTAAACCCGGCCTGCACCATCCCTATATGACCTTTAACCACGACGCCATGTACGACGGTGTACGGATTCTCACAACCGCTGTGCTTAAAACGTTTGAACGCGCAGCAGATGAGGTGTGAGCCCATTGGACGCTGATCAATCCAGACAATTGCTGCGAGAGGCTCAGCTCCTGCAGCCGCAATTAACCGAATGGCGGCGTGACTTCCACCAACATCCCGAGCTCGCATTCGAAGAGCATCGCACCTCCGAAAAGGTTGCCCGTTTTCTCCAAGAATCGGATCTTGAACTAACCGGACTTTTTGCAGGGACAGGGATCGTTGCACGGCTCAGAGGAAGCCAGCCTGGCAAAACAATCGGCCTTAGAGCTGATATGGATGCATTGCCGATCCAAGAGCAAAATACATTTGGGTTTCGCTCCGTTAATGATGGCATAAGCCACGCCTGCGGCCATGATGCGCATACCGCCATGCTGATGGGAGCGATAAAGCTCTTGAAAAAACATCGCCCGGAGCGCGGCGACATCGCGTTTCTCTTTCAGCCTGCCGAAGAAGTCAGCAAAGGGGCAAGCGCAATGATTAATACCGGCGCCTTAAAAGGGATCGATGCAATGGCCGGACTTCACATTAACGCCGGAGTCGACCTTGGAAGAATCGCCTTCTCAGGAAAAGTCGGTTGCGGATCCACTGACTTCTTTTCACTGGATATCATTGGAAAAGGCGGACACGCGGCGCATCCCGATCTGACGATTGATTCTGTCGCGGTTACCGGACAAGTCATCACCGCGCTTCAGCATTTTGCCAGCCGCCAAGTGGATCCGGCAGACCCCGTTGTTCTGACGATAGCAACGATCCAAGGCGGCAGTGCGAACAACGTCATCGCGCCAAAGGTCACAATGACCGGAACCGTACGCACGCTGAATCCCGAACTACGCCAATCCGCACCGACACGAATTGAGAAAATTGTCAAAGGTGTCACCTTGGCGTTCGGCGCGGATTATAAACTTGACTATACATTCAGCGCGCCGTCCATCCTCAACGATGAACGAATGACCGCGATCGCGCAACAAACCGCTGACGATCTTCTTGGTAGTGGTCATCGCTTGCAAAGCAAACCTAGCCTCGGCGGAGAAGACTTCTCTTTCTACACTGAACATCTCCCGTCCGTTTTCTTTGTACTCGGCGCAGGCAGTGACGCGATTCCAAGATACCCGAACCATCATCCCAAATTCACCATTGATGAGCGCGCACTGCCCTACGGATCCGCCATGCTTGCCGCGGTTGCCCTGAATTATCTCGAAAAAGATTAAATGAAATGTCAACGCCTTCGACACTACCCCACAGTTGTTGGCTTTTTTTTGCACGTTTACGGAAAATGCTATTCTTCCCCATACCATTCATGAACTGGAATATTATAAGCACATCAATTTCACCGAGCGCAAAAAGAGAATCCTCCTCAATTGGAAGATTCTCTTTTTTACACTGTACGTGTGACGGCGGCTTTGCCTTCATCATAGGCTTGGCAAAGCCAAGTTTTCTAAAGTGAAATTCACATCCATTGAATTACACATTACACTTCCGAGTTCGCTTGCTTCATTTCTTTGCAGCGTGTGACAAAATACTTAAACAGACCCAGCATCATGTCACTTCCTCCGGCTGTCATCGATTCCGGATGCCACTGAATACCGATCAAGCCGTTTTCCTTCACATCAACGGCTTCGATAATGCCGTCAGCCGAAAAGGCGGCTGCCCGCAATCCATCCCCAAGCCGATCAATGGATTGATGATGGAGGCTGTTCACCATCACCGTCTCCTGTTCACCGAGGATCTGAAACAAATGCGTATCTTTCTCAAGGCGTACACGATGACTTGCCTCTTTGCGTGACACCTTCTGAACATGCTGAATCGGATGGTCTAATTCGCTTGAAATATCTTGAATCAGAGTGCCGCCAAGCGCGACATTCATCACCTGAAGACCCCGGCAAATACCGAAAACAGGTTTTCCCTTCTTAATCGACTGACGAACCAATTGAAATTCCATTTGATCACGTTCCGTATCGAATAGGCCGCAGCCAGGCGTCGGATCTTGATCAAAAAATTTAGGATTGACATCGCATCCACCGCTAAGTAAAAGACCATCGCATAGTTCCATGTACTGATCGGCACATGAACCAGGAGCAATCGGCAAGATCAAAGGGATGGCGCCTGCCTTAATCAAGGCTGTAATATAATCCTTATGTGCATAATCACCTTCTGAAAAATTACTCAGTTTTACAAACGCACTGGTGATTCCAATAATAGGTTTTGACACCGCCTTGCTCCTCTCTTTGCCCACTGATATTTTTACAGCTTAATATAATGATTTTATATACCAATGTATCATTCACGTCAACGATGAACTTATGGCGTGTCAAGATCAATAGTTAATTCGTTTTTCTTCATTTTGCTTAAATACCGATAGATCGTTGCTTCCGATGTCTTGAGCTCCTCGGCAACGATACTAACAATCCCCTTGAGCAGGAAAATGCCGTTAGTGTTCAGCATATGGACCACTTCCAGTTTTTCTTTCTGCGACATACGTTCTGAGGGAACGTCCATGCTCGAGACAATTTCTTTAACACTGCTGATCGCAATATCTTCGATTGAGGGGCTCAAATGTGCCACACGTTCTTGTCGTTTTTTACCTTCAATACGATCGATGCCGACAAAATCGCCTAAGTACCGAATCGTCTCCTCCATACGTTCGAAATTAACGTTGATGCACAACAGACCAATGACTTCATCATTCTCGTCACGAATAAAATATGTTGACGACCTTAGGACGGTTCCGTCGTTGGATTTCCCCTCGTAATTCGTGATAAATGATTTATGTGACTCTCTTCCTTCTTTAAGCATCTCCGGGATCAGATCAGTCAACAGCGATCCAATTTTGCTCCCGCTTCGTTTGGTGCTGCTGGTCGCAATCACCGAATTCTTCAAGTCTTGTACATCATGAAGAATGATTTCTACATCATCACCCATCACATTGCCGAGAAAGGAGACAAAATTCTTATATCGTTGCAGTTTACTTGTGATGTTTGTCCCCCCCTTACATGATTAAGAGAAACACGTAAGAAATTTCATTAGTATAGCTTATCTATTGGTATGCATCGCGAGCAGACTTTTAAAAGCCCGCACTACTTTTTCCGTTCCCTGTTCAACAAGCGTACGCGGAGCCGCAACATTCATGCGGACAAATCCGCATCCCGCTTTACCATACGTACTGCCCATTTGCAGGGCCACTCCGCATTCAACGAGCGCTTTATTAACCTCCTCTTCAGAAAAGCCGAGATCCGCATAGCTGATCCACATCAGATAGGTTGCGTCGCTATCCATACAGTGCAGCCCGTCAATCTCAGAGAGCTTTGCGCGAACATAATCACTATTCCCCTTCACATAGACAATCAAATCCTTCATCCATTGTTCGCCTTTTCCATAGGCTGCCGTCATCGCTGCGATTTGAAACGGATTGATTTCCGGATAGACCATGAGCTTCTGCTCATGCTTGATTGCCGCTGCAATCTCAGGATTAAAGGTTAAAATATACGAAGGACCAATGCCTGCCAAATTAAATGTTTTCGTCGGTGCCATCAGCGTAACTATGTTCGCGCATTGGTCGCCGGCCAGCAATGCGATCGGCTGATGCTTCTTTCCTGGAAGCACCAGATCCGAATGAATTTCATCAGCGATAATCGGAAGGTTATAGTTCGCTGCCAAGGCAACCACTTCCCGCAGTTCTTCCGCATTCCAAATGCGCCCGCCCGGATTATGCGGAGAGCAAATAAGGATACACGACACATTTTCTTCATTAATCTTCCGTTCCATATCTCTCACGTTCATATAATAGCGATGATCATGAAGCTCCAGTTCAGAAACAACCGGAACACGTCCAAGCTGATTAATTTGCTCAAAGAACGGATTATAAACAGGATTATGTATGAGAACCTTGTCTCCATTCTTCGTTAAAACGCGCAATGCCAAAGCGATACTCGACACAACATTATGGTTGAAGACAATCGCCTCGCTTGGAACTTTCCATGCATAGTGATCGTTCAGCCATGTCTGAACAACTTGTTTCAGCGATTCCGGACATAAGGTGTAGCCGAATATTTCCTGTTCCAGACATTCCTTCAATGCATTGATGACACAATCCGGCGCGGAAAAATCCATGTCTGCAATCCACATCGGGAGCAAGTGAGGCTTCCCGTAAAGACGTTCTGCCCCATCCCACTTCACACAATTTGTGTTCTCCCTCGCAACAATCCGATCAAAAATACAATCAGACATAAGACTCACCATCTTCCTAGTAAACGTTCACGACTCTTAACAATTTTTTTCAAAGTCCATTTACCTTGAACAGAAAACCATCCCGTTGTTCATGAGATAAATTGTTATCATAATAATAATTTATTTATTATTTATATTTTCTTTCTTTTGTAAAAATAAGTCAACACCTTTTTCATAGTAACGGTCTTAATCATCAACCTTGTCTTGAACAGACATTTCTAGTTCACAAATCAATTTGACCCTTAATTCAGTAACGCGGTCGGAATAAAATAAGCGGAGGTTTTCCGGTTATTTACACTCCGAAGCTTGTTTTGCAGGTAAATAAGGGTAATTTTTCCGGTTAAACACAGAAAAATCCTCCATTCTCACGTTTTTCGATTCGATAAGCGGAATTTCTCCGTCTATTTAAGCAATTTTTTCATTCATTTTCTAATTAAGCGGAATTTTTCCGTTTATTTCCCGATTGGCGCTTACCTTATCGTCGTACCGGCAAGGCAAAACGCTATACTTTCTTGACTTACCAAAAGAAACTCGCAGAAATTCGTACCTGCGTGCTTGATGCATCATTATATCTCTGTATTTTTCTCTAAGCTTCTTCACTATAAAAAGGGCATCTCAAAGTCCAAAACGGACTCTGAGACACCCTCTTCATTTCTATTTATACGCCCACACATCAGAGATGGTCCCATTTTTCAAACGGGTCATCGATCACAATACGCTGAGCCTCCGCATCGCTTGTTCCCACATACACCGTCATCCGTCCATTACTACGGATCGCTCCACCGGTAAATACGACATCACGGAGATCCGATCGTTTCGCCGGTCCCTCTAAAAAATCCTGCCGCGTCGCAATAATCTTTACAGGCGAATGGCGTCCTGTAAATGGATCAAGCGTAAAAATCATCGAATAGTAATGACGATTCCCCCGATGATCAAAATAAGCGATATGCCCAAGCACCCCCGCGTCACCGTTCCTGAATGGATGAATTTCATTGGCACCGCCCCACTCATCATCAGCAAAGTGCCCCTCAAGCAGCGGCGCACACTCAATCTTCGCTAGATCAAGTTCATCAAGTGACGCCAAGAGTACATAACCGATCTTCCCGCGTCCGCCTTTTTGCCCTTGAGGCCGCGTCAACACAAGAATCAATCCGTTCGTCAACTGAGCGATCCTCAAATCCTTCATACCGATTGGTCCCTCAAAAAAAGGCTGCAATGATCGAATAGTCTCGCCCCGATAAAATAGCGTCCGCCACGTCGCACGTCCGTCGGCGCTATGCTCAACCCAAACACCGCCAAACAGTAGCGAACCGTCAATTCGTGTCACAAACGGATCCTGTAAAGAAAAAATAGGCATATCGTTCATCAGTCTCCATCCATTGTTCACTTCTTCAAAGAAACCGATATGCGAACGTTCGCTGTCCCGCGCTTCGACACGTGCGGCAATCACCCATTTCCCATCATCGTAAAAAGGAGCTGTGCAATTATAGACATCATTTGCACCAGCCCCCTGAAAATTTAGTTTTTCAACATCATGCACGACTTGGTGACCAGCCATGTACTGCTCCAGTAAATCCAAACATTCCGTAACATGCTCCATGAATCCGTGCCTCCCGAAATGATGCCGCACCAATGCGTCATCATTTCTACTATAGTCTTCTATACGCGCGAATTCATGTATTGGCACCGTTAATTCGCACAATTTATTTTTTCAAGACGCTCTGACTCAGCTTCTCGATCGCGGCATGCCGGTCATCGAAAGGAAAAATGGCTGATCCTGCAACAAATAGTGACGCTCCGGCATTAAAGCAGAGCGGCAGCGTTTCTGCATCGATCCCTCCGTCTACCTCAATTTGAACGGGAAGATTTAACGAATCAATCAACACACGGACAGCTTTTATTTTATCAATCATTGTGGGCAGGAAGCGTTGACCGCCAAACCCAGGGTCAACCGTCATGATCAGGACGTAGTCAACATCGCGTATGATCGCTTGCAATGCAGAGGCAGGTGTTGACGGATTTAATACAACTCCGGCTTTTACACCTCCATCCTTGATGATCTGAATTGCGCGGTGCAGGTGTGTACACGCCTCACTATGGACCGAGATCATATCTGCTCCCGCCTCGATGAACGATGGCAGTAAATGAATCGGCTCCGTCACCATGAGATGCACATCCTGAGCGACTTTAGTTTCCTTTTTCAAAGCCTTAACAACATTGGCCCCCATTGTAATATTGGGAACAAACTGTCCATCCATCACATCGACATGAATGAACTCGACATCCTTTTCCACATCCCGAACCTCGTCTGCGAGATGCGCGAAATCAGCAGATAGGATTGATGGTAAAATTTTCATTGACCCATTTCTCCTTTCATTATATGTAAACGTTTCCTTGACGGATATGTTATGACGAATCTCTGAAAAAGTCAAAGATAACTCCCCTAAACATTCGCCCTTCACCAAGGAAGCTCCTTCAAGGATGACTAGTACATAAGGATTTAAACGAGCAGGCACCATTCATTCAGAATTAAAAAACCGCTGAGCGCTAGAGCATAATAGCACGCAACGGTTCCTCATTATAAAATGGTTCTTCGTTTAAATAGTTTCAGCATGCGCCAAAACATACTGCTCTGCGGCCTTTGACCAAAGGCCATTATTCTGAACGAGAACTTCTTTTAGGCCTGCATAAAATGGATCTGAATGATCTTCTGCGACAATCTCTTCCAACGATTTGCGCGGCATATGCTTGTGCGTATAAATCAACTTTTTCCCACCTGGAATTGATGGTAAATTCAATGTTGTATCCGCCACGTCATTCAGACCAAGCAGATGAGAAACTACTTTCTCAACAGTGACTTTTCGTTCTTCCACAAGCTTGATTGCTGCGCGCATATCATCGGTATTCCCTCCAGAAGTACCTACATAGTGCGTGAAATTATAGTGCACATCATACAAATTGATTTCAGCCGAGAAGTGCTTGTCACGAGGTCCGGCAAAGAAGTTCAGACAGCCATCCTTGGCAAGTAGAGATGATGCTTGTGTAATCACTGGTTTTACTGGGACAAGCGCGAAAATATCATCATAAGATTCATGATTCACAAGCGACTGGAGATAAGCTTCCTGATCCTCATAGTTGCTGATATTTACATAGTGAAGATTGATCCCATCTTTTTTAGCATCTTCAGGGGAATACAATTTTGCCGCAGCCTCAATCTTCTCATCTGAGAGATCGGTAACGACGAGATTTTTGGGATTAATCGGTCCATGCAAAGCATAATCGATTTGCAGCAGCCCCATTGGTCCCGTTCCGCCCATAATTAGAAGATTTCCGCCTTCTTTAATGCCCATCTTATGATCGTAGGTTCCCTCGACGAGATGATAATTGGCGTTAAATCCGCCGATCACACACGACAGCGGTTCCAATAATGAGCCTTCGAAATAGGTGTCGCCGTTATATTCCAGAAGGCAGTCCTGTTCCATTACTTCTTTTGGAATCACTACATACGTCGCATCTCCGCCTATATATGGGAACGAGTAGCCCGGGCAATCCGGCCGATCCGGCAGCTGTAGATTTGGCTGAATCGCAAACTTGCTGCCTTCTTCGAATTTATCCTTCCATTTATCCCCTACTTTAATAATTTTTCCGCAAAATTCGTGTCCGACGATAATTGGACTTTCTGCAATGTCATTTGGAACTTTCTTGTGATCAGCAGCTATTTTGGCTTCTTTCCATGAAGACATGCAGATGCTGTCCGTCACAACTTCAGCAAGAATTTCATCACTTTTGATTTCCGGAAGTTCAAATTTTTCCAGTCTCAAATCTTCTTTTCCATACAGTCTCAGCGCAGTTGTTTCCATTTTTTCATTCTCCCTCTCATTTTTCATTTTTTCTCTTCATTTATTTAAGAATCCCTAACCAATAACCAAGGATACCTACACCAAACAATGCAAAGATGAGCAGAATCGGACTAGCCTTCTTCTTGAGCAAATACATCATCAGCAGTGTGAGACCTAGAGCAAGTAAGCCTGGACACAGCTGATCAAGAATTCCTTGCACGGTCATCGTTGACTTAACACCTGCCTGATTGGTCGTTTGCGAGATGACGACAGGAACATTGATTTTCGTCCATTTGGTAACCAGCACACCCATGACAAAGAGTCCGAGAATGCTTGCGCCTTCTGTCAGCTTGGTTAAGGCGTTTGAAGCCATATCCTTGACGATGCCCATACCTGCGCGATAGCCATAAGTGAGTCCATACCATTTCAGTGCGAGCCGAACCAGATTAAAACTGATGAAAAACAGCAATGGTCCGAAGATGCTGCCATTGAGCGCGAAGGATGCACCCAGTGCCGCGGTGATCGGTCGCAAAGTGCCCCAGATGAGCGGATCACCGACACCGGCGAGCGGTCCCATCAGTCCAACTTTCAAACTATTAATCGCGCCATCATCAATCGCTTCGCCATCAGAACGCGCTTCTTCCATCGCCGCAGTCACACCCACTACAGGACCACAGACTGCCGGAGTCGTATTAAAGAATGCTAAATGACGTTTTAGCGCGAGTCTCCGTTCTTCATCCGTCTTGTAAAACTTTTTGATTGCAGGAATCATGTCAAAACAGAAACCCAGTGCATGGATACGTTCATAGTTAAAGGATGCCTGTTGAAAATTAGAACGAACAAACATATTGAACAGTTCTCTTTTAGTTAATTTTTTAACCGCTTCACTCATCGCCATCTCCTCCTAATCCTCAAGCATGTCATCAGCAAGCGGCGCCGATGATCCCGCTGTGGTTGCTGCTTGTTTTGATTCCTGATATTTTGGATTGAGCTGTGTATAGATAAACGCGACAATCAGGCCAATTGCCCCAAAGCTGAGCAAGCTGAAGTTCAAGTACGATGCCAAGATAAATCCTAGGAAGAAAAACGGCATCAGATATTTTGCACCCATCATATTGAGCACCATCGCATACCCTACCGCGACGATAAATCCTCCGGCTACGTTCAATCCTCCGGTTACAACTTCAGGAATCGAATTGAGAAGATGTTGGACACTCCCGGCATTCATAAATACGGTAACCAACAATGCCGGAATGGCGACGCGCAGCGCTTGAACCACAAGGGCGGACAGATGCAAGAAATCGATAAGCCTGAAGTTCAGCTTTTCTGCGGCACGGTCGGCAGCATGTTGGAAAAACACAGTAATTGTGCGGGCGAAAACGGTGAGCACTTGCCCCGCAGCCGCTACCGGCAACGCAATCGCAATACCCGCTTGAATGTTTTGATGACCGACAATAACAAGGATTGCCGAAATAATACTGGCCAGAGCTGAGTCTGGGGATTGAGCTGCGCCAATATTCATCCAGCCAAGAGCGATGAGTTCCAATGTACCTCCCAAAATAATGCCCGTTTGAATATCGCCAAGAATTAAACCGATAATGGTACAAGCAATCAATGGACGGTGGGTTTGAAATTCGTCAAGAACACTGCCCATACCGGCGATACAGGAGAAAATAAAGATGAGTATGACTTGGTATAATTGTATTTCCATAGATCTCGCCCCCTTTATTTAGTCGAAGACAATCCCTCGATTTTTTTCATAATGTTGATCGGTGCGTCGCTGTCCACGACACGCAGCTCTAGTTTGACATCAAGTGCATTTAATTTTTTGAAAGCGTCAATGTCTTCCAATCCTAGTGAAACGGCCTTCGTTATTTGTGTCTTGCCTTCACGATAAGCCATGCCGCCGATATTCACGGTTTTAATTGGAACATGTTGTTCAACCATTCGCAGCACATCTGTTGGATTAGTGAATAAATAGAAAACGGTTTCATTTTGGTATACGGGATTAAAATAGACCTTTACTGCCTTATCCACCTCGCATACATTGACCTTGGTTCCTGGTGGTGCTGCTTGTTTCAACAATGTTTTGCGAATTTCATCATTTGCCACTTCATCGCTGGCAATGATAATTCTTTTCGCATTCGCTTTTTTTACCCAAACCGTAGTCACTTGCCCATGGATTAAGCGATCGTCTATTCGAGCAAAATGAATAATCATTAGAAATCCTCCTCCTGTTCTTTTAAAACATCCCTCAGCACTTTAACTGTTTCCGGAGCAACCTGCTTCAGCCACTCGACAATCTCCTCAAGCGTTTTTAAATTCTGATTAGAAACCGCCTCAAGGCAAAGTGGAAGACTGACGCCGCTGATCAATTCAACACCATCATGGGTCATCGCATAGGCTGCAGCAGAATTGTAAGGGCTTCCACAAAAAATATCAGTAAAAATCAATGTATCTTTTAACTGATTGTCAGCAACTGTTGCTGTCAGTTTCTTTTTGATATCTTCCACATTCTCCCCTGGAACGAAGCGAATGGGAAAAAGATTCTTTACTTCTCCAAAAATCATTTCGACGGATCGTTTTAGCGATTCTGCAAGATCGCCATGAGCACAGACCACAATGGAGTACATTCTGAATCACCTTCCCGCTTTTCGTTATCACGCCTGCTTTACCCTCTTGTTTTTCCACCCGCAATAGTATAGGTCGTTCCTGTGATATAGCTCGCTCGATCTGAACTTAAGAACGCGACAAGATCAGCAACTTCCTTCAACTTTCCATCGCGTCTAAGCGGAATGGATTTATTTGTGTATCCCTGACGGAGTTGTTCAACAGTTATGCCGCGTGTGTAGGCCAAGGCTTCTTCATACGCCGGAGTTCTAAGTCCTGTTTTTTCGAGAATTCCCGGTGCAAGACCAACAACTCGAACATTGTATTTACCTAGTTCTTTTGCCCAAGAACGGGTAAAACTGTAGATCGCAGCCTTCGTCGCAGCATAAGCACTTTGCCCTTCCGAGCCCTCTAAACCGCTTTCAGAAACCATATTGACAATGACGCCTTTGCCCGCCTTGACCATTTCTCTTCCAGCAATCTGTGAACAGAGAAAAACACCTTTTTGATTAATGCTGACGATTTTATCGAATGTCGCATCGCTTAATTCGAATTTGCTGTTTGATTCTTTTGGATCAATCAAGAGTCGCGGTATATTAATGCCTGCATTATTAACGATGGCATCAATGGTGCCAAACTGCTTTTTTGTTTCATTCACGAGATTGACAACGCTTGATCGTTCGGTAACATTCGTTGACACAAATACGAGTTGGTTATCTTTTGCCTTGTCATAGAGTTCCTGTTCCGGTTCATGCAAATCCGCCAACACGACATGAGCATCATTTTCTAATAGGGCCTCAACAACTGCTTTTCCAATTCCTGAAGAACCACCTGTTACAATAATCGTCTTCCCTTCAATGCCAAGCCATCCACTCATGATAAAACCTCCTACACATAATTGGAATAAATGCAGATCGAACATTTGTGATTCATTTGACCATTTGTGATTACTTTTTCAGTATAAATCATATTTATTCATTGTCAATTGTTATCATGTTGCATATTTGTGACTGTATTTAAACGCTTACATACTATATTTTACAAATTACTACCCTTGGAATATAATTACCTTATAACCGTATGCACATTTTCATATCAATTGACCATTTGTGCGAAATGAGGTGTTTCTATGATTAATGACGATTTAAAGAAAAAATATATTCAAATTGCTCAATTTTACTATGAACAGAATCTGACTCAAAATGAAATCGCTCAAAAGACCGGCATTAACCGCACATCCATCAGCAGAATTCTCAAAAAAATTCGTGATGAAGGTATTGTAAAAATCACGATCAACTACGATCTCAATGATCTTTCACTAGCAGAAAAATTAGAGAACCAATTTCATTTAAAAAAAGCGATTGTAATCCCAGTTGATCCGGAACAGCCGACTTACGTTAAACGGACGGCCATCGGTCAAGCGGCTTCCAAGTTTCTTGATTCCATTCTTGAAGATAACGACGTGATCGGATTCTCTTGGGGCAGCACACTTGCGACCGCAGTTGAGGCACTCGATCCTACAGAGCTACATGAGAATATCTTCTGTGTACCCATGGTTGGCGGACCGGCTGGTAAATTAGAAAGCCGCTATCATGTCAATACGATTTGTTTTCAAGCGGCGGAAAAGTTAAAAGCCCGATCCTTAATGATCGACGTTCCGGCTGTTGTTGAGAAACCGTCAATGAAGAAGGATTGGATGCAAACACATTATTATAAAGAGGTTTCGAACATGTGGCGCAACATCACCATCGCGGTTTTCGGTATCGGATCAATCAACAGCACGGGACATTCGACGTGGCGCGCCTTCTACAGTGACAGTTCCGTTGACCAATTCAAAGAAGAACATGCGGTCGGCGATATTTGCTCTCGTTTTTTTGACCATTACGGCAATGAAATTCAAACGCATCTTGCAGACCGAACGCTCTCCATTCCCCTTGAAATACTGCATAATACACGTTATTCAATTGGTGTGGCGGAATCGGCAGAAAAAATCCCCGGAATCTTGGGTGCACTAAACGGCGGACATTTGAATGTACTCGTCACTACCGACGAAACTGCTGAGGGTCTGCTTGCACTTGCTGAACAAATTTAATGACCATTAAAAAAATGACGATTCATCTCCCCTCTTTTTCCGAGAGATGAATCGTCATTTACGTTAAAAACGAACTTAATAATCCGTCTTTAACTATCTTTTTTACCTTTGTTCACAAATTAGTCGGAATTATAATAATTTATCGAAATCTCATCACCAATTTGTTCGTTTATAATAATAGGTAATTATGCCAATGTTATTTTTCCTGCTTTGCACTGATTAACCCACTCGCAAATTCTTTTCACTACCTCACCGAAAGGATGCTATCCATGACCTATTCTCAGTATTTGTGCCCGAATGAGCCAAATCCGGAAGTTGCTTTTCACTATCTGATAAAATGTGTGGAGCCAATTATTCTTGCTATGGCAAAAAAGCGCAACATTTTTCTCCACGAACCACTCATAAGATTACTTAGTGATGCCATTCGCCATGCGGATCAATCATTTGATTGTTCAGTGGTTCCGGATGACCAAAAACCAAACAGCTTTTTTCTAATCATGATTCAGAATGAAGTTGAGAAGCAATTTGACAATTACGTTAAGAAACGAGCTAGAGAAGAACGACTTCATCATGTACTTGAGATAAATTTCGATGAAACGGTACCACGAATCAGTACTCCTGCCAAGAATAGTCACATTCAAATGCCTTTTCCCGCTTTTACTGAAACAGAATACACACTATACAGGATGCACATCATTCATGGCTATTCGCTCAGTCACATCGCCGAACGTCACCGAGTATCACAAAAAACCGTACTTCAATGGAAGCAGCGAACGATTGAAACCCTGAGTAGACATTATATGCGTTCATCCAGCCAATCCGACAAGAATCGTTATTGTTGAATTCCCCCGGAAATCGTCACTGGATAATACAACAAAAAAAACAGCCCCAAATAACAAGGACTGCTTACTTCTCTTTCATATATGGCTGATTATTTTTTGTTAATCACAAATTGAGCAACCACTTGTCTCAGGTCATCGGCAAGCGATGACAGATTTGTCGCGTTATTAGCTATTTCTTCCATAGACGCTGATTGCTGTTCAGCGGCAGCAGACACATTTTCAGTAAGCCCGCTGGCATTTTCCGACAGATTCGCAATGTCGTCAATACTTTTAACGATTTCACTTGTTTGTCCTGCAATCGTCTGTACAGAATGGGTTACTTCATTCGTTGCTTCGGATACAGATGTCACGGTTTCTTCTATATCCGTAAAGGTCTTTGTCGCTTCGTCAGCCACGACCATTCCCTGATCGACCTGATCCGAACTGTTCTGCATCGACTGCACCAGTTCGCGAACTTTTTCTGAAATAGCACCTTCTATTTCAGAAATTTTCTTTGTCGACTCTGAGGACTGATTGGCCAGTTTTTGAATTTCTTCCGCTACAACGCTGAACCCTTTGCCATGTTCGCCTGCACGTGCAGCTTCAATGGCCGCGTTCAAAGATAAGAGATGTGTTTGTGCGGCTATGTCATTAATCAGGTTATTCGTATAACTGATTAATTCCATCTTCTCCACTAATCCATTCAGTTCACCGGTCACTTGGCTGTTTGTCGTGCGAATGGTTCTAATTTGATTCGTTACTTGATTTAATGAGAGCTTCCCGCTGTTCACAGTACCCATTGCCGCGTCTGACTTATCGCGCAGTGTGGCCGCCTTCGCCGAAATATTCTCGATTTCTTGATAAATGGCTGTCACGTTTTGTTTTGAAGATTCGACCTTCTGATTTTGATCTTGTGCGCCAGCCGCGATTTCCTGGATCGAATGCGCGACTTCATCGGAGGTCGCTTTATTTTCTTCCGTTGAGGCGGTTAGTTCCTCAGACGATGACGCCAGAGCTGTCGCCTTGTCATCCACGCCTGTCAGCACATCATTTAACGAATCAATCATGCGATTAAATCCATGACCAAGGTGCTTGAATTCTTCAAATCCATCAGCTTGCGCGTAGTTGGTCAAATCTTTATCGGCAACCTTCTTCGCAACACTAATCAGGTTATTTATCGGACGAATAATCAATACGACTGCAAACAAAGCGACCAAGGCCCCAATGATTGCCGTGATGAGTCCGACTACAATGGAACGAAGCAGAATACTATTCGTATTATCCGTTACCTCGCTTTGCAGCAGCGACCCGACAATGATCCATCCGGTGTCTTTATTCGTTACGTAAATATCTCTTTTAGGCACACCTTTAAATAGTGTATCTAATGCGCCTTGTTTCCCTTTTTTTACGAGTCTCATTAACTTAGCATCCGGAACTTTAGTGCCCGGCTTCAAATTTGGGTGAGCAACGATATTTCCGTCGCTGCTCATGATAAATGAGTAGCCTTTTTTACCTATATTTACGTTATTTGATATTTTTTGAATATCATCCAATTTAAGATCTATTGCGACGACCCCTTTGCCGTCTGTCGTAGTCTCCGACATCGATACGACATAGTCCTTAACCAATTCTGAATTGTAAGGCTCGTTCACGATAATGTGGTGAGGATTGGCCATCGCACTTTTGAACCACGGCCGTTTCGTCGGATCAAAGCCATCTGGTTTAATCAGTGATTGCGGCGTGTACACGTAGTGCTTCTTTTGATCGCCAACATAGACTTGAGCGAGCCCGCTGTCGGACTGCTGTTGGGAGAGCAGTGTATTTAGGATCTCACGGTTCTCTCCATTCGTCATCTTTACAGCTGAAACATGGCTGGCTAAATAATCCAGCCGCGTTTTTTCTTCGTCAATCATCTGTGAGATATTTTGATTCAGCAGATCTACACTGTTTTCCGCGCTGATTTCCATCTGTTCCGTGACTGCGCCCTTAGCGTTAATGAATGAATACACACCAACAATGGTCGCAGGAATGATCGTAAAACATACCGCTGCAATGATCATTGAACGTTGCAAATTTAATTTTAATAACTGGTTCCAATGAATTTTTCCTTTTTTAGACATTTTTCGACACAAACCCCTTCTTTTCGCTCTTATTTATATATCGGAACAAGAAGAGGTTTTTGTAATAAAAAAATTGTCTTACTGTAAGAAAATTTCAATTATCTGTAATTTATAAAATAAAAGGGACCCGCCGCTAATGAGCCGGAACCGTTTTCTCAAATAAAAACGATTGACTCATTTATTTTAATGCGTGGGTGCAGTGATTGAATGATCGGGCAGTTTTCTGCGATTTGATAAAAGACATGCTCAATTTCCTCACGTACACGCTGATTTGCTTTTATAAAAAAATGCACATCAATTTTACCGATTGGATTCGGGTAATAAACGCCTAATTGATAATTAAACGACACATTCTTCATTTCATAAGGAATGCCGCGTTCATCAAGCAGTTTCTCAAATACATAAGTGCTGCAGGCAGCGGCAGATGCCGTTAGAAGCTGCACCGGTGAAAAACCCGTTTCCCGGCTGAGCGACCAATTACCATGCTCATGGACAAGCTCCAGTGTATCTGCCTCTTGAATTAATTCCATTGTCACACACCTCCGGTAAATTCAACTTTTAATCCATTATATGGTGGCGTACAAGGCAATATGTGCGTTGCATAGGTTCATCCGACCTCTTAATGCAATCACACATTTATGAACGAGTGAAGACTTTTTTCGACACATTTTAAACAAAAAGTCGAAATTTTGCTATACTAATTGAATGGAATGAAAAAAACGGACGGTTGATCGAAACCTTTCGTGCCGGTTCATTTGTACTTTGTTCCGGTCTACTGTAGAAGCGCATTTCACAAAGGAGAAAATCATGGCTAAGAAAAGGGAACCGCAAAATTCAAGAAGTACATTTAGAAAATCAAGAAAGCGCCACAGAGTCCTTCGTTATGTCCTATTAACACTTGCCTTCCTGCTTGTCGCCAGTACTGCCTACGGTTTTTTTGAGTACCATAAGCTTAAACCGGAAAATCATTTTAATAATCTGCAGGCAGTCGGTTCAACCAAAAATAATAGTAAAGTTAAAAATTATAAAGAAAAGGCCGGTGTATTTAATGTTCTTCTGATCGGCTCAGATGCGCGAAAAGGCAATACTGCGAGCCATACGGATTCAATGGTTCTGATCCATGCTGATTTAAACAATCACACGTACAACATGCTCAGCATCCCGCGTGACACACGTGTGTACATGCAAGGATACGGCCACACAAAACTGACTAGTGTTCAATACATCTCTCAAGTGAAGCATGGAACGAAGAAAGGAATCGTCGATGCTGTAACTGCCGTATCCAATCTTACCGGCGTCCCGATCCATTATTATGCCGAAACAAATTATTGGGGGCTGCAATACATGGTCGACGCACTCGGCGGTATTGAGATGAATCTGCCATTTAAAGTGACACTTACGCACGCATGGTACTCGAGAAATCAGGGCAAAACCTTTTCACCGGGTAGTCAAAAATTGAGCGGTGAAATGGTCACGGAACTTTGCCACGAACGCTACTCTCTGCCTGGCACCGACTATGGCCGCCAACAGCTGCAGCAAGCCGCACTGATCGGCATTGCCAAGAAAGTCATGCAACCGTCGAACGTGACCCGTCTTCCGGCCCTGTCCCGCTCGCTATCTAAGTTCCTGATTGCGACCAACATGTCAACGGAAGACATGGTCAGCGTGGGTTTAGGCGTCAAAGGTGATTTTCATCCGGAAGAACAAATTAAATATCGCCAAGTCAAAGGACGCGGCGTGAAAATGTACGATGATCTGCTCAAGGCCAATAACAGCCAGATTATTCTCGATCAGACTGAGCTCCAAGCAACAATTAAGAAATATTTTTCAAACTAAGCGAACAGTTAGATCAAAACGGACCGCCATCACACGCGGTCCGTTTTTTTTTGTGCTTTACTTCAACTGATAAGAAAACGTGGATGGCCCATGTTCGGTTCCCCCGTTTCTTCGAAAACTTAAAGTCCGCTGACAAGAGGCGCCACATCTTTAGGATGATTGGCGATAAAATCCGGTCCAGCTTTTCGTACATTTTCAATACCGTCAAATCCCCACGCTGCCCAAATCACGCGAATCCCGCTTTTTCTGCTCGCTAGAATGTCGCGTTCTTCATCTCCAATATAGATCACTTGGGAAGGCATCAACCGATTTTGCTTCAAATATTTGCGCATCAACCGATCCTTAGCAAACAATTTCTTCGAGCACATCACCGTTGAAAAGCAGTCCAAGCCATGGACCTTCAGAAACACGCGTATATTTTTTTCTTCATTTGATGAAAGAATCGCAAGCGCATACCCAGCGGCACTTAGTTCGCTAAGCATCTCCCGCGTACCCTCCATCAAAGATATTTTCTTCAACGAGTTCTGGTAGAGTTTAGAAAGCTCACCAATCAGAAAAGGGATTTTATGGAACGGGATGTCCAGCATCGAGCAGCGCTCTCTCATGGAGCATGATTTTAAAGTATCGAAAGCCTCAAGTGTTATTTTTTTAAAATCATGCCGCTGAGCCAAATCATTATACGCCGAAAGAAATGCCTCTTTCGAATCCGCCAACGTTCCATCAAAATCAAAAAGAATTACTTTAAGCATCATGAAAACCTCTATGTATGGATTTGTCCGCCGACATTCATTTTGAGCGTGTTCGTTAACCCTTATTATATACGAGACGCAGCACTTTGACCCTAATGATTTCTGAGCGTTGATCACTAAGCGTAAAGACCTATGACTAACTTTATGATTTCACAGAAAATTTATAGATTACCTATTATTTTCGCGACTTTCTTATCACGATTTTTCTTCCATTTTTATGAAATACTAGGTATAGAAGAATCTATTTACACTAAATCGTTGAGGGAGTTGATTTCGATGCGCCAATTGCAACCGTCAAATGACCTAGTTTCAGATATTGTGACCCTGCTTAAGCAAGAACAAAGGCCATTATACTCTTCTGAAATCGCGCGAAAATTAAATAAGAATGTCAGAGATATCCTCCACATTCTATTTAATACAGCTTATCAGAAAATCATTCAAGTTGTCATAAATAAAGACGAAACCAACAAAATCTGCCAACCTTCCTATAAAGTTAGGGAGTGAGCAAGGCAACACACCTGCCTTACCTCACTCAGAACCACCCGAGCAGCACGTCAAGGGATAAAGCGCTGATCAAGGTGGTGATTAATGTGCAGCTGGAGACGAATTGCGGATTAGCGTTGAATTGGATCGCATATAGCGTTGTGTTTGCAGCACTTGGCATTGCCGCCATGACGATGATAACATTTCTGAGCAAAGGATCGATGGGAAACAGCAAACACACGAGAAAGGCGAGTACCGGTGAGATGATTAGCCGGATGAACGTTGCCAAGCTGATCCGTCCCCAACTCATGTTGCGCACGCTCACATTGGCGAGCTGCATACCGAGAATAATCATAATAATCGGAATTGATGTGTTGCTGACAAGCTCAATACTTTTCATAAAATTGCCAGGGATTTGGATTTGGAATTTCTGCAAAAGTAAAGCCGGAATAATAACATAATTCATCGGTTGCTTAAGCACGGTCTGAAGTGCCATCTTCACGCTTCCACGTCCGTTTGCGGCAATATAGATACCAATAAAACCCATCAAAATCGCATGAAACACCATCAGCGGCATCGCGTAAACCACACCCTGTTTTCCAAAGGCGAACAAGATGATCGGCACGCCATAATTACCGCTGTTAGGGAAAATTGTGGAGAGCAGAAACGCATTCCGTTCACTTTTACTGTAGTGAAGCATGCGGCTTGAAATAAGGCCGACACCAATTAATAGAACCATAATGATTAGTGATGTCACAACAATATAATAGAAACTGAGATTCATCGGGGTTGTATAAAAGATATCGAAAACAAGAAATGGCAACAATAAATAGACAGCAAGTGTCGAAATCGGCTTTAAATCCAGTTTAAATATTCTTTGTAATACAAATCCGGTAAGAAATATGAAAAATACAGGTAAAATCACATCGACAAAAATAAGCAAAATCTGTTCCTTCTCTCCGTCATTGGTTGCTCTTAGATGCACTATAATAGTTGAGGCTCTCATTCATTTTACTTTGTCACAAGATGAAAGATCAAGACAAGCTTTAATCAATGTTGGAATGGTTCAAGGTAGTAGTTATCTTTAATCGTAATGAGTTTCCGTAATTGTCACAAATTTCTATATTTTTATCTTGACTATCATTTAACAGATTCAGCATAATAAAAAAAGAATGTTGTACACCTTGTCCAGTCCCCCAGCAAATGAGGAGGTCGACAAACCCTTGGATATGGAATTTCCGAATGCACCTTACACCAAATATCAAAAAGGTACTTTAGTGATTTATTTAAGCAAGGAACGCAGATTTAGAAATGTAGCCTTTGTAGACGACCGACTGGTTCGTCTGACCGGTAAATGGCAAAACGATGAGGAAAAATTAGAGGCGGTCATGCATGCGTACAAGCAGAGAATTGTGCAAAAATTACATACTTTAATTGGCAAAGCGATGACATCCTCTGACTTAAATCAGCGCTGCATGCAACGAATCAAGTGCGACTCTTATTTTATGTACGACACTTGGACGAGTGCTTCAAGAGATCACCATTATACTTATGTCAAGCATGAGTTTCCCGATCCGGTCAAATTCCATGTCTTCTTTGATATTTTGGTTGAGGCAGGATTAGTTGGCAGTATCCTCGTTGTCACTCATGTGGCGATGTCGTAGATGAATTTTATGAAATAATTTTTCATGAGAGAATGACTCATTCTCTCATCTTTTCTGTTCCGCACTTAATCAAGTCGCTCCGTCTACAGTTTTCCTTTCATTAAAACAGTTCGATTTTCCCATTAATTAATGATTAGATATATAAATTAACGATTGAATCAAGTAGAATAAAGTATGTGTTTTCCATCTTATTCCATTAAGATAATTTAATTTTATAGGAGGCCCTCGTTTACAATGAAGCAATTTTCAAGAATAAGTATTATTCTATTTTCTTCAATCCTACTTTTTGCCTCAGCAGGTTTTACTTCCACCGCTTCTGCTCAAACCATAAAAATCAAACAAAAATGGAGCAAGCTCAAGCTTGTAAAGAATAAAAAAGGCTACGACATGAACCTCGACAAAACAACAGCCAACGGAAGAGATGGCTATGGTCACATGAACGTTTCGCTAGATCAGGTACAAATCAACTCGTATGAAACTTCCGGAAGAAAAATTGGTTTTAACACATACGCCTGGCTGCCTTTTCTCGATGATAAGTACAATTCAAGCATTCGATCCAATAAACCGGGAAATCAATTAAGTAACCCTCAAAGCTTCGCCCTATTAAATGACATGATCTATACGGTTTGGTCGACAGGAAGCAATAAAGGCTACATCACCAAATTCCCGAAGAATCTGCCAGGCGGCATGCAAGCAAAAAACAACGATTTCAGATCTGCCTATTGGTATAAATACAATAGCAGTCCAAGCTACGTGAACAATGGTTATCAGTCTGCGGGCGCCGACGACTTTTTTAACCAAATGTCCATCAGTGGACTCATGACAATCGGTCACGGACAAACGCTGTCCACAGACGGTCAGAATCTCTATATGCTCCGTGATACAGATTACAAACATGCGAACCTGAGAGGAACCGGCAAATCCATCAAACTGTACAAATATGATGCCAATTTGAACACAGTCCAGCATTGGAGTTTCAAGCTGCGCAACAGCACCAGCAAATACGAATACAATCCGCACACCCTCGCTATGGTGGATGCTAATCATTTCTACCTTGGCATTGTCGGCAATCTTTCCGGAAACTACAAAGCAAGTTACATCATCTTTAAAGGAACGATAAATGGTACTAAGGTGTCAGTAAAACCTGCCTTTCGCGTAAAACAAAAAGTTGGCAAGTATCTGCAAAGCATCACGTACAGTAGAGCGCTCAACCGTCTATACCTGGTTGGAGATAATTCTTTTGTCGGTGTCGACCTTGGAAACTACAAATCCTACAGCACCAAGATTGTGAACAATACGCGTGAAACCGAAGGCATGACCTTTGACGGAGCAGACGGCTACCTCCTCTTTAATTCTTATCCGGAACTGATCAAAGGAAGTTTTTACTGATCTCAGTGAAGCAGAAAAAAGGCGGCATCCACGAATCAAGTGGAAACCGCCTTTTTTCTATCTGCTCATATCTAAGCTTATGCCTGAGTCACCCGCTTCGCGTTCTCCGCCAAATGAAGCAAGTCCACGAGCATCTCATGACTTTTCGCCTCTAGGCTATGTTTCTTTGCAGTTTTCACAATATATCCATTGATATAATCAACTTCCGTTGGACGGCTATTAACCATATCCTGATACATCGACGGATGGTGGAGCGGATTGACCTGCGAACTTTCATGATCAATGATCTGCAGCATTTCTTCGCGGCTTTGCATAAATTTGACACCATCCGCAAGACCTGCCGCATAGCCTTCGTCGATCAGCCGGCGAGACAAATCATCCGCTCCGGAATAGGCAACATACTCGCCCATCGTGATGTCCATCAACGTGCACAACGTGTTGATAACCGAATTCATGAGCAGTTTAGACCACAACGTTCCCATGTAGTTCGTTTGAAGCGTTGGATTCATGCCCGCTTTTTCAAATTCCCGGACGACCTCATGCGTGAATGTATCCGGCTTTTCCGTGACATTCACCAGCTGCGTATGCGCCGCGCCTTTGGCTCCCATAAAATCTACTTTTCCCGGTGCATCAAGCACAGTCGCGATCAATGCGATCCCAGCGATGATTCGTTCATCCGGGACATACTTGCGAATCTCTTCCACCGAACCGATTCCGTTCTGATTCGTCAATACGTAAGTGTGCTCGCCAATAAAATGGTGACAAACCTGCATCGCTTCTCCTGACTGCATCTGCTTTGTAAATAAAATCACCAGATCCGGAGTCTGCGTATAGTCAGCAGGCAGGAAAACATCAACCGGCACCAAATGCTGATTCTGATGGTCACGAGAAACATAGACGCCACCTTGTTCGCGGATCGCCTGATAACTCGGTATCCATGGTTCAACAAAATCAATATCGTTTCCCGCTTCTTGTAGGAGCACTCCATATCTTAGTCCCATTGCTCCTGCACCAATCACTGTAATCTTCATTCTGATTCCTCCACTCATCTGTATCTCAGCTTATCTGTACCATTTTTTCGAATTTTCAAGATTCTATGTTATACTAAAGGATTAACGAACGTGACACCTTCGATTGTTTCTCCTGCAGAATGAAATCAGCCCATTCTTGAGCTTTATCTTCAAAGGACTGTAAATACATTTCCAATCCCTCTCGGATCACTTCTGCCTGGGCTATACCTTTAGCTGCAGCTAACTCCGCCAATTTCCGATCTAATTGCTCCGTCAGATAAACTGCTTCCGTTTCATATTAAGTCCTCCTTCCGATATACATCACCCACATACATTACACATCAAAAATAATGATTTTTCAAAAATGCTATACTGATTTTTCTACCAAAAAAGCACCTCAAATGATCGATTAACCATCAGTTAAAAGTGCTTTTTTTGAACGCAACAGTCATGTTTCACAAATTTTTATCCATATTAAATGTCAACTTTGACATGCTCATTGATTTTGTCGTTAGGTCTTGCAGAAGCTTACGTGTCTCGTGCAGTGCAATTTCAGCGCTTTCGCCGCTTGCTTTAGTCAGCAGCTCAGATACCTGCTGCGCATCCAGCTTTTTCGCTTGTTCATCGGTTTCCGCAATTTTACCGAGAAAGCGGCTGTGCAAATGATCTTTATAATCGAGTACTTGCTTCAGAAAAGCGGTGTAATGCGGTTCAACAATGACCGGAATCGTTTTGTAGAGCCAGTACGCTGAAGAGAGCGACAGCTTGAGCGGCGTGACTTCATACGATTCGGGCACGGATGTGATATTCGTGTAAAACGGAACATACGGGCTGAACGTGCCGGCAAGTGATATCCATTGAACGCATGCAAATTCACTCGGAACATCGGGACGAATCTGTAAAATATGCGAGTCTTGCGTCCTGTTCAGCGAAATCGCGCGGAATGTTGTACGATCTGTCTCGCTCCCGCCCCCAAGCGGATCATACGGCGTTTCCTGATAGTGCGAGTCCAGGATGTAGGTAATATCCTCGACACCGATTTTCCGATTTGCTTTGCGTAGGAACGGCAGATCGTTGGACATCGGATCTTGTTCTGCTTCCGGGTTCAAGTATTTCTGACCGTACCAGACACGCGGCGTATTGTAGTGATGATCGAACAGCGTTTGTGTGCCGAAGATGTTTCTGAAATTGATGGTTTCACATCCGGTATTGAGGTGATGTTTCTCAATAAATTCGATCAAATGCGTCGCCAGCAGGAAATTGTCCTTGTCGTGCGGATCTATTTCCTGGATCGCCGTCTGATTGGCGACGACTGCATATGAATCATCAGGGATGCGTTGCGCCACCCATTGATGACCGGTCGCAATCTCCATATACCAAACCTCATCCTTATCTGAGAACAGTACGCCATTTGACTCGGCAGCGCCGAATTCTTCCACAATCTTCCCCAATCTCAGCACACCTTCACGCGCCGAATTAATATAGGGCAGAACCACGGTAACCATGCAATCCTCAGCAATTCCGTTTTCAACCAGCGGATCATAGCCCAGAACACGCGCATTTCCGTAGATGCTTTCCGTCGCGCTCATGCCGACGTTTTTTTCATTGATTCCTGCGTCTTCGAACGTTACATAACGATCCTCACGATCCGGTATCGCCGTATAGCGATACTGTTCCTTTGGCAAAGTGATCGTGAAGCGGTTTCCCGGAGATACATAGGTTTCTTCTTTCTCCAACACTTGATGCGGATGTACCGTGACCTTCTTGGGAACAAGCACTTCATAACTGTCTCCGTTCCGTGCAATCATCGTCGATCCATCTAACGTCGCGCCTTTGCCAACCAGTACGGTTGTACAGGCTGCATGTGAATTATTCTGCATTGTGACATCCCTTTATCCATGTGATTAAGTAGCAAATACTTCTAAACTTAATTCTATCTTAACTCAATTTTCACGGCATGAAAATTTTCAAAAAATCGTTTCTAATTTAATGGGATTCCTCTGACATTAACTGGGGTAGAAAACACGATCTGTGTATTTGTTTTTCCAAAATGCTGCAGCTCATTTATGAACGAATCCAGCAGTTCGGTACTCTCGAAAATGACTTTAATCAACATCGCGAACTCACCCGAGACACAATCACATTCAAGCACATTGGGGATTTGTTTAATATAGTTATAGAATTCATTTTTATCAGTAGGTTCAACCTTTAAATTGATATAGGCTTTGATGTGATAGCCCACCTTTTTGTAATCAATCAACGTATGATAGTTTTTAATAATTCCTTGCTTCTCCATCTGATGAATACGTGCCGAAATCGTCGGCGAGGAGATAAAACATTCATCTGCCAATGCCTTGATCGACACACGCGCATTTTGCTGCAGCCGGTTCACTATTTTTCGGTCAATCGAATCCATCCGGACGATCACAACTCCTTCACCGTTTATTTATTACTTTCCGAATTCATTATATTAGCCGCTGATCAAGAAAGCAAAAGCAATTGTTAGATAATATTACATAGCATCATTATTTTGTTAATTTATTTTACAAAAAATATTATTTCATAAAAAAAAGAGCATGCCAATTTTTTTATTCAACGAGTTCGCACGAAAGTATAGCCAACCGATTTAATATCATCTATTTTTAACATGCATGATGAAATGAATTGGAGGAATGATTTCGTGAGAGACGAAAAAGATTCGCTTGGTACAAAACAAGTCCCTGAATTCGCTTACTATGGCATTCATTCACTGCGCGCAAAGGAAAATTTTGCTGTGACTGATGAAAGACTCGATCCGGAGCTGATTAACGGTTTAGCGCTAATTAAAAAAGCTGCAGCACTCACGAATCAGGAAGATGGTACGCTAAGTGTTGCTAAGGCAGATGCCATTGTTCGGGCTTGTGATGAAATAATGGATCGACAGCTTGATCTTCATTTTATTGTTCCACCAATTCAAGGAAGTGCTGGCACATCAATTAATATGAACACCAATGAGGTAATCGCGAATCGAGCCATCGAATGGCTCGGCGGACGCAAAGGCGAGTACGATTTAGTTCATCCGAATGATGACGTCAACAGATGTCAATCAACAAACGATGTATTCCCATCTGCAAGCAAATTGGCTTTACTGCGATTGAGCCGCGCGCTGACTGAGGAGATGGGAAACTTTTTAGAAAGCCTATGTCAAAAAGCCGACGAACTGAAAAATGTCATCAAGCTTGGCCGGACACAATTGCAAGACGCGCTGCCGACAACGGTCGGCGACACATTCAAGGCCTTTGCCGCAGCGATTTCACGAAATTCATCCGAAATCGAGCGCAGTCGCAGTGGTTTAAAAACATTGAACCTCGGTGGAACAGCAATCGGTACATCCGTTAATGCGACCGCTTATTATGTTCATCACATCGTTCCCAAAGCCAGCGAACTCTTTGGCGAAAATCTGCGCCAAGCGGACAATCTCATCGACGCGACCCAAAACGTTGATTCATTTGTCCAACTTTCTCATGCCTATAAACTGCTCGCAATTAATCTATCGAAAATGGCAAACGACCTTCGATTGCTTTCAAGTGGACCGCAGTTTGGATTCAATGAGTTGAATTTGCCGAAAAAACAAGCCGGATCGTCCATTATGCCTGGAAAAGTTAATCCTGTCATTCCCGAACTGGTTAATCAAGTCGCGTTTCAAGTCATCGGTTATGACGCGACCATTACCCTGGCCGCCGAAGCCGGTCAACTGGAGCTCAACGCGTTTGAACCGATTATCGTCCGGGACTTAATCGTATCCACACGACTCTTACAAAAAACATTACGGACATTTAGAGCCAACTGCATAGATGGTATCAAGGTCAATCAAATAAACTGTTTACGTGAAGCGGAAAATTGCTCAGTCTTAGCAACTGCGCTGGCTCCTTTCATTGGATACAGCAAAACATGTGAGATCGTAAATCAATCAATGAATACCGGAACAACGATTAAAGACATCCTTTCCGAGATACCATTTGCTCCGGCAAACGCATCCGAATTGCTCAATCCCAAAAATCTCGTTCATCTTTATGATCAAAATGTGTTGACCCATTAATCTAGTGACCCTTGGTTTGATATAAAACTCCTGTTTTGCCGCGTGCAAAACAGGAGTTTATTATATGCACAATTTTTGTGGGCGCTGATTCTTCAATTCTGATATGTTCATTAATATAGGTTTCAAGTTCTCATTTAATTAATTAAGTTGATGCGTAAATAGAACTAAGCTAAATACCAGATCATGCAATAAAGCTCGGTGGGAATGTTTTTCTGTCCACCGAGCTTTACTCATACTCACTGATACGTCGGCAGATCAAAACGTAACGTGTAGCCAGACAACAGCCCATAGTAGTAGTTCATGATCCGCGCCTGTTTTACAGCCCAATTGATATCAGACGCGTATTGATGCGTTGCGTTTCCGGTATTCGCCGGATTCCAACGCATTTTATACAGCGTATCCTGATGATAAGCTGCGTTGTTGATATAGCTTTGTCCGATAAATTGCGCTCCGCCTAGAATAGCCGCTTCTGGTGTGAACCAGCGATGACTATAGGCGAATTCCGCACCTTTTGTATTCGGATCGGAATCAACCGCGCCGATCCCGAACATATTATAAACCACTTTGGGCTCCACGGATTGTCCATTTACCGAGGACACGGTGATCTGGCCTGTTGCCAAAGCTGAAGCGCCATTACCGGTTTCAAGCAGCGCGTGAGCGATCAAATAGATTTCATTGATATGCTGCTCATTCGCCGCTTGAATAAATGTTGCGGCTTTTCCGGCAAGTATGCCCCTGCCATTTAATAGTTTATTATTCACTTCATCCGCGTTAACTCCGGTTGTTGTTGATAGATTGAGAAATTGATAGAATTCAGCTGCATTATCAGGAAAACTATTTGGATCAAGAACAGAGCGCAAATCGTCAGTTGAAGGATTAACCCAGCCTGTGCTTGTCCCGATTTGGTACCACGCATCGTTTACTTGCTGAACCGTTGACGGCTGAGCTCCTTGCCCATAACGTTTAACAATCCACGCATTACCGTCCGCACCGCCACGGGCGTCCGTGTCCCAATTAAACGTCCACTTCGATCCGTCAAAAGTCAGACTATCCTTCGGCACATACAACGTGTAATGATTATCTGTTTGTGGTGAAGCATTCACCTGCTTGTTTACCGCTGCGTCAAGCGAGTATGGATACTGCGTGGCAAAGGTGCTGATTTCCGCCGGCCTCGTTGCACTCAGATATTTTGCCTGAACATATCCGGTCATGCCATCAATTTGGACCTGAGCATACTTTTTGCCCATTCCGCTAATCGTCACTTGATCTCTAAACTGCATCGTTCGCAGAATCTGATATTTTGTACTCGCGTGATCACGAATTTTCAACGTTGGAGATGTAACATATGCGGCATATGACGCAAACGGAGTGGTCGTCAGGCACTGGTTACGGACGTAACCCTTGATTCCGCCGACACTGATGAGCGCGTACTTATTTCCCTTGCCAATAACCGATACTTGATTGCTCATACTAAGCGTTTGCCTCACAGAGTAATGGACGCTGGCTTTACTGCGTACCTTCAATGAATAGGCAGTCACATAAGCCGCATAAGTCTGAAACTTTTGCGTATTTAAATGCTTTGACTGAACATATCCGGTCGTTCCTTTATAGCTGATTCGTGAATATGAGCCGCGCTGGCTCGTCACTTTCACCTTATTTCCCATGTTCAGAGCGCGCAGCGTTTTGAATTTCTTACTCGCCTTATTCCGCACCTTCAACGTATATGTATTCACATAAGCGCTGTAAGAACCGCTCGCATAGGCCCGTCCACCAACCGGAATTCCAAATGATGCAAACAGAAGCGCAAGAATCAGCGCACCAGTGATTAACTTTTTCATATGTACCTTTCAACCCCTATGTATTTCCTTCAAATTTAATAGATTCGTTCCGCTCTCTTGAACCATGTCTATGGGCTGACCCTGTTAGAAGGAACAAGAAAGCCCTGGCTATTTTTACTATATTAATTATTTTCTAATTTTCTCATAGTTTAGTCGTAGAGTCTATGACTTATTGACCAATAATTTCCTTAAAATGATCAATGACACATGCATATCAAATAGAAAAAAGAACCTTCCACTTATTTAGAGAAAAGTTCTTTAGTCATTTTTTCAAAAACGATCAGATTGCCAGAATCCATAGGACGTTCTCGGGAAAAGCAATGCATACTGCTCATGATCCAGCGACGTTCCGACAAGTACATCCTTTATAAAATCCTCTGGCTTTCTCTCAATCAGGCTTTGACAGATTAACGACCCACCAGGAGTTTTAATCGCTTCCGCTCCATTTGCAAAATGAAAAATAACCTCTTCCGATCCGCTTCTGACAAGAATCGCCCCATCTCCAAAATCTTTAGATCGCTTTAAGAGTACAGGTTGTATTTTTTTGCAGAATTCACGAAACCGCACAACTTTCCACATTGTTCCTGAGTACTCTTCAGAGCGGGCACCCCATTTATTAAAAAGTGTCTGCAGAAAATGCTGTTCTGAAAACGGAACGCATAAACTCTGAACGTTGGCACCGATCGTCTTGATCCGATTGATCAAGGAAAGCGTTGCGCCTTCATGTGCCGGCAAGCAGCAGCATTCGACCAGCTCAACTCTGCCTTCACCTGTCACTTCATACCTCAAATAGGCAACGAGCCTATCACCGTCAAAGGCATTTAGAAATTTTTCATTTCGTTCTTGCCGCCATTTTACTTGACCACGCCAGTATTCATCGCTTCGAACCACAGATCCCACCTGAGAAGCACAAAACACCTTGTATACATGCTGCACCTGTTTCAGATCGCGCTCCTCAAGTTCTCTAATTCTATAATGATTTGGCACTTCAATCTTCGGGAGCTCATCCACATCCAGCAGCAAGCGATTTACTCGGAACGTATGCCACCCCTCTTTTTCATAAAAAGAGTTGATTCCGGTGAACAGAAGTGATAGATCATAGCCATGATCAGCCATCCACATCGTTTGATGCTTCAGAATTGTGCGGATCAAATGCTTGCCCCTATATTGAGGGAGAGCGGCAACGTTCCCGATACCGCCGCATTTGAGGACCAGACCGTTATACGAGAGTAGGAGCGGGAAAATTTGAACAGCTCCAGCGAGCTTCCCATTCACTCTAGCGATCCATGTTGTTTCACGGCTGCATACAGGATCAAGTCGAATCCTTTGTTCGAAGAATGCTCGACTCTTCGGAAAAACATTCGACCACAAGTCCAACGCCTCGTCCAATTCTTTATCCTGATTAATCGGCCTGATTTCAATTGTTTCCAAACTCTCCCCCCCTTCTCGTAACACCTGTTAAATCAAGAGATCACTATCGTGCAGCTTATGAAAAGATTCAAGATACAAATCCTGTTCATTGCCGCCTTCCAAACGTATTCGATTCAGAAGCTGCTCTTTAAAGGAGCCGCCGCCAAACTGACTGGCATGCTGCTCCGCTGATTGAACTTTCAAATGGAATGTTTCACGGATATCGACCGAATAATTAGGCTCCTCGGGATTGAAAAGATAGGTCTCCTGGGGCTTTGACGGTTCAATTCCTTCTTCCAGATGTTCGGGATAATAGCAGAAACCGTCCGCCAAATAACCGGCCTCGGAAGCAACACGCCCAATCGTGATATGATCAGAGTGAACATCATATTTTTTAAAAGGATCAAAAGTAAACAAAATGTCCGGATTTTCCAATCTAATGTTCCGAAACACCTTCTCTTTTAGTTCTGCTTCTCTAGCAAACAGGGTTCCATCGGAAAAATTAAGCCAGCTCACAGTAATTCCAAGCACATTGGCAGCTCGCTCCATTTCAGCCCGACGGATAGCCGTCACCTGTTCCGATGTTTGCGCCCGATCGTGCGTCCCTTTATCTCCATTTGTAGCGATCACCACAAGTACTTTGTTCCCTTCTCGCACCAATCTAGCTAAAGTACCGCTTAGAAACGTTTCATCATCTGGATGGGCAATAAAGGCAATTACTTTTTTCCCCTTGACTCCCAACTTCTTCCCTCCTTCTTCAACGGTCTTATTTCATTTAGCCATTGCCAAAATGCTTAATCTTTCATGTTAGAATCCACCTATGGTTTCGGCATCCAATGATTTAAGAAGCTCTGTCACTAAATTCAGTGTCGATACATAATCTTCAAAAGCCACATAACAATAGGGGGTATGCGCATAGCGTACCGGAACACCAACCACAACGGTAGGAGCGCCTTGATAGAGATTTATCACGGCACCGTCATTTCCTCCGCCCGTTCGCACCGCTCGTTGTGCTTTAATAGTGTGCCGCTTAGCAGTATCCAAACAGTATTTCTGGAATCGTGGATTGACAATGATCGATGTATCGAGATCACGCAGCATCGGCCCCCGTCTCATTCCGGTCTGAATCATGTAGTCCGGCATGAACGTGTCATCCGCCGGCGGACCCTCAAGAACAATGGATAAATCCGGCTGAATTTTCCGTACCGTCACCTGAGCGCCTCGATCACCGACCTCTTCCTGGGCAGATAAAGATCCGACAACATCCACACCAAGCTCAAGGCCGTCAAGTTCACGCAAAACATCAACCATACACGCTGTTCCAATGCGATTATCAAAAGCCTTGCCAAGCAGCAAATCCTTGTCTTCCAAATAGTCACAGGTCACATCCGGAACAACCGGAGCACCAATATCAATTTTGAAATCGTGCGCCACTTCTTCCGCCGAAGTCGCGCCAACATCAATCGCCATATCGGCAATTTGCGGAACTACCTTACGCTGCTCCGCTGTCATGAAGTGGGGCGGCGTACTGGAAATAATCGCCGGAATATAAACACCGTCTCGATTACGCACGCGAACTTTATGAGCAGGAATGTTCACTGCCGCCCAGTGGCCAACCATGACGAATTGCAGCATGCCATTTGGTTTGATCGCCTGAACCATGAACCCGACCTCATCACTATGCGCATCAAGCTGAACAATCGGCCTTTTGCCGCTGTTCCCATTCCTCTGTACGTACACATTGCGCATATGATCTTCCTCAACTTTGCCAAATGGCCGTACCGCATCCGAAAAAATAGCGGTAACTTCATCTTCAAAAGCTGAAACCCCGTTTGCATTCGATAATTCTTCAATTAGTTTCAGTGATTGCTCTTTATCCATAACGTCGCCCCTTAACTAAATCACACATTGTTTCTATTATAATACACCATGATTACGAAGTGAGATGACAGTGCCGCATTTGAATTTGTTTCGACTTATAGTTATTCAGAGCAACCTACATGACATGAATGACTAGGCTGCTGTTCACTCACAATCTTTTTCTAATTAGAAACGTTCATCATAGCTTTTTATCTAACAAAAAACAGGCTCAAAATCAAGCCTGCGCTTCATATTGCTTCTACATTTACTTATCGGTGACTCACTGTATCTCAATCTCTTCTTTTTTTTCACTAACTTCTTCGCCTGTTTTTCGAATATCTTTGACAATCTTGCCGTCCTTGATAACGGTGACTACGTTTTTACGATCCTCGACAATATGAATATCGCGGAGCGGATCTTTGCTTAGGATCACGAGATCAGCCAATTTCCCGGTCTCGACGGTTCCGAGTTTGTCATCCCAGCCCATGCATTCGGCTGCAACTTTCGTAGACGCGACGATCGATTCCATCGGGCTCATGCCAATCGCGCACATCAAACCCAGTTCCTGCAAATTCTGTCCATGAGGCATAACCCCAGAATCCGTACCCATAGCAATTTTTACTCCGGCCTGATATGCCTTGGCAATGCTCTCATGGTGAATACCGACCACTTCCTTAGCCTTCTCCAACGAAAACTTCGACATATGTGCCACATCTTTGGCTGCTGAGACACCGGCGAGCAGAGTAGGGATGAGATATGTCCCGTTTTCAAGTAAAAGCTCAATAGCTTCATCGTCCAGATAAATGCCATGCTCCACCGAATGAACACCGGCACGTGCGCAGAATTTGACACCCAAATTGCCTTGCGCGTGTGCCATGACTTTGCGACCGCGCAGGTTTGCCTCCTCCACAATCGCCTCTAGTTCGTCCATCGTGAACTCTGTGAATTGAGGCGTGTCGGTCGGACTCATCACTCCGCCCGTTGCATGGACCTTCACAATATCGGCACCATCTCGAATCACTTCACGTACCTTCTGTCTTACCTCGTCAACACCGTTACAAATGCCATTTGGCAACGATGGGTATGCATTCATGAACGGCATGGTCACATCAACTCCCGACGGTACCCAGCTGTCCCCGTGACCGCCGGTACTCGTCAAAGCAGTCACACTTACCTGCATGCGCGGACCGGCGACAATCCCGCGGTTAACCGCTTCTTTAACACCCGCATCTGTATAACCAGCGTCTCTAACCGAAGTAACCCCGGCATCGAGAAGATCGCGCATATGATGAACTGCTTGGAAAAATTTCAAACTGAACGGGTTTTTCAGTGCTTCCGCAATGTTGCATGGTTCAATCAAGAGATGAACGTGCAAATCAAAAAAGCCTGGAAGAATGTAGCCGCCCTGCGCATCAATGATACTGACTCCTGAATTAGGAATCGCTACTCGTCCTGCTTGTCCAACTGCCTTAATCTGATTGTCCTCCATAAAAATGACCGCGTCTTTAATGGGTTCACCGCCGTTCCCATCAATCAAAGTTCCGTTATTAATGACTGTATCCATGCAAATGCCTCCTCTTAAATAAATGGATCTCGCAATCAAAGGTCTATTTTACTTATTTTCATGCTAACACATCAGTCAATGAAGAGAGCAATAAAAAAACAGCACTGATTTCAATGCTGTTTCTTCATATAACAAATGACTTTTTTATGAAACCGGCGCGGTATACTTCAGCTTATCGCCCATGACCTCATCTTTGAGGAACAAGGCGCATTTTTGTGCGGTTAACGTACAATTTACGCCGCACAGAGGTCCGCATACGGCCTTTTGATTCTCTAGGCGGTTTCTCTCAATGGCATAGAGCACTTCGTGATAAGGGATTAATGGATCAATCCCCGAAAGCGCCATATCAGCATACATAGGTGCAGTGACCGCGGCACGAACCGTGCGGGTGAGACATGGAAATTCCAGTCCGCCGGGAATAGGATCACATGGAATCCCGATGTTCGCCTGCAATGCCATCGAAGCGGCATGCTGCACCTGCTCACCTGTTCCTCCCGCCATCCAGGTGATTGCGCCGGACGCCATCGCGCAGCAGATGCCCGATTCTCCAACGCAACCGGACTCGCCCGAGGCATGCGCGTGTGTAAATGCAATCGCGCCGAGTCCCGCAGCCACAATCAAGCCTTCCACTAATTTTTCGTGGGGAAAACCACGCGCCTCACGCACCGCTTCAAGCGCAGAATACAGATATCCGCCACCGGTTCCCATTGGGCCCGGAACAATAACAACACCGGGAATCTTCGCGTTTGTTGAATATGCATAATCCATGATTCGCGAGGTCAGCGAATCAACCAAATGGCTTGAATTCTTTTTATAACGGTTCCACTGCTTTCCATAAACTGGAAGCAGCGGTGTGTCCGGAACATTCGCATACCCCAAATTCTCCAGCGCATGGATCTGGTTAGTTAAGATACGCGCGATTTTCTCGAAGTAGGAAACAATCTCTGCCTCGCTCCATCCGGAGAAACCTTTTTCATAATCAATTGCTGTCTGAACGAAGCTCTGCTGCCGATCATGCGAAAGCTCAATCCATTCATCAACCGTTCGAAACAATTGAGGTTTACGCCCTACTGTGGTGACAACCGGCAAGAGCGCCGGAAAAAAGAGAAAGTCCTCGTTTTCAAAAAAGTGTTCCAGATCTTTTACAGAAATAGCGGATGAAAATTCAATAAAATAACCGGATTCATCCTGTTTATTTTTCAACTGTTTATGCGTGACGTATTTATCTTCGAAACGGTCAATCAGGTCGGCCACTTGATCGGCATACGCGCCATCCGGATCCTGAATCAGTAGGCCGAAGGTATCCGCCTGCCAGTGAATCGGATAGCCATTGACTTCATAAATCTCAATCATTCCGCCGCCTACAGACTGCCCGATTAATTGTCCCGTTTGACCGTCTCGGCCGATTAAGTCAAACTGCACACTCCCTTGGTAAGCGTTCTCTTCCTCCAAAGCAGTAAATTCATAAGAAATACCTTTTTTTCTTGCAAGCTTGTGCGCATCAAAGAGCCGAACATCATCAGGAGCAAAGTCCTGCAAACCACCAAGATAACCTCGATCATCCATCATATTTCCTAGATTTCTCAGATGCCGTTTGTCACTGGGATTAAATGAAATCGTCGTACGCAAAAGCGGCGATTTTATTAGATAATGCGCCACTCGGCCAACACGACTGGTACCGGCAAAGCTGCCGCTCGAACCCGGCTGCATGATCGGGCCGAACACATCATTAAAGAAATCAGGATAAAAGAGTTTCACCATCATGCGGACTCCTTTCGAAGTAGGTCTTGACCAGAGCGACAAATAAAGGAACAGAAGTCTCAAAGGCTTTGGGATCGACTTTGAATTTACTATTATGAACTGGATAAGGGGAATTTACCCCTACATTAAAGAAAGTACCGGGAATAATCTGCTGATAGCTGGAAAAATCCTCGCCACCCATGCTCGGTTCCAATTCCACCACTTCAAAGTTGTTCTTTCTTGCAACCTCTTCAACCAGTTTCGTTAAGCGACCATCATTGACCACTGCCGGAGCACCGTCCACCCACTTAAATTCACCGGTAAGTCCATTGGTGACGGCAATTCCATTGGTCACTTCCCGCAACCGCGTTTTAATTTTCTCCCGCACAGCTTTGTCGTAAGATCGGACTGTTCCTTCAAGCAAAGCGGTATTCGGCAACACGTTCCATGTCTTTCCGGATTCAATATGAGTAATCGAAACCACACTTGGCTCAAACGGACTAACATTTCGGCTGACGATTGATTGAGCGGCGACAATAAATTCACCGGTCGCGACAATCACATCATTGGCGCCTTCAGGATGAGCGGCATGACCGCCCTTCCCGTTGAACGTGACAAAAAAGCGATCAACTGCGGCATTCAGATTGCCTTCTTTCACTCCGATGACACCGGTCGGAAGCTCATCATTCACATGGAGACCAAAGATGGTTTCCACACCCTTTAATATTCCGGTCTGCACGACTTTGTCGGCTCCATGATCTACCTCTTCAGCCGGTTGAAAAATAAGTAAAACAGTTCCGTTTAACTGATCTTCAATTTTCTTTAATTCAAGCGCCGTCGCCAGTAAATTGGTTAAGTGAAAATCATGCCCACACGCGTGCATCCGATCTGGATGCTCAGAAGAATAGGACAAACCGGATTCTTCGTTGATCGGCAGTGCATCTATGTCCGCTCGCAACGCGATTAAAGGACCCAATTTTTTCCCGCCGATCTTCGCAAAGACTCCTGTCTCCAGTGGATTCGGCAAAATGTCGATGTCATGCTCTTGAAGCACTGCTCTAATCTTTTTCGTCGTCTCGAATTCATTGAGTGCAAGCTCAGGATGTCGATGAAACCAGTGAAATAATGATTCCAACGTCCGAAGCGTTTCTTTTGCTAATCCAGACTGAGTCATGTCATTCCTCCTCATAAGTCAGTTTTTGGAGAAACGCCTTGGTTCGAACACTTTTACTGTTCTCAAAAAGTTCTTTCGGATTCGAATCTTCAACGAGTTCTCCGTTCTCCAAGAAGATAATTCGGCTTGCCACACTCCGAACGAAACGCATCTCATGTGACACCAAGATCATGGTCATTCCTTGCGCAGCGATTTCCTTAATTAGATGAAGAATCTCACCGACCCATTCCGGATCAAGTGCGCTCGTCGGCTCGTCGAAAAGCATGACTTTGGGATCAACTGCAAGCGCCCGTGCAATACCCACGCGCTGCTGCTGCCCACCTGAGAGATTAGCCGGATAATCGTACAGCTTATCTCCCATGCCGACCTTTTTCAGCAAGGATTCAGCTTTCTCTTCGGCATCTTTTCGCTTTAGCTTCGAGACGATAACTAGACTCTCCGTAACATTTTCAAGCACCGTCTTATTCTTGAATAGATTGTAGTGTTGAAAGACCATTGAGCTCTGTCCGCGCAGACGCCTCACATCGTGTTTGCTGTATTTCGATGCATCAATGGAGGCATCCCCCACAGTAATCCGTCCTGAATCAGGCACTTCCAGCCAGTTTAGTAAGCGCAGAAGCGTCGTTTTACCCGCACCGCTTGGGCCAATAAGAGTCACTACTTCGCCTTGGTTGATGGTAAGATTAATAGTTTTTAAGACTTGTGTTTTTTTAAACGATTTCGTAATGTTTTCTAATTGGATCACTTGTCTACTTTCCTTTCATAGCGGCGCGCGTAAATTTCTACCTTGGAAAGAGCAAAGGCTACGATCGCACAGATCACCCAATAAATAATGGATACGACCACGTAAATTTCAAAAAATCGAAACGAACGTGAGCCGACAATTTTTGCTTGAGCCATGATATCAATGATGGATATCGTAAAGACAAGCGACGTTTCCTTAATAAGGGAAATCAGTGAATTGGACAACGGCGGAATCGCAATTCCGATCGCTTGTGGTACAATCACGCGCCGGAGCGCCTGAAGCCGCGTCATATTGACACTGTAGCATGCCTCTAATTGCCCGGCATCAACTGCCAGCAGAGAACTTCTCATGGTCTCAGACATATAAGCCCCCGCATTTATCGCAAGTGCGACAATCGCAAAAGCAATACTTGGCACACCGTTCACATCGAACGCCGTGCCAAATTTTGCATTAATTGCTTTTAGAAACAAAGGGATCCCGTAATACACAAGCATGATTTGAACCAGATCCGGAGTTCCTCGGATAAATGAAATATAGACCTTTGCGAGCGGGCTCAGGATCCTGATGTTCGCATACCTGATAAACGAGACAATAAACGCAATCACAAGTCCAATCACCGCAGACATAAAAGCAATGAACAGTGTCGTAGGCAGTGCCTGCAACACCTCAGGAAACGAGTGAATCATAAATACCGGATCGAAAATTTTTCCCATTAGTTTATCCTATTCCTCTAAACGTAAATTACTGTTTTTCTGCCGCTTCTTTGGTTGTATAGTCTTTGCCAAGGTATTTAATAGATAATTTCTCCAACGTGCCGTCTTTACGCAGAGAAATGAGTGCTTTGTCGATCAATTTTTGGTATTTGCTTCCGCGATCATTTTTCACATAGAGCAAATGAATCGGACTAATTCCCAGTTCAGGAGCTGTTGTCCCGTCGACCTTAATACCAAGTTTCTTTGCCGTCAGTTTGGTCGTGATGATGCTGCTGATGGTCGCATCTACTCGTTTGGAATCAATTTCCTGCAAAGCATTGTTAATATTTCCATCAGTGTATTTTATCTTTATTTTATTGCCATTTTCTTTATTGAACTTTTCCAATGCGGTCGTTGTGTTCGTTCCAACGCCAGCCGCCACTTTTTTGCCAAACAGATCCTTTAGCGATTTAATGTCCGTTCTTCCCGCTTTATAGATGATTTGCGAACTTCCGTATAGATAAGGCTGTTTAGAGAACAAATATTTCGCTTCACGTTCCGGGTTCTTTCCGAGGTCACTGGCAATAATGTCAAATTTTCCCGATTCAAGCGCGACGAAGATACTATCCCAAGCCGTAGGAACATACTTGAATTTGAGCGACGGTACCTTTTTATCAACCGCCCTCATCACAGCAATATCATAGCCATCAGCTTGACCATTCGATTTCACATAGTTATAAGGAGGGTATGCGCCTTCTGTTCCTACATTAACGGTCGTGACCTTCACCGCTTTTTTCTTATCAGACGCTGCGCTATTCCCGCAAGCTGTTACGGTCAGTAAGAGAATAAATACCAGCAAGGATGCAACCAATTTCTTTTTCATTGTTCTTCCCCCAATTTTTGTCTGTTGGTTCATTTAATTATTATTCCTATAAATTTACTTGTATTATGCCATCATGCATGTACAGCTCATGGTGTCCCTTCTCCCTAGTTAAAGTTTGCGGCAGTTCAAAAATAAAAACGATTACTTTTCTTGAGTGCAAGAAAAATAACCGCCGCTGCCGTCCGACTTTATTTTTCTTATCTCTCAGAATCGATCTGCTGGATTTAACACCGTGCATCGTTTCCCATGCTGGTTGTTGGGGTTCATTGGGCCAGTCCCTCCCCCACTCTTGATAAGAATTATTTAATTGGTGTATTGAGTGTACGAAAAATTAAACAGATAGTCAAGACTATTCCATAGTATTTCAATGAGTTTTATTTGTTATGAATAAAAAACGTCACTGATTTGTTGAAAAAAACCATATGTTTCTTTATTCAGAATCAATCTCATCGCCGAAAATGCCCTTCAAATGCTCATCGAAGTGTTCATGAATTTTCTTGAACTTCTCGTCAAATTCCTCTTGCGTGATGATCCCTTTCTCCATCAGCAAATAAAACAACGCCGTATTCCGTTCATAATTCAGCACTGCCTCTGATCCGAGTTCGGTGATCAGTTCATCATTGGTCATGTAAAAGCATCTCCCTGTGATCTAATGTCCGGAGCAGGATTGCCCTACTTGTACTATGAACGAAATTGTTCGCCGGCATACATATCCTCTCGGAAGTCCATGTTCCGTAATGATTCACTACGGTTTCATCTCATCCACATTCTTCACGCTGAACAAACCGATAAAGCATGTAACCCAAAACAGCACCGGTTGTATTGAGAATCACATCGTCAATATCAGTCATACGGTTGGGCAGAAAAAGTTGAATCCATTCAATGGTCGCGGAAAAAAGTGCACCCATAAAGATCGCATGAGGCCATCTGAACTGTGGATACTTCATGGTCAGAAAAAAACCAAAGGGAAGAAACAACAAGATATTTCCCAGATCATCAATGATAAAATAGAATAGAGAAGCTGATTGAACGTTTTGAAAGATCACTAGTGGATTTAAATTAACGTTAAAGCGCTGGATAGGCGTGCCGGTAACAGTTCCGGTGTGGATGACTCCATGCGGAATCAATGTCAGGTAGAAGACAAATAAGATGGATAAGGTCAATAGTATGTTTGCAATAGCCGTCTTTAATCCTTTCACACCGCACACCCTCTTTTCCAATTCTTTCGAACCAAGTTCTTTGATCAGACTGTATATGGTTCAATTCTAATGAATTGCCGCACAGCATTCAAAAGAAAAATCCCCTACGTGTGCAGCGGAAGCATCCGCAACATACAGGGGATCTGAATTCATTAATAATTACAATCCATTAACTGTGTAATACCAGATATCCTTGTCAACTGCACCGACAACACCGGATGAAGTCCCATAGCTCGTGTACTGCCAGATATCTGCTGTAAATCCAGGTCCAAGATAACTGTCCTTGCCTCGATAACGGGAAAGCCATACGAGGAACTTAGAACTTTGATTTTTTTGCGATTCAACAATCTGAGGGAGATCTAGTGAATTGTTATAGAATGACAGTCCTGAATAGATTCCCAGTTGATTCATACCGTTCGCACGCATCTGAGCTAGAAATGCAAGTACATTTTTAGTAAGTTGATCCTTACTTACGCCATTCGTTGTTTCAACATCGAGAAATAAGTATTGGATCTTAGCTCCCTTATTTCTCGCATTGTTAATGACGTTAATAAAATGAGAAGCTTCGTTTCTTGCTTCATCTTCATTTGTTGCCCGGAAGAAATAGTATGCATGGACATTTAAACCAATTTTGCTTGCTGAAACTGCGTTTGATTCAAAATAGGCATCGTCAAAAAATCGGTTGCGGTCTGTTTTATAATCAGGCCCTTCTGTCGCCTTCACAATGATAAAACGATTACCTGCATTTTTTATGGCATTAACATCAACAGACCCTTGATAATGCGAAATATCTACACCAAAATCGGATGTACTCGTTGTAGGTGGATTGAAATGGTTTAAATCTGTTTCTAAATACTTTTTATCTACAAATCCAACAAGCGATTCATACTGAATTTTTCGCCAATCTCCACTCTGACCAATCACGTTTACCTTTGTCTTTTCTCGAAGTGTTCCAATCACTGCTGCATTTTTGAGCGGTTCTTGAAAGACTTTCAATTTGTCATACCCAATGTAAGCCTGATAAACAGTAATAGGTTGAACATCATATGAAAGAGGCTTTGTCGTGCTCAAGTATTTCTTTTGTACATAACCCTTGATGCCATTTCGAATCACTTGAGCATATTTATTCCCATAACCAGTAACACTGACCTGATCTGTTTTTTTCATCGTACTCAAAATGTTGTAATGCACACTCGCATTATCGCGAATTTTCAACGTATTCGATGTGACATAGGCATTGTAGGATCGGAAAGCTTGTGAATTCAGATGAATGTTCTGCACATAACCGGTCTTACCACCATAACTGATCAGTGCATATTTATTGCCCTTGCCTAGTACCGTAACCTTATTTCCCATCGCTAAAGTACTCTGCAGAGTATAGTGAACACTCGCTGCACTACGGACTTTTAATGTGTACGAAGTGACATAGGCACTTAACGATTTGAACTTGCTCTTGTTCAAGTGGATATTTTGAACATAGCCGGTCGTGCTGCCATATTTGATCAGAGCATACTTATTGCCTTTGCCTAATACTGTAACCTTGTTCGCCATGTTCAGCGTACGCTTCGTTGAATAGTGAACGCTTGCCTTGCTGCGAACCTTTAGCGTATAAGAAGTAACATAGGCGCTGTAGGACTTATATTTGCTGCGGCTCAGATGCTGGGTCTGTACATAACCCGTGGTATTACCATACTTAATTCGAGAATATTTTCCATATTTACTTGTGACCGTGACTTTATTGCCCATATTCAGTGTGCGTAATGTTCGATAGTGAGTGCTCGCCTTGCTGCGGACTTTCAATGTGTACGAAGTGACGTAGGAACTGTACGAAGAGCTTGCTTGCGCGGTACCACTTGTAAAGCTCAGTGACAGCGCAACCAAAGCCAATGCCAAAAGGCTGGAAATCAAATGTCTTGCTTGAAGCTTCACTTTTCACTCTCCCTTTTTTTTGTTGAAACCTCCCGTGCTTCAACTCATTGTTACAAATCTGAAAAACTATGTACTCTATTAAAATAGCACTTTTCTGATAGAGAGTGTATAAAGAATAACAAACTGAAAAGGAAATGTAATAAAACCTCACCGGTTACAGAAAGAAAGCAAGTGGGGTCTTTGAGTTAGTCATTTTGTTCGAGGAAATCTATTATTTATATCGAGCCACTCACCTACTCAAATGTCTGTGTAATAAAATTATAGTAAAGAGTTCGCAAATCGCGTTCGGCACGAAATGAAAGTTCTATATCATACTGCAGCATCGGGATAAAATAGATGATGCCGTGATCGAGTCTGATTTCTGTATGACCCTGATACTTTTTCTTGATCTCTTCAACTTGTTTCTCCATTTCAATCTTAATCGCTTTCGTTTTTGCAGTAATTTCTCCGACTTTTTCTTCACTGATTCCCTTGCGCGCGCTCCTGTGTTCGTTTTCTCTCTCTAATTCGCGATAATAATTTTCAATCCGCTCCAAATCTTTCTTCAACTGTTTTTCACCCAGGTGCCGCTCCGGGCGTCTCGTCTCCTCTAATTCCAAGCTACGGCGCGCCGCAAGAAATGCCGTCTCGATTTTTAGATCCTGCGGAACAGGCTCATCATATAATGGATCCGATTGATAGAAAATTCGACTCTGCTCCCGTTTCATCGCATCTGATCTTTTTCCTGTGATGAGATTCATCCAGATCTGATTTGAATGCTCCTCCTTCTCATCCGACACATAAGTAACATGGAATTGAAAAACGGCCCAAGCGGCCATCATTGACCGCTCATTTATAATCGTAAGCCTGCTCCGCTCATTCTGAAGAAAATCGGTCATTTTCTTGATCGGATTAGCGAGTTGCCGCCGTTCCACTTCAGCAAAACGAACCGCACAAACAGTCTTTTCATCGACAATTTTTAAAATCTGATCAAGGATAAAGCTTCCAAAAGTCACAAATTCAGATTGAGGATGCTCTTCAGCAACCTCATAGTCAAAGACCAGTTCAAGTTCGGTTTTATTTTGAAAATTAGGTTGGTAGGATTCGGGAATCAAAACATGACAAAGAGCATACTCTACCGGATCAACCACACCTCCGATTGCTTCAATCACATTGGTTACAAATTGTTGCAGCTTCATGGTCAATCCTCTTCTCCTCGTACTGCCACTTTTATCTGTCAACATTACATCACTTAAGCGACCCACTTCATCTACTTGATGGAATTAGTTTAAAAGAGACGATCATCCAATTCCTTCTGTTTTAAAAGTTGTTGCTTGTTTTCAAAAAGTCGGTCACCTATCTTTTCCATGCCTTTTTCTATATCTTCTTTGGTATCTGCCTTGACCCAATTCTCCATCATCAGGTCAGAGAAAACCTCCTCGCTTTCAATGTCGCCGAGAATAGCATCCACTTCACCGACAACAAGTTCAAACATATTGATTTTCCGATCGAGCAAATCCAAAATATAGTGTTCAATTGTGTCCTTTGCGACCAGGTTATAAACAAATACATCCCTCGTTTGTCCAATGCGGTGGATTCTTCCGATACGCTGTTCAATGGCCATCGGATTCCAAGGTAGATCATAATTAATCATCCCGTGACAGAATTGCAAGTTTCGCCCCTCGCCGCCGACTTCCGTGCTGACAAGCACATCCGCCTGTTCTTTAAAGAAAGCCACCTGTTCTTCCTTTTCCATACGCCTAAGTCCTCCATGAAATTCTGCGACTTTAAGTCCATGCTTTTTCAATAAGCGCGTTAGAAAAATCTGTGTAGTTTTATATTTTGTAAAAACAATCATTTTATCGCCAAACCGGCTGAGTATTTCCAATAACTGTTGAATCTTCGGATTTTGATTGTCTTCTTCAGCCATAATCATTCGCGCTCTTTCTACAAATTTAGCAAGTGCCTTTCGATCGAATACAGACAGTTTTGGATTTTCAGCAAGCCGTTCAAGAGTCGGCAACATCGATGTAAAGGCACTGCCCATCTGTTCCTGAAGATTTTTTAGCTGGAATCGACTGATCGAGGGAGACTGTTCCCGATATTTATTGCGAATAAACGTACTGAGATCATCATACAATTCATGCTGTGCATGGGGCAGTTCAACAGTGGCCGTGTACGCCTTCCTTTTCGTGAACCGCACATCGACATTACTTCGCTTGTTACGTATCATCACGTCGGATAGTAAATCCTTCAACCTGTCCGAATTTTTCACTTCAATGCCATCCTTGCTGTCAATGAAATTACGTTTGAAATATCGATAAGTCCTTAATTGGCCTGGTTTTAACAGTGTAATCAGATTATACAATTCTTCCAAATGATTCTGAACCGGCGTTGCGGTGAGCAGAAAAATATACTTTTTATTGATCGCATTCACGAAGCTCCAAGCCTGCGTTTTGCGGTTTCGCAAATGATGCGCCTCGTCAACGATAACCAGATCATAATGCTCGTTAGCTATCGCTTGTCTGTGTGGCTGCCTTTTCGCGGTAGACAGCGAAGCGATGATTTTCTTGTAATGAGACCATGCTTGCACGCCCATCTTCTTAAAATTCGGATCGTCTGCTTTAATAAAATCTTGATTGAATTTACGTTTCATTTCATTTTCCCACTGTTGGACAAGTGAAGGCGGCGTGAGAATCAGCACTTTTTTTACCAGCCCGCGCATGATGTATTCAAGCATAGCCATACCCGCTTCAATCGTTTTCCCAAGGCCAACTTCGTCACTTAGCATAACTCTGCCTTTAAATCGGTGAAGAATCGATTCCACTGTGCGCGTCTGGTAATCAAACGTTCGGATCTCATTGATGTAGGGCAGACAAACCAATTGATTATCGTTCGCACCAACGAGAAATGCCTGTGCCTCCTGATAAAATTGGAACCAAATTTCCGGATCTCCTCGAAACCCCTTTATTGCCGCCAATGTTGTTCCATCCGCTTCGTTCAACGAATCGCGATCATTCTCCTGTGGCAAAGTCTCATAAAGCGGCGAAGAAACCCGAATCACGCCGTCTGTTGTCTGAGAAATGAATAAATAGGCCGCGTCATAAGGAGAAAAAAAGCCCTTAATTCCGCGTCCCTGCAGCGTCCCATCTTCCCAATTTATCTTGAATTTCCTTAATGTGCCCTGATCATTAACCATCTCAAAGGACTCATCCGATTTCACACCTGTTTTTTTATAAAAATCGCTGAGTACCTTGTCCATTTCCATAACATTAAGATCAAACAATTCACGATCCATTTTAAATAGGTATTGCTCCAAATGTATCACCATCCATGAAATACAAACCTTGTGTTTTCAGTTTAACAGATTATTAGTGATAGCAATATTGGAATCCCCTATTCGATAATGTATCACCACGCATACTGATCAGGAGCCTGACCTTTAGACTCACAAACCAGAGCGTCACACGTTTCACCAGGGACAATTTTCACGACGTCTATGGCGAACGTCCATTCATCACCATAATCAAAAAGATACATAAAGGATTGTCCCTCATAAAGATGCAAGCTATCAATGGTTACCTGAGGCGTATGCGGTCCCTGATTGTCCATCGGAGCATAGATCCCATTCCTTCCATACTTCCTGCCATCCATAAAAAACGCATACAAATGATCATTATCAAAATCAAAGGCACTTTGAATCACCATGTGAAGTTGCTCCATCGTGCAAGATCCGGATAGTTGAATCTTGCGCCAGCATGACGGTCGAAGTCGGACTTTAAATACATACGCTGAAACCTTCTGATCATCAGGTTTCACCTTTTCACCTAAATCAAGATTTAGGTTGCCTGCAAACAGTGGAACAATTTTTGCATAAAATTGTTCTTCGGTGACCCTCTTTTCCTCATAATCTTCATCCGGCTCGTTGCGCTCGCTGTTCGTAAAAAGTGGATCTAAAAAAGATGGGGTGTCATCATATGAGGCATAAACCCACGTCTCTTCTAGAGGAAGCGCCAATCTTTTAAAAAGTGACGTCAATGTAATGTTTCGCGGACATATTCTTAGCAAAGATTGTGTCTGTTCTTTCTCAACATCGCGTTCAAAAGACCACAGCCCAAAGAACTCGAAATAATAGAGATAAAATCCAAATTGCACAAGCATCTCTTTACTATCCGAATGCGCATTCACATTTATTTTTTCACCTGCAGGATAGGTGGTCAACTCTTGAAACAAAAAATCAATATTATCCGGTCCACGATGATGCTTCCCGCCTTGCGTCTCATCCCAATCGACATCAATCCAAAACGTCTTAAGCAGCAATACATACTGTTCTTCCGTTGATTTTTGTTTAAATTCATCCGCATTTTTCTTTTGAAGCACAAGATATCTTGCCGATCCTTGACTCATTTTGCGTAGTAATCCCAGTCCATTTGCAAGCTGAAAGAACAAATGCAGAGCCGGATAATCCAATTGATTCGCTGTTACCGGAATCTCCGGCTTTGGATCCTGCACGAACCCGTAAGCAGCTATCAAATCCTTCCGCTGCATCGCGCCCCTGCTTGTCAGCTTTACCTGATGTGATCCGATATAATCCAGAAAGTTGAGGAAATCCGGAATAATTGATACCGACGTACAATCATTAATGCATATCTTTGAGTTTGACATTTTTCCCCTTCTCAATAACTAGAATGATACTTATAAACTAAAGGAAAATAGTGAAGATAGCAAGATTATTCATGAAAAAGAGAAATACGAATCATCCTTCAAACTAGAGTAGAGCGAAAGAAATCAGAACCCTAATCTCAATTTAGATAGTCAGATCCGGCCATATAACTGATCAATTACTTTTAAATTTCCTTCTTCTTCTCCACGTCATCAATGAATTTAAGAATAGCTGAGCAAATAGAACTGATCCAGATCCAGCTTTGTACGAACGGATTCAATTTTCTTGCAAAAATGCACAATAGTCCATAGACCGGCATCATCCGGCTGATCAGAAAAATAAGACCCCAACTGGTCGTAAAAATAATTTCAATTCCTAGGGAGCACATCCTCAAAGGGTTCGAGATAGTCGTGTGTCATGCCGGGACCACCGTGCATAAGCAGTACTTTTATCGGGCTTTCACCCACCTTACGCGTCCAAACATGAAACCCTCCATCAATTTCGATAACATGAGAACCTTGATTGACCACAATTATTTCCTCCTTGTCGAACTCAGTTTTCTAGGAAACAATGTGACAAACCACAAATTCGTCTGATAAATCAGAATAAAGCAACAGATAGTAGCGATTTACTATTTTTATATCTTTTCAAAACACTATTGTTCCATTACTCGAAATAATTCTTTATTTCCTTCTTTCTGAACTTGATAAATAATACATTCTCGCTCTTGTATTACCAGAATGGTTTGGGTGAGTTGTTTGAAGTAGATATTTTGAGGTTGAGGAGGAGGCTAGTTGCAGAAATTCTTTACAATCCTGAGTTGTAATTTTTGAACCCATTAATAGTCGATAATCACGAAGCGCACGAAGGTAAGCTTTGGGTGATGTTTGCTGACAGCTTGGACACTTCCAATTTCGGTGAAGTCGAATCATCGGAATGCATTCACAATAGGGACATTGCACACCTTTGATTAATTCTTCAACGCTCACAGACCCATCACCAATAAGATCCAGTGTTTTGGGATGATGGTTCTTCAAAAGCTCTTCTGAAACGGATCTGAGCATCTTTGATGAAATAATTCTTGTAGTCATTCTACTATTGATAGCTGCAACTTTTTTCTTCATTTGCGAACTACGGATCACTTTTTGTTCCTTATGATTATTCGCATTTAAAAATCGGATAAAGGTGGCCGGACTAGCGAAAACAACTAAATCTTCAACCGGAATCTCAGGAAGGTAGTCGCAGTGTTCTGCAAGCCAATCTTGTAGTTGTCGGCTTAGCATTTCTGACTGAACCGTTGGATCTTGAAATACTTCTCGTTTATTGTTGAGCGTTCGCGTAAGACTGTGCGATAGAAAATCAAGTGTCAATGTTCCTGCAATATTTTTGACTTCCAGTATTAAAATGAATTTTGCCGTGAGGACTAGATAATCAATTTGAAAATAGTGGACGCCATTGAATAAACGGAGATCGTGAATTGTAAGATAATCTTTATCAGGGAGCGATGCAAGTATGGGTTCTAATAATTTTTCGCCTTTGAATCCGGTCCAATATTTTTTGTATTGCGCCTCGAGATCATTTCTAAGTTTACTAGGGGGCAATCTCCGTACATAAGCTTGATATTGTTCAATATAGAATGGTAATTCTACAGGCTTAAGAAACATACATCGACTTCCTTTCTAATTTTCATTTCAATGATTAAATTCGACTTGTTTAGAGATATCTCCTGCACAAAATGAACAATGGTAAGATCAGATTTTGCTAAATTGATTTTTCAGCAGGTTAACTGAGTATTCAGCAGGTTAGCGATTTATTTAGCAGGTTAGACGATTATTCAACAGGTTAGCGATTTATTTAGCAGGTTAGACGATTATTCAACAGGTTAGCTCCGTATTCAACAGGTTAGCGATTTATTTAGCAGGTTAGCTGAGTATTCAACAGGTTTAGCGATTTATTTAGCAGGTTAGCTGAGTATTCAACAGGTTAGCGATTCATTTAGCAGGTTAGCTCCGTATTCAGCAGGTCAGCAGTTTATTTAGCAGGTTATCTCCGTATTCAACAGGTTAGCAGTTTATTTAGCAGGTTAGCTCCGTATTCAACAGGTTAGCCGATTTATTCAACAGGTTAGCTCCGTACTCAGCGAGTTAGCTGGAATTGGACTTTTCGGTAAATATCGCTCATTTGTCTACCACACCTTGCCGGAATTTATAGTGCTAATGATTCCTATTGAATCTTGTCATCCCGATTCACTAAATTAGCCGGTTTTTCATTTTTGCTCAATCGCTGTACGAGTTGTTCCAAGGTAGTCTTCCGTGCATCATAAAAGGAATCTTCGGAGACAAAGGCTGAGTGCGGGGTAATGATCGTATTTTCTAAAGCAAATAACGGACTGTTTTCCGTCGCTTCATCTTCAATGACATCAACCGCTGCGGCTTTGATTTCTCCTGTTTTTAATGCTTTTGCCAGTGCCGCCTCATCAACGACCTTACCGCGCGCGGTGTTAACCAGAAAGGCATCCTTTTTCATCAGCTTCAATTCTCGTTCGGAAATGAGATGTGTGGTCGATTCCAGAAGCGGACAGTGCAGCGACAGAATATCGGATTGCATCAGTAACTCCTCAAATGTTTCGGCTTTATAGACGCCGTATTCTCTTAAGAAGGCCCCTGTTTTTGTCGGAGCATAGGCAAGGATCTTCACCTTCAGCGCGTGAAGCATCGGTATCATCGCTTTGGGAATGCTTCCGAAGAAATAGAGTCCAACAGTTTTGCCTGTCAGCCGGTGTGTCTTATAGCCATATAACGGATCCCATTTTCCCTGTCGCACCAACCGATCGAGTAGTGTGATTTTCCGGGTCAGATCAATCATCAGCCCAATCGTATGAAGCGCCACTTCCTCCGAACAAAAACCCGGGCAGTTGGTCACACACACGCCAAAATTAGTCGCTGCTTCGACATCCACGTTATCGACACCGATCGCTTGAAGTGCAATTATTTTCAAATTCGGCAATTGCTCCATAATTTCCCGGGTAATTTGCTGATATTCGACAACAACCCCATCTGCCTCTTTCGCATAGTGAGCAAACGACTGTACGCTGTCATAATCTTTGATTTCAATCAATTCTAGATCCTCAATCCCCCACTCACGTAACAAATTATGTTCATAATCCAAGGTATCGTCGATGTTATAGTAAAGGACTTTCTTTTTTGCCATAACCTCAGTTCCTTTCTCATTGAGCGTAAAGTTGATCTAGAACAGATTCGATAATCGTGATGCCCTGATCAATCTCATCGTTGGTCACATTAAGCGGCGTAGCAAATCGCATGCCATTATGGTGTACACCACATGAAAGAGTCAGTAATCTATTTTTCAGACAAGCTGCTCTGACGGCTTCCAATAGATCTCCGGCCGGACTGCCATCCGGATGGGAGAATTCAATTGCCAGCATTAGGCCCAGTCCACGAACATCGGAAATGCAGCTATATTTCTTCTGCAGCCGAACTAATCTGTTTCTTAAGTACACGCCTTCCTCATTCACGTGCTCCAGCAGATACGATTGTTTGAATTCATCCAATACTGCCAAAGCCGCAGCCGCACAAATCGGATTGCCGCCAAAAGTGGTGCCATGCATGCCCGATCGCCATTCAGCCATAATCACTTGCGTTGAAATGACCGCACTCATCGGCAGACCGCCGGCAATCGCTTTTCCTACCGTCATAATATCCGGCACCACACCAAAATGTTCACTGGCAAACATTTTCCCTGTTCGTCCGTAACCAGATTGAATTTCATCCAAAATCAGCAGAATACCGTACTGATCGCAGCGTTCGCGAATTCCCTGTACGAATGCCTTCGAAGGAACAACATAACCACCTTCCCCTTGAACAGGCTCCATAATAATCGCGGCTACCTGATCAGGCGCCACGAGATTCTGAAAAAGCCGGTCAAGCTCATTCAAGCAATACTCTGTTCTTTGCTCCGCATTGAAACCCTTAGGACATAAATCCGTCGAAGGATATGCCGTAAAGTAAACCGAACCGACCATAGGCTCATAATACTTGCGATAGTATGCGTTCGAGCCGGTTACAGATAGCGCTCCGAACGACCGTCCATGAAAAGAGCCTTGGAACGCAATAATCGCCGGTCTTTTTGTATAGGCCTTCGCCAGCTTCAACGCACCATCGATTGCTTCCGCTCCTCCATTGGAGAAAAATACCGAGTTCAACGCACCCGGCGTCACCTCGGCCATCCGTTTCGCAAGTTCAAGCGTCGTCGGATAATTGACCACATTAAACGATGCCGTAATCAGCTTTTCTGTCTGCGTTTTTATGGCCTCAACAACCTTCGGATGGCAGTGGCCCAATGCATTGACTGCAATCCCCTGAACAAAATCCAGATACCGATCACCCTTACTGTCAGTCAAATAGCATCCCTTGCCACTGACTGCAATCAGATCCGTCGCCTTGGCAAGCGCAGGACTTAAATAAGGCTGATAATCCTCGAATTTCATGCGTAATCCCCCCACGAATGGGACTAAACGATTGCCCATTGATGACAAATCCCGTTTTATATAAAGTATTGGCGTGTTGGGATAATATGCTAAATTTTTAGATAAAGCAGAAAAGTGTTGTATTGCTCAAAACGATCCTCGTTCCGACGAATCTGTAGACGGTAACAAAGTGTAGGCGTTTTCTCTCGTTCAATCCTAGGGCGGCTTGTGATCGATGACATTGTTTTCATCTGTTTAATCGCTTTCCCTTCAACACAAAGAAGCGATCCAAGCCCGCTAGAACAATAGGCTCAGATCACTTCGCTTCTTTTTTATCCTAGGTATTGAGATTTATACGGCAGCATCACAAACTACGCTTGGATGACCTCCACTCACACAATTTGCTGCTTCCACCTGCAATTACAAGGATTCCTTAACCACTTTGCGTTCGAATGGGTCAGAGCTGATACCTTCATCGACAACCTTTTTCGCCCATTCTTTAGCTGAGAAGAGTGAGTGATCACGGTAATTGCCGCAACTTTCAATCGTTGTTCCTTGAACGTCATCCCAAGTAGATTCATTCGCGATAAATTCAAGAGAACCCTTCAGCGCTTTGGCAACGTCAATCGGATCATGTTCTCCCCAAAGAATCAAATGAAATCCCGTGCGGCAACCGAACGGCGAGCAGTCAATCACACCTTCCAGCCGATCACGCAGCAGACTTGCCAGCATGTGTTCAATCGTATGCAGCCCTGCTGTCGGAATCGCATTTTCATTTGGCTGTACAAACCGCAAATCATAATTTTGAATTACATCGCCCTTTGGTCCTTTTTGTGTCGCAATTAATCGGACATATGGGGCCTTGACTTTCGTATGATCAAGTGTAAAGCTTTCAACCTTTGCCATAATCACAATCGCCTCGCTTTTTGTAGTTTCGTGATGACTCCTTACCATTTTATCAGTAGCATACTATTTATTGCATGATAAAAGAAGGTTATGTTTCTTTTAATACTTAAACGCTGGGACATAAACCCCATTGTAAAGCTTCTTAATTTTATTTGCGACCGATGCCGTATGATAAGCATCGACCACTTTCTTATATGTGTTGTTATTCTTGTCAGCTGTACGCGCAACAATGACGTTAATCCATGGTTTATTGTTCGGATCATTCAGATCAGGTTTAATGCGATAAATAGAGTCGGTGACAGGATTCATTTTATTATCAATAATAAAGTTACTGTTTGTTATGCCCGCCGCAAAGTCCGGAAGCAGACTAGGAATTTTGGCCGGATCTACTTCAACAATCTTCACATTCTTTTTGTTTTCCGTAATATCCTTCACAGCAGGTGAGTACCCTTTACTTGGATCAAGCTTGATCAGTCCCGCACTCTCCAGAACCTTAAGGGCGCGGCCGGCATTGGTGACATTGTTCGGAATCGCAATTTTATCTCCGCTTTTAATTTGTTTGAGACTTTTAATCTTTTTTGAATAGACATTTAAAGGAACAATATACGACTCACCGATGACGGTAAATTTATAACCTTTTTGTTTTATTTCCTGATTTAAGAATGCATGATGCTGGAATGCAGTTAAATCCAGTTCTTTATTAGACTCAGATTGATTGGCAATGATACCGTCAGTGAACTTGACCAGCTTAACCTGGATGTTGTCCTTCTTCAAATTCTTATTAACCTGCTCCCAGATCGGATCATCACTGTTTCCGACAACCCCCACCTTCACTTCTTTGACTTTATTTGAGTTAGCACCCGACGAAGATGAACCGCAAGCCGCAAGAACCAGGACAAAACTGAGAATGAGGATAAAACTGCTGAATTTAGTAATCTTTTTCATGAGAAACGCCTCCTAATGTGTGGTTTTTTTTGAAATAAATGTGCCTAGTATCTGAACGATGCTGACAAAAACGAGTAAAACAATAATGGACACATACGTTGCATCTAGCTGATTTTGCTGATAGCCGTAACGAATGGCGAAATCACCAATCCCGCCGCCTCCGACAACACCGACAATCGCAGTAAGTCCGATCAAACTGATCACCGTGATTGTCGTCACACGTACGATAGACGAAATGCCTTCTTTTAAGTAGACGGAAACGATAATTTGAAAAGGCGATAAACCCATAGCGATCCCTGATTCAATCAGTCCGTCATCCACCTCGCTCAAAGCAGATTCAATCTGTCTCGAGAAAAAAGGAGTTATTCCGACAATGAGCGGAAAAAGGGTTCCCTGTACGCCGACGGCAGTTCCAGAAATCAAACGGGTAAGCGGAATCAGAGCCGCAATGAGAATAATGAATGGAATTGAACGGAACAGGTTGATTAATTTATCAAACAGGTTAAAGACAAAAGAATTCGCTAGGATACCGCCCTTTCTTGTAGAAACGAGCACAATGCCGATAATCAGGCTGAGTACAAAAGAAATCAGTCCGGATACAAAGACCATTTGCAGTGTTTGAATGATTGAGAGATAAAATTCATCCATGACTTGAGAAACATTCGGAAGCAAGAATTGCAACACGTTATCCATGATTCAACACCTCGACAGCAACATGTCTTTGTTTCACATACTCAAGCGCGCGATCAATAGCCGACTTCTGACCACTCAAAATAACAATGAGTCCGCCGAGCGGATTGCCGCTCAAAATTTGAATGTCGCCAAACACAATATTGGCGTCAACATGAAACGTTCTCGAAATATAGGAGATTAGCGGCTCTGAGACGCTGCTTGTCGTATAGCTTATTTTAAGCAGCAATTGTCCCGGCTGCAGCTGCACAACGGGAGACTGCGTTTCAATTAATGCCTTCACACTACCAAGCGCAGATGTTGTTTCAATGAATGACCGCGTCAGCTCCTGCTGCGGATTAGAGAAGACAGAATAAACATCGCCATGTTCAATGATCTTCCCCTTGTCAAGGACTGAGACCTTCTGGCATATCTCCTTGACCACAGACATTTCGTGCGTAATCACCACGATCGTTAAGCCGAGTTCCTTATTCAATTTTTTCAAGAGATAAAGGATCGATTTCGTTGTTTTCGGATCCAAAGCGCTTGTCGCTTCATCGCACAAAAGTATTTTCGGATGGTTTACTAGGGCTCGTGCAATGGCCACCCGCTGTTTCTGCCCACCGGACAGCTGTGAGGGATAGGCATCTCGTTTGTCCGGCAGATCAACAAGTTCCAGTAATTCGGTAATCCGTTTATTAATCTGCTGCTTTGACAATCTACTATGTTTTAGAGGAAGCGCTATATTGCCAAAAACAGTTCGAGACGGCATAAGATTGAATTGCTGAAAAATCATACCGATTTTCCTACGGATCGCTCTTAATTCCCGCGATTTTAACCCGACAATATTCTGCCCTTCAAAGAAGATACTGCCTTCAGTCGCTTTTTCGATCCCATTAAAGCAACGGACAAGCGTTGATTTTCCGGCACCGCTGTACCCGATGATACCGAAGATCTCGCCCGTTTCTATGGAGAGATTGACATCTTTTAGTACAGAGTGCGCCTTTTTATCAACAGTAAAGGTTTTAACTACATGTTCGGTACGTATGATTTCCGACGTCACCGGTTAGCGCCTCCTTTTATATATTTTCTAGTAGGATTACTTGGTTTTAAGACCTAGTTATTCCTTTCTGCAGAGTCAGCCGTATACTTATCAAGCTGCGTAATGGCTTCAAGAACAGAATCCTCCGTCACTTTAAAAGGGAGCAAATGAATGGTTTTATCCGGGCTGACTGCATAAGCAGCTAACTGACGAATATCTTCCTCAGAACGTTTATTAAGATGCAAATCCTGTAAACTTGCCGGCAGCTTCAGACGATGGTAAAACGGCAGTAGGCGCCCAATTTCATCCCACTTTTTTTCAAGCGCTAACTGGACCATAATGCCATAAGCCACTTTTACTCCATGCAGCAGATGCACCGTTTCTGGAAAATAAGTGAGCGCATCATGTATGGAATGCGCCGCAGTCGCGCGTCCATAGGCATCTCCAAAACCGCCGACCAAACCACCCGCGATAATGTTCGTTTCCATGACAAGCTGCCAGGCGTCCGATAAAACGCCCTGCTTCATATCCTCGACCGCCTGCGCGCCGTGATTCAAAGGAATATCTCGGCAGATTTTGGCAGACTCGCGTGCATACATGAGCGAGAGGTGATTGGTACCGACACGTGCCAGCAAGCTGTCGGACTCATACCATTTCGCCAATGTATCGGCAATTCCCGCGATAAAATAATCCAAAGGAGAATCCAAAATCACTCTAGGCTCGATAAGAACAAGGCTGGACTGTCTCGGATAGAGTTCATGCCCAATCGAAATTCCGTTATCCTTATAAAGAACGCTGAGTGCCGACCATGCGGCACAGTTGCTTGCCATCGTCGGCAGGATCACAAGTTGAATTCCACCCGATTTAACTGCTGCAGCTTTCGCCGTATCGATGACCTTTCCCCCGCCGATTCCAATGACCAGATCAATCCCCAACCTGTGAATCTCTTCAATGACTCGATCAATCTCTTTGTGCGAACATTCACCGCCAAACGTCATGTCGAACACATCAAAGCCTGCCTGAGCTAGATCTGGGAAATACGGTGCCGCCTTTTGCCATGACTTGATGCCATGAAGAATTAGAATCCGCGTGGCAGACAATGCTTCGAGAAATTTCGGCAGATAATCATAGGCACCTTCTTCAGAACTATACTGCTGCGGTCCGACTCTGGAAACCACGTGAAAAGACATTGCTTTGAACTCCTTTAATAACAAAATGATAACGCCGGTCTTTAATTCATGGTCATACCGCCAGTTACATTGATTGCTTGACCAGTCATATAGGAAGAAAGCGGACTAGCCAAAAACAGAGCAACATTTGCCACATCAGATGGAAGCGCCGTTCTTCCCAGCGGTACTTGCGAGCAATCTTCCTGATAGATCTGTTCCGGTGTCATAGTTCTGAGCTTGGCACCGTCAATTCGCTCCCGATGCTTCATACTTGTTTCGACAATGCCCGGACAGATTGCATTGACCAGAATCTGTTGATGTGCCAGCTCGACTGCCATGACCTTCGTGAATCCGAGTACCGCATGCTTTGATGAACAATAATTTCCCATGCAGCGGTAGCCGTTCTTGCCAGCCTGTGACGCAATATTAATGATCCTCCCTTCAATCCCATGCTCATTCATCTGACGGGCAACCGCTTGTGATACAAGAAAAGTTCCTTTAGCGTTGACATCCATAACGCGGTCCCAATCTTCTTCCTTAATGTCCACAGCATAATCCATCGTCGAGATGCCCGCGCTGTTCACGACAACATTTATTGGTCCCCCCAGAAGATCGGCAGCTGTCTTCACCGCTTGGTTGACATCCTTCTTATCCGTCACATCCAATTTGAGATGCACCAAACGACCGGATTTTCGTTCCGCTTTTTGTTCAAAAGCGACATCAGCGACAGCCACCGCGGCACCGGCTTCGAGAAAGAGGTCGGCAATCCCCTTGCCGATCCCAGAACCGCCTCCGGTAACGAATACATTTTGACCTGTTAAATCTATCTTTATCATCCTACACTCTCAATCTCCCAACCTATTAAAATAAGTGCAACGCGTCAATTCGTCTGACCGCCTCCACCAGCACGTCTTCACTGTGTACGAGACTGATCCTTATAAAGTCGTTGCCATTATTCCCGAATCCAATCCCCGGAGCCGTCACAATGTGTGCTTCGCGAAACAACATATCCGAGAAAGACTGACTGTTGTATCCTGCAGGTACCTTTAGCCAGGCAAAAAATGTGCCCGGCGGAGAAGCAACATTCCAACCGATTCGACTTAACCCACCGATGAGCACATCACGCCTCCGTTGATAGATGTGAACCAGCTCGCGTGCACACTCTTGCGATGATTGCAGCGCGCATGCCGCGGCATCTTGAACCGCACCGAACACCGTGCTGCAGGCATGCATTTGGAAGTGATTCAATGCCTTTATAACTGAAGCATTGCCCACAGCAAACCCGAACCGCCAGCCTGCCATATTATATGTTTTCGATAGAGTATATACTTCGACCGCAACGCTCTTTGCTTGTTCAATTTGGAGCAGACTCAGCGGCTTATTATGATCAAATCCAAGTGAAGCATAGGCAAAGTCATTAACAACCGGAATGCGATGTGTCCGGGCAAAATCAATCGTTTTTCGAAAGAAATCCTTCGTTGCCAGCGCACCGGTCGGATTGTTCGGATAATTGAGCATAAGGAGCCGCGCGTTTTGCAGCACATCGTCCGGAATGCTTCGATAATCAGGAAGATATCGATTTGACTCCTCAAGCGGCATAGCATAGGTTCTTGCCTGCGAGAGCATGGCCGAAGAATAATAGATCGGATAACAAGGATCCGTAATCAGCATGTAATCGTCCGGGTTAAGCAGCGCTTGCGGGATCCCGGTGATGCCGATATGCGCGCCATGGAAAACAGCGATCTCATTGACCGGATCCAATGTGACTCCATACTCCTTTTTATAAAAATCAGCAATTGCCACTCGTACCTTTTCTTTTCCGAGAAACGGGGGATAAGCATGATTTTCCGGCTGATCCACCGCCGACTTTAACGAAGCTACAATGTGTTCCGGAGTCGGCAGATCGGGATTCCCCTTGGATAAATTAATGAACGGTGCCCCTGTCTTTTCAATAGCAGCCAATTTATTATCCAACTGGTCAAAAAAATTAACAGGCAGCTTCCGAGCACGTTCGGAAGGCTTAAAATCAACCAAAACCGCACCTCCTCCGACGATCCATGATTAGCGTTCATCCCCTTTCTGAATACCAAAAACCAATGGTGCCAGCTGTTCCAGATGCCTGGCATCTACGGCATCAAAGTGATTCACTAATGGGCTGTCTAAATCCAAAACGCCAAAGAATCGATTACTGTCCGGTTCAAAAACAGGAACGACAATCTCTGATTTCGAACGCTGATCACACGCAATATGACCAGGAAACTGATGAACATCCGGGACAATTTCCGTCTTTTTCGTAAAAGCTACCTTACCGCACACGCCTTTCTGAAGAGGAATATGCATGCAAGCAACCCTGCCCTGAAACGGTCCAAGAATTAATTCATCATTCTTCCATCGGTAAAAGGTCGTTCCGTTTAGCCCGGGAACCTTTTCAAAAATAAGAGAGACCATATTACTCATGTTTGCAACCAAATCAAATTCCTGATCAAACAGGGCCCGCATTTGTTGTATTAAATCACGATACACTTTCTCCTTGTCCATGCCGATCGTCCCATCTGTCTCTAATTAATACCGATGAAAATACAGAATTATTTTTCTTGTTTATGAAACATTTCTTCATTTTTATTTATCCCATATGTAAACTAAGATTTAATGATCACATATTTTGCCTTTGAGTAAAAAATCTTCTCGTTGCACCACCTCTTAATCTTATTGAAGAATAAAAAAATTGTCCCCATGAGATAAGGAGACAATTTTATTAAACTCGCAATGAATTGAGTCAATTGGTCTCTTATCTTTCAGAATAGATCTGCAGGAATTAACACCATGCGTTCACGCGCTGGTTGTTGGGTTTCATTGGGCCGGTCCCTCCACCACTCTTGATAAGAAGCTGACTATTTAATTATCAAAGTAATTGTATGAGGATTATTGTATATTAAATAAATCCCAACTGCAACATTTTTTATCACTTAAATTTCTTCCCTTCCATACAGAAGCATCCTACGAAAAGGAACTCGCACTACGATTGATATCAAGAAATATATAGGTTTAGACGTCTCTATGGCAAAAATAGCGGATGCGGTTGTCGAAGAAGGAAGAAGTACATCGTGATGATTCATTATCAAACAGAAGCGATTCGTAAACAAATGAGCCGATTAGGAAATCCGAGTCAGTTGTGTGTCTGCTACGGGACTGGATACACCGGATATGATCTTTATCGTTTATGTGCATAATCAACCCGCACCAACTTTCCGATGCGGGCTGATCTTTATTATAGCGCTTTCAATTTTCGTAGAATCTATGCATCAGTTAAACACAATCCCACCGTCAACGAGCACGGACTGGCCGGTGATGTAGTTGGAATCACTCGAAGCCAGGAACGAAACGAAATTAGCAATGTCTTCGGGTTCTTCAGGTCGTCCCAGTGAGATGCTCTCGATCGCCTTCTTGAACGCTTCACCTTTTTTGGTCCCTTGATAGTTCGTCATGACATCGTCAATACGGTCCCACATGCCGGTGCCGACGATTCCCGGACAATAGGCATTGACCGTAATATGATCTTTGGCAAGTTCCTTTGCTGCAGCCTGAGTAAAGCCGCGCACGGCAAATTTGGTTGCTGAGTAGAGCCCCATCATCGGGAAGCTCTGATGTCCGGCAATACTGCAAGCGTTAATAATCTTTCCGCCGTTCTCCTGATTTTTCATTTGATCGGCCGCTGCTTGCATCCCGTACACCGTGCCGTATACATTCACCTTAAACAGAAGGTCCAAATTTTGCTCCTTTAAGTCCATCACCGGACCGACATGCGCAACCCCGGCGTTATTAACAAAAACGTCAACGCTTCCAAATGTATCAACCGCCTTACGGACGAGTGCCTTCTGATCTTCAGGCTTTGTTACATCACTAATAGATCCCGCCGCCTGGTAGCCGGCATCTTCGAATTCTTTGATCGTGCTCGTCAATACCTTTTCATTCACATCGCTCAGAACAACTGCGAATCCATCCTTTGCCAAACGTGCTGCAATACCCTTTCCAATTCCTTGTCCTGCTCCTGTAATGACTGCTGTACCCTTTGTCATAATCGCAAAACCTCCCATATGGAACCTGGAGTCCTATATCGCAACAGAGCGGTACTTTCCCCTGGATTCATTATATTTTTGCAGAGCAAAAAATAGTCCAACCTATTCTCGTTTTCTGCAAAATTACTCACAGTTCCCATTTTAGAATGCGCTTTCATTTTTGTAAAAATATCTGCTTATCCACTTTTAAACTGTGGTTTCAATTATTCAGACGTTTTTCTTTGAATACTGTCTCTGCATCTCATGAATACATGTCCCGTAACAGTTCCAACATATGGCGAACTTGAGATGTCCGCGGACGGCACAAACAGGTAATAGATGAATAGCCGCATTGCTTATACGCCATGTAGTCCGCATAGTTATCGACAAGCCAGTAACCGTTTGGATTCTCTTTCCGCTCAACCCAAACGGCATGTTCAAGTGGAGAGGATAACTGAACCCGTCGAACCATTTCAGACAGCCGCTCTTCCGAAATAAACTCAAAATAGAGCGGATCAATCGTTTCAATGGGTACTTGAACAACAGAAAAACGAATCATATACGTCAGCCTCCAAATGCATGCTATAAAAATTTATGTGACTACCTAGTTGTCCCATGCATGAAAGGAGAAGACTCTGAAAACCGTCACATTTTTCTTTCATTCAAAACTATACCTCCTTGCAATTTTGACATAAAAAATCTGAACGAAAAAGACGTCAATTTTTGTTTAGGTAAACTGATCAGCAAGGTCGGCGTTTTTCTGCGCGAAGGTGTAAAAAAATAACCATCCCATAAGACCACAGGACGGTTTAATCAATAAAAGTATTTATTTCTCTGTCTTAAATGTTTGGACAATTTGGTTCAGTTCATCCGCGATAGCACTGAGTTCGGTTGCGCTTCTGGCTATTTCGCCAATAGACGCCGATTGTTCTTCGGTTGCTGCCGACACACCTTGTGTCTGCTCAGAAGTCTGCTCAGCAAAGGCTTCAATCGGGCGATACGCAGCCGTCGCTTGTTCCGTTGAATCAGCAATTTGACGGATGATCTTTGATATCTTCTCGATTTCTGCAATCGAATGATTCACGAATGCCTCAATGTCGCTAAACGATTGATCGCTTTCTTTAACTGCATCGATCCCTTTATCGACTTCTTCAATCCCCATATTCATTGATTGGACAACACGTTCCGTATCTTCCTGAATCGTTGAAATGATGGAGCTGATGCGGTCGGCATTTTCAGAGGATTGAGCGGACAGTTTTTGAATCTCAGTCGCAACAACAGCAAAGCCTTTTCCATGTTCGCCTGCACGGGCAGCTTCAATGGAGGCATTCAGTGACAACAGCTGAGTTTGCGAGGCAACATCATTGATCACATGAATGATTTCATTAATCTCTTGCGACTGTTTACTTAGGTTGCCAACCATTTCGGCCAATTGAGTAACCGTTTGCTTAATCTTAGCCATTTGATTGTTCGTTACATCAACGGTTTCCTGCCCGTTATCAATAATTTTTCTCGAATCTTCATAGCGCATCGTGAGCTGATTCATCTGATCGGTCACGGAAGCAATGGATTGGTTAATCAATTGAGCATTTTTTGTCAGCTTCTGAATTCCGCCTGTCTGCTGATCTGCCGCACCTGCAATCTGCTCGATCGAGTGCGCAATCTCATCCGTTGTCGCCTTGTTTTCTTCAGTAGAAGCGGTCAGTTCTTCAGAGGACGCAGCCAGCAATTCAGATTTACTGCTCAACGTATGGACAATTTCTTTTAGCGAAACCAGCATTTTATTGGTGCTCCGCCCAAGTTGCGTGAATTCCTCATTGGTTCTCATTGACGTATCCAGCTCTTCAGTCAGGTCATTATTGCTTATTCTTTCAAATACAGTAACCATTTTTTTCAATGGTTTTGTCACATATTTACGAACCAGCCATACCGTTAGCAGAATGACAATAATCAAATTAACAATAACACTGCAAATAATGGTGAACGCGAGCGGATTCACTAGTCCATTAATATCTTTAACATTCATGATACCGGCAACTCGCCAACCCGTAAGACTATTGATCGCACTGTAAATTTTCTGATCATGATACACAAAGGGTTTGGACCTATTGCTTGCCAATTGCTTCGTAAACGAATCAGCAGCCTTTACTCCAATCTTATTATTCTTATTAACCACCCATTTATTTTCACGATCAAGTAGAGAGACATAGCCTGATGCTCCGACTTTTGCTTGGTTGACCAATTCGTTAATCTTATCCAGTTTTATGTCCATACCAATGACACCCTTGCCATCTTTTGTTGTTTGCGCAAGGGTTACCGTCGTGACATTAGATCCATCAGAAGAGCGATATGGAGATGTGATGATTAACTGTCCCGGATACTCCATTGCCTGTTTGTACCAAGGTCGCGTGCGAGGATCAAGACTTTTAGGAACTTTGACAGACGAAGGGAAAAAGGCAAGTTCGCCTTTCGTATTGGCAAGATACAACGCCGCTTGATCCTGATCTGCTCCCTGAATATTCCCAAGAGCTGCTTTAACTTTATTGCTGTCAATGTCACCCGTTAACTGATTACTCAATTTCGTGACAACATGAACCTTGCCATCAATGAATTGACTTAAGTTCTTATTTAAGAGTTTAATGCTGTTCGTCGTCGTGTCATCCAACTGTACTTGACTTGATTTTTTCACCTGCTGAATGATAATCATTCCAAAGAAAAAATTGGGTATGACTATGACAACAATGAGAAAAATCATCATAAACCCGGTAAAACTTAAATGCTTTCTCTCTCTTTTCTCTTTTATCACCTTTAACTGCCTCCTTTAATACCGATAAAACTCAAACGTATTATCGACAACTGACGCAGTTTGTTTAATTCGCATTTATAACATCGAACATTTTTAAACTTTGGGTTGACAAAACGACCACCTGTTAAAAAATCAGGCAGTCGTTGATGTTTTTCAATATATATGGGAATGTGATCTTCCTCTGTAAACCCTGAGTCTGTCACTTACTTAATTCTTTGAATGCCAATGCAAAGTTTCCTAGTGTTGCTGATCCGTTATCTTTAACTCGTGGCATTCTTATATACGTAGTTAGATCCGGAACTTTGATGTAATTGTTGTTGAGTTCAGCAAAGTCGCGTCTGACTTTCTCTAGAAAAGCCTCACTGACTACGCCGCCACCAAACACTATATTGTCCGGTCTGAGAATCATCGTTTGCTGAATAGCGGCTTGAGCAACATAGTACGCCATAATATCCCAGACGTGATGATCACTCGGAATATCTTTTCCTTTAATACCCGTTCTGGCTTCAAATGTTGGGCCGGATGCTAGGCCCTCCAGACAATCTTTATGAAAGGGACAGATGCCTTTGAATTCCAAATCATCAGGATGTCGTTTGACATAGACATGCCCCATTTCAGTATGTCCCTGGGATCCTAGTATCGCTCCGTCTATTATGGCACCGCCGCCAATGCCTGTTCCGATTGTTAGATATACTAAAGACTGTATTTTTTCATTAAACAGTTGTGCCATAATGTATTCTCCATATGCCGATCCATTAACATCGGTTGTAAAATATATGGGAATAGTTAATTCCTTTTTGATAGGTCCTACAAAATCAACTTTGCTCCACCCTTTTTTAGGAGTTTCGGTAATGTATCCATATAATTTGTTGTTTTTTTGTATTTCGATTGGTCCGAAAGAGGCTATCGATAGCGCAGCCAAATCCTTAAATTGTTTGAAAAAATCGATTACCTTAGTGAACGTGGTACTTGGATCTGTCGTAGGGATCGATACTTTTTCAATCACTCGATAGTCTTCATTTCCTACCGCGCACACAAACTTAGTCCCGCCTGCCTCAATACTGCCTAATAACATAGCCCTTATCTCCTTTATCTCGTTTTCATTCTGTCAGAAGCATTTCCCAATTTATAGACATTCAGGTCGCAAACACTTCGCTGCGATCATCTTAGCGTCAACTTCCAGTACAACGGTGTTCTTTTATCCAAACGTGTTCTCGTCCGATCTGACCTAGCCCAAATTAAGCATCTAACAGCATTATGAAAGCGCTGTCTAATTTTGTCAAGGATTATTTTAAAATCCCTAAACGGAAGGATTATTAATGCCCATTCTATGTGGAACACCAGAGTCTCTCAAGAGGCTACTGAAAAATCGGTTGAATCCATAGGCAACTTCAGATACCAACAACTTAAAATACAAACGGATCATTCGACAAAGAAAGCTTTCTCCTTTTATTGGGTTGTGAAAACTTTCGATCAAATCGATGTAAAGTGATCATCAGTTTCTGAAAGACCATACCGATTTTTCAACTCCATTTTTTCCCAAAAAAGCGGAGAGAAATAGAATTGCCTCTCCGCTTTCAACATACTTTTATGTGTGTATGAATCAATGTTCCATCCATCTCACTTCTTTTTCATTAAGCATTCTGGTCCTTAATTAAGTAGCGTATAAAATAAGCGGATATTTTTCGGTTAAATCAGAATAGAGCTCGTTTCGGCGGGAGATAAGGGGAATTTTTCCGGTTATGCCAAGAAAAATCCCCCATTTTCACGTTTTTCAAGTTGATAAGCGGAATCTCTCCGTCTATTTAAGCTACTTTTTAGTTCATTTTCTCATTAAGAGAAATTTTTCCGTCCATTTATCAGATTGGGGGCTTAACCTGATCTCCCTTTACAATTAGCAGAAGTTCCTACTTCCACAGGACGCGGTGACTTCTGCGTTGTGCACAGGATGTACTTTCACAGGATGGGATGGCTTTCGCGTTGCATACAGGACGTATGCGTACTTAGCGAAAGTTCCTTTACAATTTCCTTTTTCATGACGCTAATCGTACTAGCAAGGCAAAATCATTAAACTTTCTTGACCTGTTAAAAAACGTCAACCAGCCGAATTCAAAAGATCCGATTGATTGACGTTTTAATTGATCGTTTTTTTATCAATGAAAAGTTTCGACCCCATCATCACTGTTGTTTTGTCCTATACGAGCCACATGGGGACACCTGCTCAAGATTGCGCAAGCATCCGTTCAAGCGCTAAGACGGCATCGCGCGCAACCGCATCAGGGACAGAGATGATATTGTCCGGTGTACCTGCCGCAATCTGCGCCAGCGACCAGACAAAGTGCGGCAGGTCGATGCGATTCATCGTCAGACACGCACACATCATCGGATTCAGTGAACGAATGTGTAAATGCGGATGACTGTGCTTCAGACGATTCACCAGGTTCATCTCCGTACCGATCGCCCAGTGCGACCCGTTCGGCGCCTGATCAATCACATCAATAATATATTTGGTTGATCCGGCAAAATCCGCCTGACGTACGACCTCATAGTCACATTCCGGATGTACAAGAATCTGCACATCCGGATCCTCACGTCGGCAGTCGGCAACGTTTTGTACGGTAAACCGTTCATGAACCGTACAGAAGCCCTTCCAAAGAATGACCTGTGTATGCTCGCCCGCATCGCCTTCAAAGCTTTCCCGCACCGGATCCCAGATCACCATATCGTTCAGTGGAATCCCAAGCTGGACGCCGGTGTTGCGTCCCAGATGCTGATCAGGCAAAAAGAGAATGCGTTGCTTCTGCGTCAGCGCCCATTGCATCATTTTTCCCGCATTGGACGAAGTCAGTGTTGCCCCGCCATGCCTGCCACAAAACGCTTTGATTTCCGCAGTCGAGTTAATATAAGTCATTGGAATGATACTATCGCCAAAGCGCGTCTGCAAATGCCCCCATGCGCGCTCCAACTGATGAATCGTCGCCATATCGGCCATCGCGCAGCCTGCCCGGCGATCAGGCAAAATGACCTTCTGCCTTTGATCCGTGAGTATGTCGGCAGTTTCCGCCATAAAGTGGACGCCGCAAAAAATAATATAGTCCGCTTCTTTTTTTGCGGCTGCAAGCTGGGCCAGCCGAAGTGAATCACCGCGATCATCCGCAAATTGAATCACTTCATCGCGCTGATAGTGATGGCCGGGAATATAGATCCGTGAACCGAGCTGTTCTTTGAGTCGCCATCCTTCTTCGGTCAACACATCTTTGGATGCATTTCGATAGGCTTCCGGAATCTGCGTCTGTTTTAAAAAGGTTTCTGCCAGACCCACTGTTCACTCATTCCTTCCCTTTTCTTTATTGGTTGTCCATGTGTAAATTAAAGCTGATATCAAGAGCCTTGACCGAATGGGTCAGACATCCAAGTGAAATATAGTCCGCGCCGCATCCGGCATAATCCTTCAATGTCGTTAAATCAATGCCGCCGGATACTTCCGTGACGATAGTGTCCGGGACTTCCTGAACATACGTGCGAATCTCACTCGGCGAACAATTATCAAACATAATGATGTCTGCTTTTGCCTGAACAGCCTCCCTGACGGTCTCAAGCGATGTCGTCTCAACCTCAATTTTTACGGTATGGCCCAGCTCAGCACGAACCTTCTGTACGGCGCGGCTTATTGATCCAGAATGCACAATATGATTATCCTTGATCATAACCGCATCGTAGAGACCAAACCGGTGGTTAAAGCCACCGCCGATCTTTACCGCATATTTCTCAAACAAGCGCAAGCCGGGCGTCGTCTTTCTCGTATCACAGATTCGCGTTCTGCTGCCCTTCATGATGTCCGCAGCCGCGGACGTCATGGTTGCAATTCCGCTCATATGCTGCAGCAAATTAAGCAGCACACGTTCCGCACTGAGCAGCGTACGCACCGGCCCGCTGACCGTCAGCAGATCAACACCTGCCTGAACGTGATCGCCTTCGGAGACGTGAAAGTGAATGGTAATTTCCGGATCGAGCAGCCTGTAGCCCTCGATCAATACCGGCAGCCCGCAGATGATCCCCGCCGCTTTCGCAGTAAATGTGCCGACCGCCGTGTCTTCAGCGGCAAAAATCGTTTCACTGGTTAGATCCTGATGACCAATGTCTTCATTGTAAAAAGATTCGAGTGCTTGACGTAATTTAATTTTATTCAACAGGAGTCACCTCGCGCAGGATGTTTTTAGTCCGCCAAGCTTCAATTTCCTCCGGATAATCAATCCGCGTATGTCCGCCACGGCTTTCAGTGCGTTCCAATGCTGAGGTGGCAATCAGCCAAGCGACGGTCAGCATGTTCAGTTTCTCCAGTTCATCCTTCGTACCGTCCAGCCGTTCCAACCGGTTAAAGTCAATCTTCCAAGAACGGCACCAATCGATCGCTGTGGTGAGCGACTGCTTAGTACGCCAAATCCCGACATGCGCGAACATCATCTTCTGAATTTCCTCTTTGGCAGGGAGCGCCGGCACCGGCTTAATGCCTGATTCAACAGCAATATCCTCCACAGGAACCACTGTTTCGTTCATCATGCTGGAAGCCGCCGTCCCTGCATAAGTGATCGCTTCAAGCAGTGAATGACTGGCAATTCGATTGGCACCGTGTACCCCGGTGCATGCGCACTCGCCAACGGCATACAAACCGGGCAACGTTGTACGTCCCTCATGATCCGTCTCGATTCCACCCATAAGAAAATGGGCGCCGGGCGCAACCGGAATCCTTCCTTTTGTTATATCGACACCAGCCTCGCGGCAAAGTCCGGTAATGGTCGGAAAATGGTCAGAAAAATGGTCAATCATTGATATATCAAGATAAACTTTTTTGACCTGACCGGTCTTCTGCGCTTTAAACAGAACCTTGGACACCACATCACGAGGCGCCAAGTCTTCGAGTGGGTGCTTTCCGGCAAGAAGCCGATTGCCATCCTGATCGATCAGCTTCGCCCCCTCGCCGCGAACGGCCTCGGAAACCAGCCCGTAAACGTGGTTGTTCTCTATCAGCAATGTCGGATGGAACTGAACAAACTCCATATCTTTAAGCGCGGCACCGGCCCGATAAGCAAGTGCCAGCCCATCACCGGTTACCGCAGGATCTGCAGAAGTCGGCGCGTAAAGCTGTCCGCATCCGCCGGTCGCAAGCACGATATGCTGCGCTCGATAAAGAACTGTTTCTCCTGACGGATCCTTGGCAAGAACGCCGACACAGCGGCCGTTCCGTACCAGCAATTCGACGACCTGCGTCTGTTCATGAATGGTGACCTGCTGCTCGACGTAGCGCTTAACAAAGGTCGTTAGCTCGCGACCGGTCGCGTCGCCGTGGGCATGCAGAACGCGAGCGGCAGAGTGCCCGCCTTCTCTTGCCAGCAAAATAGTCCCGTTCTGATCACGGTCAAACTTCATGCCCATTCGAATCAGCTCATCCACTTGATCTTTGCTTTCTCGTGCAAGATAAGCCGTTTCATTGACATCATTGTGATAGCGTCCGGCCTTCATAGCATCTTCCAGCTGCCGATGCCAGTCATCATCCGGAGCGTAGGCCGCTGCGATCCCGCCTTGAGCAAGAAAGGAATTGCTTGCCTGCCATTCCTTTTTTGTCAGGACGATCACTCGCTTCTTTTTCATGAGCTTCGCTGCTGTGTAGAGCGCAGCCAGTCCGCTTCCAATAATAACGATATCTGATTGAATTGTTTTCAATTATTTACACCTGTCTTTACACTTGTCTTGACAACTATATTGTCACATTATTAAACTTACAGCAAGTAGGAAAACACATATTGTTAAAAATTTACTAAGGATAACAGTTTACCAGAGTCCTTTAACGAAAAAAGCAGCAGCACGCGCAAAGAAAACCGTCATTTTTTAGCAGAAAAAACCGTCACAAAGCCGCTGACGGACCAAAAATAAAAGCTTAACCATAAAAGGAGCGCAGTACCGATGATTTATCTTGACTATGCAGCGACAACACCCATGTCTTCAAGAGCTTTGAAAACTTATACAGATGTCGCTCAGCACTGTTTCGGCAACACCAACAGCCCACATGACTTTGGTGACGCGGCAGACCAACTGCTCGCTTCTTGTCGGGAACAAATCGCCCGCCATCTTCACGTCGAAGCAAACACCATTTTCTTTACTTCCGGAGGCTCGGACAGCAATTTACTGGCGATTGACGGCATAGCGCATGCCCGAAAGAACAAAGGAAATCATTTAATTTATGTACAGGGGCAGCATTCATCCGTAGTGCTTGCTTTTGAAAAGCTGCGTGAGGAAGGTTTCTCAGTCACTGAACTGAAACGCCGCGCGGACGGCGAAGTAGACCCGTCAACAATTGAACAGGCGCTCAGAGGAGACACGATCCTTGTCAGTGTTGACCATGTCAATAACGAAATGGGGAGCATTAATAATCTAAACGCAATCGGCAAGCTGCTGTTCAGCAAAAAAATTGCCTTCCACTGTGATGCCGTACAGTCCTATGGAAAATTGCCGATTGATGCCGAAGCAGCGCATATAACTGCTTTGTCGGCCACCGCCCATAAAATCTACGGACCCAAAGGTGTCGGACTCTGCTACGTGCATCCGCGCGAAGCTTTTCAACCGCAGCTGCCTGGAGCACCTAAGCAGGGACTTAGCCCAGGTACCGTCAATCTTCCCGGCATTGCCGCCTTCGTTACGGCATCCGAGGTAGCCTGCCAGCAGGCTGAAGCAATGCTTGGCCATGTCACCAATTTGCGACAACGGTTCATTGCCGGCATTCAAAAGAAAGGCATTTCTTTTAGTGTTGAAGAATCCGCGCGTCATCAACTGCCGCACATTCTCGCACTCCGCATTCCCGGCATTGAGGGGCAGCAGATCATGCTCGCCGCCAATCAGCGCGGCTTGTCAATTGCCACAGGAAGTGCATGCAGCAGCACAACGCATCAGCCTTCCCCGACGCTTCTGTCGATCGGCCGTTCTGCCGAAGAAGCACGGGAGCTCGTTCGCCTGTCTTTCGGAGAAACAACGACAAAAGAAGAACTGGATCAGGCAATAGATCTATTTGCCGCGGCTGTTTCAGAAGTGCAGTCGGCTATGCGGACATAATGGGCGCTTGCTAACAACTGAGTTGAGCAGCCATCCCTGTAAAGAGATGACTGCTCAATTTTTGATTCGTTCGCATTTATCTCACAATCTCCCGTAGCACTCTTTAGAGTCCCCGCCGCAGAGGATCATCATTACAGCCGATCGTCCTTCTCTTCGCTCAGACTCACACCGCGTACATCCACCGGGGTTGAAAAAACAATTTGCGTATTCGTTTTGCCGAACCGCTGAAGTAAATTAATAAACGAATCCAGTAATTCCGTGCTTTCGAAAATCACTTTAATCACCATCGAGAATTCGCCGGACACGCAGTCGCATTCAAGTACATTGGGAATTGATTCAATATATTTATAAAAATCCGATTTGTCTTTAGGATCGACTTTGACATGAACGTAGGCTTTAATATGAAAGCCGGCTTTCTTATAATCAATCAATGTATAATAATTTTTGATAATGTCTAATTGTTCCAGATGATGCATTCGGGCGGAGATGGTTGGCGGAGAGATGTAACATTCCTTTGCCAGCGCTTTAAGGGAAACGCGCGCATTTTGCTGGAGCCGATTAATAATCTTCCGATCTATAGAATCCATTCCGATAAGTCACTCCTTCTTTGTTCGATCTTCATTATATGCAACTTCCGAAAAAATGCAAAAACAATTGTCAGATTATATGACATGCGCATTTTGTTTTTGTTATATTTTTTAACTCATTAAATTGTTTAATTAAGAATCAAGGCGAAAAAAATTTTTATCGAACGAGTTGTTCGAAAGCCGTCGCCTTTTCATTCATTTCGGATTATCTTAGTCGTATCCAATAAACAAGGAGGAATTATCACCCCTATGAGAACGGAAACTGACGCACTCGGCACAAAAGAAATCCCGCAATCCGCCTATTACGGCATACATTCGCTGCGCGCGAAAGAAAATTTCAGTGTGTCTGCGGAAACGATCGATTCAGAACTGATTCATGGACTTGCCCTGATAAAGAAAGCTGCCGCAATCGTCAACCATGAAGATGGTTCACTCAGCAAAGAAAAAGCCACGGCGATCAGCCGGGCTTGTGATGAAATCCTTGATGGAAAATTTGATCAAGAGTTCATTGTGCCCGCCATTCAAGGAAGTGCAGGCACATCAATTAATATGAATGCCAACGAGGTCATCGCCAATCGCGCCATCGAACTGCTTGGCGGAACAAAAGGTGACTACACCCGTGTGCATCCCAATGATGACATCAACCGCTGCCAATCAACAAACGATGTCTTTCCATCTGCAAGCAAGCTTGCCCTGTTGCGGCTGAGCAAACGCCTTGCCCTGGAAATCGATCAATTTCTAGATAGCTTGGTTCAAAAAGCAGACGAGCTGAAAGACGTCGTCAAACTTGGACGGACGCAGCTGCAAGACGCACTGCCCACAACGGTCGGCAATACATTTCAGGCATTTGCGTCGGCAATTGCTCGCAATCTTAATGAACTCAATCACAGCCGCGATGCATTAAAAACGTTCTGCTGCTGTCATGGTTTGAACGTTTTCTCAAGAAAATACTGCCTGATGCGATAAAAAATTTCACTATTCCATTATTGTCATTGCTCATCATTGTACCCATTACAATCATGGTATTTGGTCCATTGGGGTCCTCCCTAAGCAATGGAATTGCCCAAGTCTATATGACTTTGTATGGATTTAACAAAACTATTGCCGGTGGATTTATAGGTGCAATTGCTCAGGTACTGGTTGTCTTTGGTATCCATTGGGGACTCTTTCCGATTATTTTTGCGAACATCCAAAAATATGGGTACGATACCATATTGGCCGTATTCGGACCAAGTATTATCGCGCAAGCCGGAGCAGCTTTCGGTGTTATGTTAAAAACGAAAAATAAAAAAATCAAAGAAATTGCCTCCCCGGCCGCATTAATCGGATTCTTCGGCATCTCAGAAACTTCTATTTACGGCATTAACCTGAGATTTAAAAAACCGTTCCTTATGGCGATCATTGGCGGCGGTATCGGCGGTGCTATTGTCGGTGCGTCCGGAAGCCGGGCCATCGCGGTTGCCGTCGCAAGCGTCCCAAGTTTCCCAGTCTATTTCGGAAAGGGCTTTGTAGGCTTCCTAATCGGCTATTTCGGAGCCTTCGTGATATCGGCAGTACTCACTTACTTATTCGGCTATAGTGATGATATGATTGAAGCAACAGAAAAGGATCCGGCGAAAACAGATGATTCAATTGCACATCCATCTTTGACCATTCAAGCCCCTGTTGATGGAAAAGTAGAAGCCCTTAGTACAATTAATGATTCCGTATTTTCTTCCGGCACTCTAGGGTCGGGCTTGGCAATTGTCCCAAGCGGAGAAGAGATTGTCGCCCCGACTAGCGGCATCGTGACGGCCACATTTGATTCCGGACATGCTTATGGCATCAGGACGAATGATGGTAGTGATCTGCTCGTTCACATAGGAATCGATACGGTAAAATTGAAAGGAACGTATTTTACCCCTAAGGTGAAAAAGGGAGATGTTGTCCTGAAGGGTGATATACTGGCACACATTGATCTTGACGGAATCATAGCAGCCGGATTTGATCCAACGGTCATCGTCGTTCTGACCAATGCCACTGCAAATACAAAGCTGTCCATATTAACTAATGATCACGTCAAGGCTAAGGAACCTTTACTGCAGTTCGTCATGTAAGAGTCTGTCCATTAATCACGCAAGACGCTTGAATAATCAGGAGGAATATGATGAGAAGCTATCCGTTGGAATTGCTAACTGAATTGAAGAAAACGAGAGTCAGTCATGAGAACGGGATTGCTGTAAAAATAAAACCTATCCCCGATGATCACCGGTCAGGTGTTCTTGATCCGAGAGTTTTAGTAAGAATTAAACAAAAAAAGCAGTATAAAGACAGTGAAGTGAAAAATGAAATTGATCGTGATTCCATCCATTTGAACTCCATGAGAAGTCAAATGGGTGCAAAAAGCTGTGACCTGACTACTCAAGAAATCACAATTACTGAAAAGTTAATCCCGGTCGGTCTTCACTATATCAACACCCGTATCTATTCAAACTCAAATCAGACTAATGAAACCAAAAAAGTGGCGATCTATTTTCACGGGGGCGGGTTCTTCGGCGGTAGCGCAGCCATGCTGGACCATCAGTGTCAACTAATCGCTGAAAAATCAAATGCGCTAGTCCTATCGCCTGATTATCGGCTCGCTCCCGAAACCCCCTTTCCTTGTGGACTGGAGGATTGCTTAGGCATTATTAATTGGGTAAGCAGCAATTATAAGGACTTGCATAGCGTTCCAAATCACATCGTATTGATTGGAGACAGTGCAGGAGGCAATCTCGCTGTTGTCTGTGCTCTAAACGATCAAAAGCAACGGATAAAATCAGTCATATCGCTCTACGGTGCTTTTGACATCAATCCACCGGAAACATCTTATGGCGGATGGGATTACAGCGCCTATACTATGGATAACAAGCAGCGTTCATTCATCCACTCGCGCCTGAATCGTTTCAGGATTTTAGCAGATGCAGTGAGAGCACTCTATATACCCGGCAATATTTCAGTAAATCATCCGGATATCTGCCCCCTTTACGCTGATAACCTAGATCAATTGCCGCCAGTCACGCTCATCGAAGCAGAATTTGATTACTTTCGATTAAGCAATGATCAACTAGCCAAGAAAATAACAGAAGCAGGAAAACAAATCGATGTCATCAGGTATCTTGGCATGGATCATGGATTCTTTGACAGACTCGGTGAAAATCCGCAAACAGAAGATTGTATTGAGGAAATTGCACAAATAATCAAGAACGCCTGATTCTCTCTATAAACGCAAGCAGCCTACACCTTCTGGGTGTGGGCTGCTTAACATTTATTTATTATACAAAAAGTTTCAGGCCATTTCTAAATTTGAAGAATCTCAGACACTATTCGTTTTGGTACCCGCTCGTGTTTCTTAATTTTAGTCATTTCTTCAATGGTCATCTCGCTTCACTATTTCTTCCGTTCGATTCCGCCGTATAGTTGGTGTGTATGCTTGGCTACTGCCCAGGAATTATCACCAAAAGAGTAATGCCACCACTCGGTTGGATTGTTGACGAAATCTTCCTTTTCCATTAGTTTCTTCAAGTTTCTCCTGTGATCACGGATTTGACGTTCCATAGTATCTAGTCCCATTTTGTTTTCAAAGTAACCTGAGTTCGCCATGGCGGTAAAATCATCAAAATTCGTGCCCATATTGATCCACCCGTTTTCGTCAGCCAATGTCAAATCAATAGCACCTCCGGAATAGTGGGGAGCCGGATTTTCCAGGCTTCTCGCAGGAAAAGCCACATACTTTACAATTTCTTCTTCAATTTTTTGTTGGGAATAACCATCGTGCTCGAACCTATTGATAGTCTCATTATAGATAAAGGATTGGGTCTCAAATGAACGCCAACCATCAATAAGGATCAGATGCATCTCCGCAGGCAATTTTTTCGCGATCCGAATTAATTTGTCGGCTACAGATTCTCGTAAAAACAGATCAGATAACGTTCCAGGCATGCCCTGCAAAAAATAGGACGGATATATTTCAATCTTTTTAGAGCGGCCGGACATCGAAACCAATTGCTCACCTTGTAAAGCCAAAAAGATTCGACCACTATCTTTGTTCCTAATTGACAATCATGGACACCTCTTTTAGGCTTTCGATTAAAGTGAAAAATGACAGGAAAAGTAGTGAGACTCCTGATCTGCACGACGAGATTCCGGTGCATGTAAACAGATTTTCTTACGAAAAGGACAACGATCATAAAACACACAGGATGAATCAGGAATGCTCGTAGCCGGTTCGGCAAATTTTAATTCCATCTGCTTGACCGTATGAACGCTTGGCAGTGTTGATAACAAAATTTTCGTATACGGATGTTTGGGATGATGAAACAGTTCCTGCACGCCGCCCTTCTCGACAATCTGCCCCTTATACATGACTGCTACTCGGTCACACATATAGCGGATGACCGACATGTTGTGCGATATAAACAGATAAGTGAGCTGCTTGTCCTTTTTAAGGGATTTAAGCAGGTTAAGAATCTGCGCCTGCACAGAAACATCCAGTGCCGAAGTTGGCTCATCCAAAATTAAGAATGAAGGATGGGTAATCAATGCACGTGCGATTGCGATCCGCTGCCTTTGCCCGCCGCTGAATTCGTTTGGTAATCGATTCAACTGATCCTCTTTTAATCCAACATTTTTAATCAGTTCAAAAAGGGATTGCTTTCCATTCTTTCTGTGGCGAATTCCGCTCAATGGCTCCTGTATGATTGACTTAATTTTCATACGCGGATCAAGCGAAGACTGCGGGTCCTGAAAAACAATCTGACATTCTCCAGATTCCGGACGGTTGAATTTACCGTTCCGGTTCCAAAGCGGATGACCACGATAGTAGATGGTTCCATCAGTCGGCTGCTCCAGACCAATGAGCATTTTTCCTAACGTACTCTTTCCTGAACCGGACTCGCCGACTAGGCCAAGAATTTCTCCCTGGCAAATACTCAGACTAATGTTGTTGACTGCTTTGAATCCGCCCTTTTTTTTGCCGTATTCCTTACTGACATTTTTGACTTCGATGAGTGTCTTCACTTTAATCATTCCTCCCCATCCAGCAGGAAGAGTGATGACCCGCTTGTATTTCTTCCGGCTCTGGTTGTCTCTGTTCACAGATCGCCATACGATACATGCATCGAGAAGCAAAACAGCAGCCTTTGGGTCTGTGTTTCAAATCAGTAACCTCACCTTGAATCGCATTCAAAGGATAGCCTGGGTCTTTATTTTCTGGTAATGCATCGAGCAATGCTCGGGTATAAGGATGATTCGGATGATTGAGTATTTCGCTTGTCGGTCCGGACTCAATAATCTCACCAGCATACATCACAAAAGTTCGCTCGCAAATCTGAGAGACAACACCCAGATCATGCGTGATGAGAATAATTGATACCCCTTTCTTTTGATTCAATTCTTGAAATAATTTAAGAATCTCATTCTGAATCGTGACATCCAGCGCAGTTGTTGGTTCATCAGCCAGCAGCAATTCCGGCGGACTGGCCATTGCAAGTGCAATGACAACGCGCTGCCGCATCCCGCCGCTCAATTCAAATGGATATTGCCGGGCCACTTTTTCCGGTTGATGAATATGGACAGCGTCCAGAGCCTGAATGGCCAATTGATTCGCTTCCTTCATCGGCAAGTGACGATGACGCTTAATCACTTCCGCTAATTGCCGGCCGATTTTCATCGTCGGATGTAAAGCGGTCATCGGTTCCTGAAAGACCATACCAATTTCTTTACCTCTCAAAGCTTGAAGCTCTTTCGATTTTAAAGAAAGGATATGCTTATCTTTATAAACGATGGATCCTTCGCAAATCTTTGCATTTTCATCAAGTAATCCTAAGATAGAAAGGGCAGTTACCGATTTTCCTGATCCTGATTCGCCAACAATGCCGACAATTTCTCCTTTTTTGAGCGAGAAGTGAACTTTGTTTAAAATCTGAGTTGTTCCCTCCATGCTGTCAAACGCGATACTTAAGTCCTTGACTTCAAGCATTTTCTTCGCCCCCTCAGCGGTTGGCTTTCGGATCCAGCCAATCACGGATTCCATCACCAATCAGATTCAATGCCATGGATGACAGAAACAGGAAAGTCCCTGGAAAAACCGGATACCACCAGTAATCCAGCAGATACTTCCACCCAACACTGATCATTGCACCCCATTCCGGAGTCGGCGGCTGAGCACCGAGTCCCAAAAATCCAAGTGTTGCGATCATTAAAATCGCATCGCCAATATCAAGCGTTGCCTGAATGATTAACGGTGACACGGCATTTGGGATCACATGGCGCCCAATAATTCGAAGTGGGTGTATACCAAAAGTTTCCGCTGACCTCACATATAGCGTCCGGCGCAGCATCAATGCTTGCCCGCGTGCAAGCCTGACATAGATCGGTATCTCAACAATGGCCAGAGCAAGCAGCGCATTTTGCAGACTAGGTCCTAGCGCCGCTGTTAGTGCCATCGCCAAAATCAACATCGGGAACGCAAGCATCATATCCATAATCCGCATAATCGTCTGATCAATCAATCCCCCGAAATACCCGGCGATTGATCCGACAATCAGTCCAACAGTTCCTGCAATTGCAATGCATACAATACCGACGCCGAGCGACAGCCGTGCACCATACAATGTCCGAGTTAAAAGATCACGACCGACCTCATCAGTTCCGAACCAGTGTTTCCACGATGGCGATTGGAACTTAGAGATCACATCAATCTTTGTCGGATCATAAGGCGAGATTAGCGGAACCAGAAGCGCGAGCATCACAATACTCAGTAAAAGCCCCAGACCAATGCATGTCATTTTATTTTTTTGAATTAGATAAACATAATTTAACTTCTTCTTAACCGTTAATTTCTTCTGAATTTGAACTGTTTGAAGTTCCAATGAAAAGGCCTCCCCTTACCCTCTTTCCCGCAATTGCGGATTGAGCGCGTAGTAGAGTAAATCAACCACAAGATTGATCAGCACATACCCGATCGATATAAAAAAAGTAAAACCCATGATCGCAGGAAAATCTAAATAGGTGATCGAGTCAACGACATATTTCCCCATGCCCGGCCAGCCAAATATGGTTTCTGTAACCACCGCACCGCCAAGTAATGAGCCAAATGAAGTACCAATCACAGTAATGGTCGGAATCAACGCATTTCTGAGCGCATAATTCACGAGTAAAAAGCGTCCGTGAATACCGTTGGCTACTGCGGTTCGGATATATTCCTTGCCGATCTCTTCCAACATACTCGCCCGAACCTGACGTGTAATGATTGCAAGCTGGGCATACGATAACACCATTGCAGGCAAAATGATATGATTGAGACTACTTTTTAGAGCAATACTGTCTCCACTGAGAAGACTGTCTAAGATGTAAAAACCGGTAATATGAGTCGGTGTATTAATGTCGGTACTGATTCTCCCTCCTGAGGGAAGCCAGTTCAAATAACCATAGAAGATTAATATAACAAGCAAACCACTGAAAAAAACGGGAATCGACACCCCGCCTATTGAAAAGACGCGCGTCAGCTGATCCCAAAATGTGCCTTTCTTTACAGCAGATAGAATGCCAAGCGGAATGCCAAGTGCAATGGCAAAAACGAAAGCTGCGATCACCAATTCAAGCGTTGCCGGAAAGTAGTTCTCCAGATCAGATAGAACAGGATTTTGTGTTCGGATCGACGTACCAAAATCCCCAACCAGCAATTGCCGAATATAATCGGTATACTGAATCCAGATTGGCTGATTTAAGCCCAATTGCGCGCGAATTCGGTGAACGGTTGCACTGCTTGCATGCTGACCCGCAATTAAGCTTGCCGGATCCCCGGGAATGACATGAGACAGCAAGAATGTGATTAACGTGACCCCAAAGAGAACAAGGATAAGAAAACCGAAACGATTGAGAATAATCTTTAACAAGAAACCACCCTCAAAGCAATCATTTTGTCATATCTGCCAGATTGTACATGCCCTGCAGCATCGGATTAAATACAAAACCTTTCACCTTCGTGCTCATCGGAAGCAAGAAATCTTTTTGATAGAGCAAGATATATGGTGCATCCTGAATGACTTTCTCCTGAACTTGTGCATAGATTGCCAGACGTTCCGCATGGTCATTTGAAACCGCTGCTTTGCGAAGCCATGCGTCTACTTGAGAATTTTTATAAAACGCGCGGTTCCCGGCAAGTCCAAAGTTTGCTGAATCGTACCAGTAGTTCATAAACATAAACGGATCAGCGAAATCCGGGCTCCAAACGCCTAATGCTAAATCGAATTTTCCTTTGTCCATCATGTCGCGAGACGTCGCATAGGCAACTTTCTTCAAGGTTACCTGTACGCCGATTTTCTTCAAATCCGATTGAATCGTCAGCGCTTCAGTTGACCACCATGGATTATTATCCGAATAAAGCAAGTTAAGCTTCAGATTTTTTACGCCTGCCTGCTGAAGCAGATCCTTTGCTTTGGCTGTATCATAAGCATACGTTTGATTAGTTGCATCATATCCCCACATGCCCTTAGGAATAGGACCGGTGAGCCGAGTCGCATAACCTTGCTGAACAGCATCAATTAATGTGTTGTAATTAATTGCATGATTCAACGCTTGTCTGACTTTAACATCCTTCAAAGCCGGATTGCCTTTGCTGTTGTTAATGTATACATAATCAACAAGGAAGCTGGGCTTTTGCATAATCGTCACATTTTTTGCCGACTTCAAATCTTTCAATTGTTCGTTCGGAATACTTTCTGCAATATCAATTTCACCTTTTTGCAACTGCAGTTTCTGAGCAGAAGAATCATTAACGATTTTAAAGACAACCTGCTTCGTTTTTGGTTTTTTTGCTGCATATTTATTGGCATTCAGCCGAATATACTGTCCCTTTTTCCACTGAGTCAGTTGATATGAGCCGCTTCCCATCGTATGCGTAGCAAGATAGCTCTGACCCCTATCACCATTCGCTGCCTTCTTCTCAACAGCAGGATTGACAATATTGCCATAATCAGCTGCAAGCGTTGACAGGAAGGGCGGAAAGCTTTGTTTTAAGGTGAATATCACCTTACTTGAGCCTGCGGCCTCAACTTTGGAGATGATCCCATAAACAGCAACAGGCCCTTTAGCGATTTTCAAAACGCGTTCGAAGCTGTATTTGACTGCCTGAGCATCTACTTTCGAACCATCGGCAAAGCGATGACCTTTATTCAAAATGAATGTCCATATCTTGCCATCTTTGCTGACTGACCAACTTTTGGCGAGTGCCGGCTTGACGCTTGTACTTGATCCTTTGAAATCAACAAGCCGTTCATAAGCTGGATAAGCCACCTTCCACGAACTGTTATCCATCGATACCGCAGGATCTATTGTTCCGGGATCAGAAGCAATAGCGATATACAACGGTTTTGCTGCTTGTCCATCATTTGGCCCTGAATTAGAATTTTTTGCACAAGATGCCAAAACCAAGGTTGCAATAAGCATAAGGATTAAAAAAGCCCTTTTCATGATTAATCCCCCAATTTAGTTTTTTCAATCTCAATTGAATATTCAGTTATTTTATAGCGAATTGTCGTTGAGTCTCGGCAAAACAAAAAAGTTTTCTTTCTCCTCCTTTCTCACATCATAATAGTTTTAGTTTGTTAAATCATCATACAAAATGTCTATATTTCAATGGATTCCCATATACTTTTCTGAATTTTCCGTTATAAAATATCACATGAAATGTTATAATCAATCGAATTCATTAAAAGCGATTGATCCCCCCTGTTAGATGATTGAGATATAAAGCTGTATATAGCAATCTAAAAATCCTCCACTTCTACTAAAATGACCGAATCTACACGGTACGTACGCATCTCTCAAACGAACATTTTGTTCGACGGATCAATAATAGTAGAGCGGCCGTCCCTTGTTATGAGACGACTGCTCATTTTTTATGGGTTCACCCATTTGTTTTAAATCATTTCGACCAATTTGGAATAGGTCAATCGTCGAGCAATAACTCAATGCATGCTGAAGTCAACCTGCCACCCGATATTCATATGCATATTTAAACGATCCAATTAACCATGGGCTTACGGCAAGGCTTAATTGATACAAGCAAGGATATGACTTATGGATTTATTGATATGGCTCAAGATCCCTAAAAACTGCGACAAGCACAGTACTGCACTATGAAATTAGAAGCAAATTTCAGCACTCAACGGTTAAATCAGCAAAGTGACTAACCTAAATAAAAATAGACAAATCAGCAAGGAAAATAAGTACACTAGCAAAAACAAACGAAGCTAAGTACATAAGCTGCATATTCAATAACAAAGTTCGTTATAATTTGTCATAGTAATTCTCTCCTTGTTCCCTACCTTGTTCGTATGTTCATGACCTATTCGCAACCATTATACTATTCCTATTAAGAAGGGGGAGGAATTTTCATGAAGCCGATAGATAGTATCTGTATAGAAAAATTGTCAAAGATCTTAGGGGAACTAACGACCGGTAGTAAAATCACAAAACTTTTCAATAAGCACAAGATGATCGACCACGATACTCAAGCAGGAAGACCAATATTGAGTACAAAATGGAAAAGACTCAATGCATCAATTAATCAAGAATACAGAGATCATTCTTCAGATCAACCACTATTCATTGTTATTGAAGATATCATGAATCCTGTAAACTACATAAACGAAACGAACACCGTCTGGTATGATAACCGTGAAAAAATAAATAGAATTCTTATATTTTATGGTTACGAGTTAAATGATAGAGGCAACATTCAGCAAGTGAAAGCTGCAGAGTCATTTACTGAAGCAAAGAAAAGATGTGATTATTTAAAAGAACGGTTGGATTATTTCACTATTCATGAAGATGTATTAAGATACTGTAGACCAGAATTGCTTCAGAATAATTATTTTCATGCGATCTTTGAAGCAAGCAAAGGTGTACTTGACCGGCTTAGGATGATGACAACTTCAACAAAAGACGGAAACTCATTAGTAAATGAAGCATTTAATCTTAAATCATTAAGCATAATTATCAAAGATAACAATCTCGAATCTCAAAATGATAGGAATGAATATTTTGGTTTAAAATCGCTGTTAAATACAATCTGCTACACATACAGAAATCCTAGAGCACATTCACCAAAATTATATAATGACTCAAGTGAAAGGGATGCAATAACGGCATTCATAATAATGTCACTAGCGCACACACAACTTGACAACTGTACGTGTATTAGATACATAGACTAATGGTGGTGAGTTTATCCCCTTTTGGAAACCAAAAATAACTTCCTTAGCTCGCCCGTACATTAATCTTTTAATTAGCTTTAAGCGATTAACATCCCCTTCGAAGAGACCGGGTGTGGGATGCTTAACGTTTATTTATTATACAAAAAGTTTCAGGTCATCAATTATAGAGAGAGACTTACTGATGCAATGAAAAAAGAGATTGATAAGCGATTAAAAAAGAAAAATAATGTCTGATTCATCATCAAGCACTGCAATTATATATGTGGAATGTCCTCTGTTATTATGAGAAAGAGGGCACTTCAAAAACAACAGGGACATCGGTCGATTGGCGGATTGTATGGTATGCGCCATGATTAGAGCATAGTAGACCCATTTTGTACGCATGTAAGTATTGCCAACGGTGTCTTTGATCGTTTCTTTTGCGCCATCACGTATGCCATACTGGATTTATTGATCATAATTTCCACTTTTATTGTACTTGCAAGCAGGGGATTAACCAGCAGTGTCACATGTCTTCTTCCCAGGCTTCTTTTGAATCCATTAATCAGTTATAGAAGAATTCATAAAAGTTAAAAAAGTCGATCGGCAGAAGCATGCTGGTCAATTTTTTTGTTGAGCCCCTAGTCCCAACGGCAGGAGCTTTTTCGTCGAATACTGTCGACAACCCACTGGTCAGTAAAATCCCCATGCTTTTAAGTAGAGTATGGAAAAGTAATAGAAGGATCCGAATCATTGACCAATAAGGTTGGTGTTTGTAAGGCGAAGGTCGAAGTTAATGGAATTCCTAAACTTTCTAATTAATGGAACTTCTACGTTTTCCCCCAAAAGTTGGGACGCACAAATGGTAATTGAAGACAAAATATTTTTTGAATTCTGCTCCATCTATTTTTAACAAGATGCATTATATTTTTCCTGATCAATAACCCATTTTGAATCTTTGCAATCAGGTGGTCACTTTTTATCCCTGTATCTTCTCAGTTCCTTCCGAAAAGCGGTTTTACTATAGACATAGTCATCATATTTCAGTGATGGCTCTATATTTTTTATCCAATCTATTCCTTCATCTATTGTTCTTCCTCATACTTCACCATTATAAATAAAAACTCAGTCACCATACGTAAATCATGCAGTGACTGAGTTTTATAGTCATTAGTACGCGATTTAGAGAGGCTAGAACCATTATGGATGGATTGAAAAGAGCTCAAACAATCTTTTAACTTCGCCTCACTACCTCATTACGGATTGGGTGCAAGGCTCAAGCGCTTCTTTGGCTTTAACGCTTAAGCAAGGCATTCATCCCCAGTGAAGGTATCTGTAATCACGGTTTCATGGCAATGCTCTTTCCAAACTACAATTTCATCAATGCCGATCACCGACGACGGAGGCACAGGCACCACTTTTTTGGGGAAATCGCGTACATAATGATACTAAATGTTTTATTAGACGAAAAGGACCTGTATTAGTTTTTCTCCTCTAAAGCTAAGGTCACTTTTATTAGTTTCAGCTTTGATTGCAAACTAGATAGAGACATTTCAAAATCACTTCTGGATTTGATCATCAAAAAGTCTCCTTTATTCAAAACTAATGATAACCCATCTGTCGAATTTTCCAATTTAACCTTACCTTCCAAAGCAAAATAACCAGTAAATAATTTATTCTCCTGTTTAATAGAGGATTCTGTTATCAATTCAACCTGCCCGCTCCATCCATGTTCTTTGTTTATCATGAGATTAAAATCCCGGCATTTACCATAGGACTTAGTTGTAATGCCTCCATCAAAGTCCGCTAACTCAAAGAGGGATAAGTTTTTATTAGTGCTGCTCCCATTGAAATTTAATTCAATACTTCCTGAAATGGGCATAAGAAAACGATAAAATCCAGGTAGATTTGAAAACAAAGATTCACCTTGCGTAACAGTAGCCGAAGATATCCTAAAGTCAAACTCCCGTAATTGATAGTCACCATTTTCTGGATATATAAAGATCTCAGTGGTTTCGCCACCACTCCAGAAACTTTTACTGTATGCATCGGTTCGCTTTAACCATAATTGATCCAAAGTTCAATCACCCACTCTCACTATGTTGTCTATTTATTACACATAAAACTAAATTGTAGTTTCCTGCAATGGGTCTAACACCCATCCGCTTTAACGGGAGGGCGTTTAGTAACAAATTCGACAGGTATTCAAGAGTACAACTTGATAATTAGAGAAGTGGATCGAGAAAAGATTGTTCCAATGCCTAATTTAGAAATCTTTCGGATACAAAAGGTTTCGATGAATACGTCGTATGCAAACACTTTGCATCACAAGGATATTTATGACTGCACAGAAACTACAATTTTAATGTTCCCAACTGTTTTGAACTTCTTGAATCAAAAGATTCATTAGTCCCACAACAAGCGTTAATGTATGACACATCCCCCTTATAAGAGCTCATTTCCCTCTAGATAAATAAATCCTGATCGACAACGGAGAAATGTTCGTTCGACCAGGCTTTGTACTTTTAAAACAATCTACTTAGCGTCAATTAGATCATATGTTTTCTAGCTTCTCCATCAATTCTTGGACTGCGTTGACGGTCTTGCTTTCCGCTACAGTCAAAATTCGGCCATCTTCCACAGTCACCTGACCGTTTACTACGACTGCACTAATGGCATTAGGCTGCATGGAATAAACGATGTTCGGCAAAACCTGTTCTAATGAACGGCTTATTGGCTGCATAGACAAATCATTCTTATTGATGGCAAGAAAATCGGCTTTATAACCAACGTTCACTTCACCAATGTTCAAATCGAGCAGCTTCCCGCCATTACGCGTTCCCATATCAAAAACCTGTCGATAGTTGACAGCAAGTGAATTTAATTTATCAACTTTTTGGAGAAGCGCACATGCTCTCATTTCTTCAAATACACTAATGCGATTATTACTGCACGCACCATCTGAACCAAGACCTATGTTCACTTTCCCTTTGAGTAATGCTGGAATGTTCGTCACTCCGTCTGCCAGAAACATATTACTTGAAGGACAGTAAGCCAGCTGCGCATGATTACTGCCCATTAACTCAATTTCGTGGTCATCCAGCCACACACAGTGAATAGCAACCATTCGCGATTCATTCATCACACCCAGCTTATTCAATAATTCGACCGGTCTCATGCCATATTCTTTCAAGACCTGTTCGACTTCGAACGGTTCTTCTGCAACATGAATATGAAATTTGGTATCAAATTCTTGTGCCAATTTAAATCCTGCCTGAACCATTTCAGGTGATGCAGCATGCAGACTGTGCGGTGCAGGAACAATACTTGTCATCTCGTCGCCCGCATACTTCAGTGAAAGGGTTCTTACATTTTCTGTCGCTTCTTCAACACCTTCAACATAACCATCGGGTGCGCCTGTCCAGTCGTACATCGTTCTTGCCAATACAAAGCGAATGCCTACATCTTTGGCTGCTTGAATAATCGCTTCATCGCTTTCAATTCCTTCGTTATGCACATAAAAAAAGTCACTAACTGTTGTAACGCCATATTTCATCATTTCTGAAAAAGCAAAAACAGCGCCGGTATAAACATCCTTAGCACTTAATTGAGGCGAATAGCGATAAAGTGATTGATCACGCCATTCCAGAAAGGGTTTATCAACGGCAATACCTCTAAGCAAGCTTTGAAAAGAGTGATTGTGCACATTCACCGTCCCTGGCAGTAGTATTTTTCCCTTCCAATCGACACATTCATAGTCAGGATAACGTTTGCTCAGACGATCATAGGCATCAATCGCTAATATTTTCCCTTCAGATGTTGCTACTGCTAGATTCGATACAAACTGTCCGTTTTGGTAAACAAAATCTGGTTTAAATAACTGACCCATATTTAGTCCAACTCCTTATCCAATCTAAGAATGGTTTGTATTAATACATTTCCCGCCTTTTCAATATCAGAGAAGTCCGTCTTTTCTTCCGGACAATGACTCTTGCCATTTATACTGGGTACAAAGATCATTCCGGTCTTTGCAATTGATGCCATATGAACTGAATCATGACCAGCCATACTTGGAAGATCCATAAAGGGAATGGATAAAGAATTCATGACATAGCGAAGTGTTTCTTTAATTTTCTCATCCATTGGAACGGCATTTTGATCTAAAATTGAAGTTCTTCGAATGATGACTTTTCGTTTCTTTTCAATGGATGATACATCTTCTGTCAAAGAAGACAGTAGATTCTCCAATGTCGCGCGATCCGAGGTACGAATTTCTGCAATTAAATTCACTTCTCCTGGGATAATATTTGCTGAATTAGGCGATACATCAAATTTACCAATAGTAGCCACCGTATTAGGATAACCAGCATTATTAATTATTTTTTCAAGCGAAAGGCTTAATTCTGAACCCGCTAACAATGCGTCGTGCCGATTATTCATCAGTGTTGTTCCAGCATGGTTAGCTTCACCTATAATTTGTATTTTTTCACGATAAATGCCTGTGATGTTCGATACAACGGCCAATGAGCGTCTATTGTCATAGAGATGTCTGCCTTGTTCAATGTGGCATTCTAGAAAAGCACTAAAGTCATGAGGATGAAGCACATGATTCTCTAAATAATCAATGTTTCCGCCTAACCGTTTTAATGTATCACTTAACGGTTCGTGCGTCTTATCATGATAAGATCGGAGTATATCCTCTTTCGTTAATTTTCCTGTAATTGTACGGCTTCCCAAGGTCGACACATTATAAGGGTTGGGTTCTTCGGCTGAAAAGGACACGATTTTAAGTGGGTGACGCAAAGAAAGGCCTGACTCTCCAATTGTTTGCATGACTTCCGTTGCAAGTAAAACGCCAACAGCACCGTCAAACTTTCCACCATTAGGCACTGCATCATGGTGGGAACCCATAACTAATGGAGGTAAATTTTGTTTCCCCCTTACACCGATCCATAAGTTTGCTACAGGATCAATAAATGCTTTTTCAGAAAATGCCTTTTCCCATTCCTCGACCAGCCATTTTCTTGTGTGTATATCACTATCACTTCCAAGAGAACGATCAATTCCTCCATGCCTATTAAGACCATACTTTTCTAATTGATGGAATCGTCTTATGAGTCTCTCTTTGTTTATAAAGATGGGAGATAAATTTTTAGTCATCAGTTTCCCCATACAACATTTCTCCATTCGCTTTTCGAGTTTACTATGAAACGACTATGTACTTATTCATCCAAAATAGAAATACTTCATTCACAATATACTTATTGTGAATAATTATATTCACTAAATTGTACGCTGTCAAATATTCTAAACGTTCATGAAAACTAGTAAACACTAGTGTATATCAATTAAATTAATTGTTGCAGAACGAATAGATACTTGTTATACTATGAATTAAATATTTTATAAAATATAATTCATGAAATATTCCATTAATATGTGAGGTGATTTATTTAAATGAACCAGAACGACACTCATAGCAATCCACCATCTCGATCAACACTATATGAATTTCGTCAGAATCTTTCGTTGGTCGCACAAGAGTCACTAACTTATGATCGACTCGCTCAATATATTGATGCGAACTATCAAAGTATTATTTTTATGACTGCAACTGAATTGTCAAAACATACCCAGGTAAGTCAGGCTAGCGTTACAAGATTTTGTGTTGCATTGGGATTCGATGGCTACAGTGACTTTTTACAATATTTGCAGAAAATGATTAAAGTCGAAATTACCGCACCGCAACGACTAAACAATATAAGGAATGATCGCCATCAAACATCAGATATCATCGATAGCGAAATCCAAAATATTGAGGCACTTAAGGCCATTGTCAAAGAACCTATATATGAAGAACTTGTCGAAAGAATTGTTTCGGCAAAAGAGATCGTTCTACTGTCATCAAGACTTTCGGAAACCCTGCTGCCCTACTTTTCTTATGTATTGAAGAAAATAAGAGATGGGATAGAAGTGGTCACAAATAATGATCCGTCTTGGGAACTGCTTCCCTTACGAAAGCCACATAGGACGCTTATTTTTACGCTTGCTTTCCCAAGATATCCGTCTGATTTGATTGATAAGATTCGGGAACTCAAGGACGCAGGATTCTCAATCGTTGCGGTAACAGACAAGGTTGTCTCTCCAGTGACCAACTTATCCGATTTAGTTGTTACCGTACCACTTACAAAATCTTCAATCTTTGATATCTACGGAGCACCGATTATTTTTCTAAATCTGCTGCTCAGAGATGTTGCAAAGCGAATAAAAGGTCTTTCCATACGACTGGATAAACTTGAACAATTAGAACAAACTCATGGTGTTTATTATTCAAACGAGCACTGAGAGAACTTAGATAAAAAATTGGAGGTATTACTTTGAAAAAAATTATCTGTTTATTGAGTTTATTATCATTATTGGTTATTTTCGCAGGATGCTCAAACGGTTCTTCAAGTAGTAAAAAAGCTGAAGATCCAATCATCGCAAACATCAAAAAGACAAAGGTGCTCACCGTTGGTACAGATGCGACATTCCCTCCATTCGAGTACAAAAATAATGGAGAATACACTGGGTTTGATATTGACCTGGTCAAAGCAGTCGCAAAGAAGCTAGGTGCTGATAAAGTTAAATTTGTTGATACAGAATTTAACGGTCTTGTACCGGGACTTCAGGCGAAGAAGTTCGATATGATTGTTTCCGCAATGTACATTACACCAGAACGTCAGAAAGCCATTGATTTCTCAGATTCCTATTACCCAGGCGGATTATCCATTCTCGTCAATAAGAACAATACATCAATTAATACATTGAAGGATTTAGAAGGCAAGAAGATTGCCGTACAAGTCGGTACGAAATCTGTAGATTTTCTGAAAGAAAATTTAAAAAAGCCAAATCTTACCCAGGTAGACACAAATAACGCGATGTTCCTTGAACTTCAAACCAAGAAGGTTGATGCCGTTGTTACTGGTCTGCCGGCTGCAAAAGTTTATGCGAAATCTCACTCAAGTGTCAAAGTGCTGCCGGAAACTCTAACAAATGAAAATTACGGCTACGGCATTCGAAAAGACAATAAAGGACTGACCAAAGCGGTTAATAAAGCATTGAAGGCCCTGAAAAAAGATGGAGAATACAGCAAAATCGAAAAAAAATGGTTTGAATAATAGGTAATTCATAATGAGACAAAATAAAAGATGCAACGTTTGAACAGGACAGCATTCAGTCTAGCTCCTCTTGACTGGAGCTGTCTATTCTTCTAAATCAATCAAAGATGAATTTTATTTTTTTAATGAAGGAAGGAATATGATGGACTTCTCAGTCATTCTTACAAAAAGCAATCTGCTGCTTTTGCTAAGTGGACTTGGCTATACCATTTTGTTTTCAGTAGTCAGCTTTGCACTCAGTATCATCATCGGAGTCATCGTGGCATTCGGTCAGATGTCAAAAATAAAAGTCATCCATGGGTTATCTGTTTTTTATCTCTCTTGGTTTAGAGGAACACCACTTCTCGTACAGCTTTTTTTAATGTACTATGGACTTCCTCTATTACTTGGGATCACTACTGTGCCTTGGGTTTCAGGAATACTCAGTCTTGGATTGTATAGTGGCTCCTATTCCTCCCAAATTATTCGAGGAGCAATCCAATCAATCGGAAAAGGACAGATGGAAGCAGGTCGATCATTAGGTTTCTCCTATGCACAGACCATGAAAAAAATCATTTTGCCACAGGCCGCTTTAAGGACATTTGCTCCGCTGACTAATGAATTTATTTCGGTTACCAAGAATTCTGCCTTGCTTTCGACAATCACAGTCGTTGAACTATTCCGCGAAGCAAATTTGATCATGAGCAGTACCTATCGAACACTTGAAACGCTCATCGTTGCTTCGATCCTTTATTACATTTTTAATAATCTGATCGGGTTCGTCGGTAGCTGGTTTGAGAAACACTTTCGAACGGGGGAGGAACTGCGATGATTGTGATTAATAATCTTCACAAATTTTTTGGCAGTACAGAAGTCCTGAAAGGAATTAATCTAAGAATTGAGAAAAGCAAGGTCTACACCATCATCGGTGCCTCCGGTTCAGGAAAAAGTACGTTGCTCAGATGTATGAACTATCTTGAGCAGTATGATGAAGGGGAAGTCCTTTTCGAAGGACAACCTATGGGACGAACAAAAGTCAATGGAGTTTATCATGAAGTGAGTCAAAGCAAATTGAATAAGCTGAGGCATGAAGTCGGCATGGTTTTTCAGTCATTCAATTTGTTTCCGCACAAAACAGTGCTCGACAACATCATTATGGCCCCTATTTCATTAAGAAATATGCAAAAAAAGGATGCCGTTGATCTCGCCATGAACCTTCTTGCAAAAGTCGGATTGTCTGATAAAGCAAAGGCGAAACCACACAGTCTGTCAGGCGGTCAAAAACAGCGTGTTGCGATTGCCAGAGCGCTTGCCATGAATCCAAAAGTCATGCTTTTTGATGAACCCACCTCTGCACTTGATCCGGAGATGGTTGGCGAAGTTCTTAAAGTCATCAAGCAGCTTTCAGATGATGGCATGACCATGGTTGTGGTGACACATGAAATGAGATTTGCACAAGCCGTATCTGACGAAGTGATCATGCTTGCCAATGGGATTATTGAAGAACAAGGCACTCCCGCCCAAATTTTTCAAAGTCCAACGCGGCAGATCACCAAAGATTTCTTAAGTAGAGTCTTTGAGAGCGAGAATGTTTAATTAGGAGGCGATTATTTTGAGCAATACTGTAGATCTACCAATCACCGGTATCTGTTCTTTTGCCAAATACCCTATATGTACCAATCGAAACCAATTAAATGCCGACATGGCCATACTAGGTGTTCCCTATGACCTAGGCGTCGGTTTCCTGTCCGGGACACGCCTTGGACCGAGGCGTGTCCGTGAAGCATCAACACAATACGGCCGAGGAGATGCGGGTTTTTATGATCCTGAAAGAGATGAGGTCTACCTAGCTGCCCCATGGAAAATTGTCGATTACGGTGATGCGGATATCATCAACGGAAATATTGAAGCTTCACAAAAAAATATCGAGAAAGCAGTTAGAGAAATTCTTACTCAAGGCGCAACGCCAGTCGTTATTGGCGGCGATCACTCGATTTCTATTGCTGTTACCAAAGCATTAGATTCCCTTGGACCGCTTACCGTCGTTCAAATCGATGCTCATCTTGACTGGTCAGACGCACCCGGTGGGCAACGTTTCGGCAACGGCAGTCCAATGCGACGTATGTCCGAAATGGAACATATACAAGGAATGGCACAAATCGGCCTAAGAGGTCTAGGCAGCAGCAAGAAATCCGATTTTGAAGACGCAAGAAAGTATGGAAGTGTGCTCATTCCGGCAAAAGAGGTAAATCAACTAGGCTCCGAGAAGGTTATCGATAAAGTACCAAATTCCGATCGATACTATGTAACCATAGACATCGATGCCTTCGACATTTCAACAGCTCCAGGAACCGGTTCACCCATGCCCGGAGGATTGTCCTTCACACAGATTGACGACTGTTTAAAAGCCCTTTCTGAAAAAGGCGAAATTGTCGGCTTCGATCTTGTCGAGGTGGCCCCTCAATATGATCCTACAGGCACCACCACGAGAATTGCGGCAATTACAATGTTGAACTTTATGGGCTACATCCTTAAGCAACGAGAACAGAGAAAACAATAAATATAATGAAAGAATCGAACAATGACGATGAGGCACCTTTTGGGATAGCCTCTTTTTTAGCTATTTTGAAATTATCTGATTGAAATAACAGTGGCATTTTGTCATCGTAGCATATAAGAAATATTATACTAAGTTATATCTATTACAGATGCTGGTTGTCGAGCTTCACTTAGCCAGTCCCTCCGCCACTTAACAAATTAATCGCATTAATTTTATATGTTAAAATAATGAACAAAAATCCGCTCCTATCCTGTAAACTAAACGCAACAGAAGGTACTAATTCACACAGACTTACAAACGCCATTTCTCCATTTCTTTCAAACCTCTAGCTACTCCTTGGATTTATTAAATGCTATCATAGAAACAAGGGTAGGTGAAGGCGTGTCATGAATCTTTCGATTTTCGAGGGATTAGTTTTTATGAGTGTCTTGATTATTTTTCTCTCATTTTTCTTGTTGCTCTCTCTCCCTATTTTTGAAAAAGAAATCGATATTCTGGAACTTGAAAATGTGCAAATACATTTACAGAACCGTCTGCAGGAGAGTGAATTAATGCAGTTAAGCAGGCAAATTCAGCCTCATTTTATGTTTAATACGCTGAATATTGTTCTCTCACTCGCCCGACTAAATCGACAGAAAGAACTGATTGAAAGTATTGAAAGTTTCTCAATGTATCTGAGGTATAAGTATACAGAGAAGCAGGATCTTATTTCATTCAATGAGGAGATCGCACATGTTAAGAACTATTTGAGCATTCAAAAACTTAGGTTTGGGAAGAAACTAGATATCAAAATTAAAGTAGAAGCAATTGATATGCCTGCGGGTATACCGCCATATACACTGCAAATCCTTGTAGAGAACGCGTTTAAGCATGGACTTGATGAGAAAAAAGGGCAAAAACAATTGTCCATTTATTTTGAACGGCTCGGGAACTGGGTACAACTAAAGGTTATTGACAACGGGAGCACGACACTGAACGTAAATGCATCCAGCGGCATTGGACTAGAAAATATTCGTAAACGATTAAGCCTTATTTTCGATCTTTACACAGATATCAGCATCGCTAAAAACAAACAGAACGAGACCGTTGTCCAAGTGGTTTGGCCGTATATGGCAATGGAGGGTGAGCAATGAATGTCTTAATGGTAGATGATGAATATCTCGAACTGGAACAACTGACTCAGCTCATTTACAAGCGCTATCCAAACTGGAATGTCTTTTCTGCCGAAGATGGTACCGAAGCGACTTCCATTGCTTCTACGCATTTGATTCACTTAGCATTACTTGATATTCATTTAAGCGGAGAATCCGGGCTGGATCTCGCCGATAAACTTCAAAGTTTATCCAAAGGCATTAAATTTGTTATTATCACGGCTTATCAAGACTTTGAATATGCCAAAAGAGCGATTAAGCTTAATGCGATTGATTACATTGTCAAACCAATCATTCAAAAAGAACTTTATGAAGTGCTTGATTCATTAGGAAAGAAAAGCCGTTCACCATCAGTAACCCCACTTTTAGAAAAAGGCATGAAGTTTGTTCAAAATAATTATGCCAAAAATATTCACTTACAAGACGTAGCGGAACATATTCATGTTTCAGCAAACTATTTAAGCAAAAAATTTAATGATGAGCTGCATGCTTCATTTAATGATTACCTAGCACAATTAAGAATTAATCAGGCAAAAAGTTTGATGATTGAGCATCCGGAATATTCCTTACAATACATTTCAGATGCAGTTGGATATTCCAGCCAAAACTATTTTACCAACTCATTTAAAAAATACGAACAAATGACACCGACACAATTCAAACGAGAAAAGATAGGGTTCTAATGACTATAAATGATCTATTTTTTGTTTATCTCTTACTGCTTATATTTTCACTTTCATTTCTGAGAAAAAACAATTCAATTTCAGGTTACCTAATCACAAGAAAAAAAATCGGGTTAAATGAAGGAACATTGCTTCTTTTGTCGCATTTACTCAAAGGATATCTTTTTCTCATCCTGTTCCAAATGATTTCGAAACAAATGATTTTTTGGATTATTGGGTTTTGTTTTGCACTCATTTTAGTGACTACATACTTTCAAAAGTGGATCCACCACCATATGACTGATCATTTAAGTAATCCAAATCATACTCCACTTACTTTTTTTAAAGAGCGGAGCACTTGGCGTGCCTATAACAGTCTGCTCATTGTTATGGCATTGATCGCTTTTTTCTCATTTATTTCCGAACTTACTTGGATCACTTTGATCGTTTCCGATGCGTTTCAGATTCCTATTGTAGTGATTCTCATTGCTTTGATTTTTCTTGTGTATGTCTATTCAGTAATGGGCGGTTATGGTGCCATATCAAAAATCAGCAGAGTGCTGATTGTATTTGCATTTGGTACAGTTGCTTGCTTGCTCTTGTATATCTATCTTACCAACGGGATCAAAACGGTTTATCAAGTATGGACGGTTCAACAAAATCATTTGCATCAGAAGCTTTTCTCAAACATCCTTGAGCAAATAATTTGGTTTCTTATCATGATTTTTATCTATCTCGGTTATATGCTCACCAATATTTCTCTTTGGCATCTCAACTTTTCCATGAAAGCGAACAGAATAAAAAGCATTTATCGAAATGCAATTTTCTGTTTTACAAGCTTAGTGACTGCTTTATTATTCATTGGGGTCTTTACGCAAAGTATCGCAGTCATACCTCCGTACCCATTCACTAGCGTTTTACATGTATTATCCAATTACTCAGATATCGCGATGACATTCTTAATTTCAGCACTTTTATCAATTGGACTAATCAGTTTGATGGTCAGCATGAAAGCAATCATGGATGCTGTTTTTTTAATACTTCCCGAACAGAAACATCCGGGTATTGCATTTTTTAAAAATGTCCATCTGACAACATTAGGTGTCCTTTTACTCTTATGTTTCACATTGCGGCTTTCCTACGACACACTGCTTGTCAGCATCAAACTGTTTTCCATTTTATGTATCGTATCCATCCCTTGCTTTTCATTGCTTATCTTATCAAGAAAAAAGATCACAATGCTGACCTTGACTCCCCTACTCATTGGATTCCTTGGTGGATTTTGTTTGATTATCGCTCATACATCGCTATTGATCAGTATATTGTCCTGTTTGATTCTCAGTGGTTGTTTGCAATCTATCATTTGGTTATGTCAGGTTTTGTTACACAAATGATAGATTTTTATAAAATCTGAATAATATATCGTAACTTCTCTCACTTCTGTACTCTTATACTTTAAGTATCAAGTGATTGGAGGTGTATTCATGGTTGTTCAGATTCAAAGAGGAAAACCGATTTATGCATTCAGCAAAGATAACAAACCGGTTGCGCATGTGAAGCCTGGTGAGGAAGTAATCATTGAAACCTATGACTGTTTTGAAGACCAAGTAGCGTCAGAAAATACAAGTTACGATTCAATTGATTGGGATCGTGTCAATCCCGCCACCGGACCAATCTATATTGATGGGGCAGAACCAGGAAAAGTATTGGCCGTCCATATAGATAATATAGCAGTAAAAAGCAAGGGCGTTCTAGCAACAGGCAAAGATTTAGGAACAATGGGACACCGTTTGGACGGACTTTCCTTCAAGATTGCTCCTATTGAAGGGGATCATGTCATTTTCAATGATAAAGTCAAGATTCCTTTTCGAAAAATGATTGGTGTCATTGGCGTAGCTCCGCAAGAAGGTGCGATAAATTGCGGAACACCGGGCGCACATGGCGGCAATATGGACACAACACTGATTACTGAGAACACAACGCTTTACTTCCCGATTTACCATCAAGGTGCTTTGTTTGGTCTCGGTGATATGCATGCGGCTATGGGGGACGGTGAAATCGGCGTTTCAGGAGTAGAAATCGCCGGTTCAGCAACTGTTCGCTTTGAAATCAGAGATGATCTCAGTCTCAGCACGCCAATGCTTTCAAATGAGAAAGGCATTGCAATCATTGCATCAGAAAGTACTTTAGACTCGGCTGCACAACAAAGCGTCGAGAAAATGATTCATTTTCTCTCAGACTATGTCGACCTCAGTCTTCCCGATTTAACCATGTTGATGAGCGCGATCGGTGATGTACAGATTTCTCAGATTGTCGATCCAAAACGCACAGCGCGTTTTTCAGTCCCTAGATGGTTTCTTGACGCATACGGCATTAAAACAATATAAATCAAGAGGTGAATACATTGGCAGCAAACATTGAGGCAAAAACCGAGTACAAACAAGAATTGAATCGTGCGCTTTCATTTACCGATCTATTAGTATATGGACTTATTTTTATGGTTCCAATTGCGCCATTCGGCATTTATGGACAAATTGCTATAGGATCACACGGTATGGTTGCGCTTGCCTATGCAATAGGAATGATCGGTATGCTCTTTACCGCACTGAGTTATTCCAAAATGTCACAAGCAATTCCTATTGCAGGCTCCGTTTATTCATACGCACAAAGAGGGATCAATGATAATGTAGGGTTCATCGCCGGCTGGCTGATTTTGCTCGATTATATTTTTATTCCAGCACTTCTTTATCTCGTCAGCGCCGTTGCACTCGCAGATATCATTCCGCAGGTTCCAATTATTATATGGCTTATTATTTTTATTGGATGTAATACATTAATCAATATTCGCGGGATTGTTTTTACCGCGAAAACCAATAAAATAATACTTTTTTTGGAATTTATCGTTCTGGCCATTTTTATCATTATCGGAATTACAGCAATTACGCAACATGTGAATGGTGCGTCGTTCAGCTTTAATCCATTATTCAATCCTTCAGAATTTTCAATACCAACAGTCATGGGTGCTGTTTCTATTGCTGTACTGAGTTTTCTTGGTTTTGATGCGATCTCAACACTCTCTGAAGAGTCAAATGGTGGAAAAAAGGCCGTTGGGCGTGCAACCGTCCTCTCACTTATTCTCGTTGGTGTATTATTTATTGTCCAAACATGGGTTGCCGCACTTATATTTCCGAACTATAATGCGTTTAAAAATCCAGATACTGCATTTTATCAAGTTGCGGGCATTGCAGGCGGAGATTGGCTGAGAATTGTAACAATTGTTGCAACAGCAGTATCTTGGGGACTTGCTGATGCACTGGTAGCACAAACAGCGATCTCGCGAATTCTTTACAGTATGGCACGCGATCGGAAGCTCCCTCACATTCTCGCTAAGGTGCATCCAAAGTATAAGACACCTTATGTCAGCACAATTCTTGTTGCAGTGATATCACTCATTGTAACGACAATCTTTGCATCACAAATTGGCAAACTTGCATCTGTTGTAAATTTCGGAGCTTTATCTTCTTTCTTGATCCTTCATATCGCAGTGATCAATTTCTATTTAAGAAAGAAACAAAGCAAACAGTATTTTAAATATCTAGTCATGCCAATTATTGGATTTCTCATCATTGGTTTTGTTTGGTGGAACCTGGATTCTCTAGCCAAGACGCTTGGCTTTACTTGGCTGGCAATAGGTATTGTTTACCTTATTTTTCTTAAAATATTTGGGAAAAGTGTAGAAATAACGGACGATCTTTCTTGATCAGATCAAATGAGCAAAACAAACCAGGTGCCATCAGCCTGGTTTGTTTTTATTAGGGGAGGATAAAGCGTTGAGAAATCCAGACATTGGGATATTGAAAAACATCTTACCGATATATCATCTATCGATGGACGAAGAAGAAATTAAGAGCTATCAGAAATTGATCACAGAAAATATGCTTGAGTCCTATGAAATCGTTGATCAGATGATAGATCAGGACCTGCAAGTCAACTATAAGCGAACACCAGGATATCGCCCCACCAAGCAGGAAAATCCACTTAATGCATGGTATTGGAAAACAAGTGTTGAACATGCGGAACATGGAAAATTGGCTGGTAAAAGAATTGCACTCAAAGACAATATAAGTCTAGCAGGAGTGCCGATGATGAATGGATCTAAAGTATTGGAAGGATTTATTCCTCAAGTGGATGCAACCATTGTTACGCGTATCCTTGATCAAGCAGGCGAAATATCTGGAAAAGCCGTTTGCGAGAGCTTCTGCTGTGACTGCAGCAGTTTTACATCTGATACCGGATCCGTTCTTAATCCTTACAATCCCGCCTATTCCGCTGGCGGATCATCAAGTGGCAGTGCTGTTTTAGTCGCAACAGGTGAGGTAGATATGGCCATCGGCTGCGATCAGACCGGTTCAATCAGAATGCCTAGCGCATGGTGTGGTATTCTTGGTTTAAAACCAACGTGGGGATTGGTCCCTTATACGGGAATCTTTCCCGTTGATGTTACGTTAGACCATGTCGGACCCATGGCAAGAACATCTAATGACTTAGCTCTGCTTCTTGAAGTGATTGCGGGATCAGATGGACTTGATCCTCGTCAATATTCGATTCAAAAGAAATCGTATACACAAGATTTAACCGCCGGTATCGAAGGTATGCACATTGGCATTGTGGACGAAGGGTTCAACTGGCCAATATCAGAAAAAGATGTTGATCAGACCGTATTGAATGCTGCCCATTTACTCCAGAATGCAGGAGCAACCATAGGTCATCTTTCAGTACCTATGCACCGTCAAGGTATCCACTTGGCAAACATTATTAATACTGAAGGAACCGCAATTCAGATGTTTCGCGGGCATGCACTTGGAACAAGCTGGAGGGGCTATCACCAAACACAACTGCTTGACTCATTTGCAAAAGGGATGAAAGCCTATGCAAATGAACTCTCAGCAGCCGCTAAGATCACGATTTTAACGGGGCAATATATGCAACAAGCCTATCACGGAAGATATTATGCCAAAGCACAAAATCTTGCGCTGAAATTAAGAAATGAATTTGATCAAGCTTTACGCAAATGGGATGCTTTAGTCATGCCAACCGTTCCGTTCAAAGCTACCAAACTTCCCAGCGAAGATGCAAGTCTGGAAAAACAAGTTAAGCTTTCCTTTGGTGTGGATACAAATACCGGTGTGTTTAATGTAACCGGCCATCCCGCACTAAACATTCCGTGCGGTTATTCTGAAAATGGGTTACCTGTTGGCATGATGCTCATTGGCAAACATGGAGCTGAAGACATACTTTTAAAGATCGCCAACACCTTCGAAAAACTGACTGATAACAAATATACAAAACCTGTCACAACCATTAAAATGAGCAAACAGTGAGCGTATGAAATACAAGTAATCTCTAGATTATTTATTCAGACAAAAAGTGTGCGACATTATGAAATGACTCTTATGACATTTTGAAAATCCGAATTTAATCTACTAACAATCAAATCTTCTGAACAATAACTGACAAACCAAAAACGAGTCTAACCACTATTAAACGATTGGGACACCAAAAAATTGCCACCTTCCAAGTCTCCGAACACACCGTACGCTTGTGGAAGAAAGAGTTGCGGAAAAATCTAGAACCGCTGAAAGAGGAGTTGATGAAGAAAAAGTGATACGGTAAAGAACCCACTATTCATCTAAAAAACATCGTCCGACGACCGAAATATGAATTGGGCGGCGTTTTTTCTGTTTTCGGTAATTTTGACCGTGTTCATCAATTGATCACAATCTATCCACTAGAAACAAATCAAAATGGTTCACCTCTTCATTCGAATGTTCACTCCAAAGTCACGCCACATTCTAGAGATTACATCAGTTCCGTATTGTATCCTGACTTTTGCAGCTAAATGGACTAAAAAGCAGCCATGAACCCGCACGGTTATACGGTTTATGGCTGCTTTTATTTGTCATAAAGTTGTAGGGGAATTTAGCCTTTTTTCACCTGTCCTAAAATTTTTTTAATTTCTTGGAGAGGCAGACATTTTTTCCCAAAATCGATGCCGAATGCTTTGCCGATGTCGGTGAGTACGTCATCATAATAGTCAAACAGGTAATAATTTTCCTGAATGTGACTGCAGGATGCTTTTTTCAGACTTTCGATCAAGGTGGAGATTGAGTAAGTCCCGTGGAGACGGATTTCCAAAATTCGGGCAATCACCAGTGATACAAAGCAGGTCAAAAAATGCACCTCAATATGTTCTTGTGTCGACAGATAAACGGGCCGTGTTTCAAGATCGCTTTTGGTCACCTTGAAATTCTCTTCGATTTTCCATAAACCTCGATAGAGCTTGATAATCTGTTCGTCCGTTTCCTGATATTTCACTGGTGACGATCGCATAATAGCCATCCAATAATGACTGGTTTTTCTGTATTATTTTTCGCCACAGGTTTTCTTAGATTCATTTGAAGTCACCACTCCAAGAATTCTATTTGTATAAATTATACCAAAATTCCCGGAACATTTTGGATAATAAATGAAACATGATCAGAGCAAATCAAAATTAAAACTTCTTCGCTTAAATGCATTTAGATACGATTTTCATATTTGTTATTTTGTTTTTGACCTAGTAGTATTTTGTCATAATAAGCAATTCATTAGATAAATTGGCATTATTTAGTGGATACTGAATAATTATAAAAGTTTTATATTTAAAACATTAATACCCTATTTATTGTATAATAAATGCATGGGATAATACGCTGTGACGCGATTTTCTATGCATTTTTTAATAGATGGGGTGCTTGGAATGGTTTATCGGACAAAAACGGTTCAACTTTCAATTGAGTCTTTCGGTCAGGAACTGGGTGTCTCCTTAAGCCCGGAAAATAAATGGGTTCAGCTCGCGGATCAGTTGCCATGGACCCAGATGGAGGAGGTTTATCGTGTCGTTTTTCCGTCTCCACTTGGCCGAGCGGGCAAACCCTTTCGGCTTCTTTTTGGCGCCCAGCTCATTAAGCAGTCCACGGGCCTTTCTGATGCTGATTTGGTCACGGCCATTCGGGATACGCCCGCTTATCAGTACTTCATCGGTTGTCCCACATACGTGGTCAGCCGACCCTTTGACCCTTCTGCCCTCACGCATTTTCGGAAACGGATCGCCCCCATTAGCACCCAGTTGCGCCAAATCATGGGCGTCTGGTGTAAAACTCAGCTTCAAGACAGCCTGGGTGACGAGCAGAAGACGATGATCCTTGATGCCACCGTCATGCCGGTCAACATCCGCTTTCCACAAGACTACTCGCTACTCAACCAAGCCCGCACCTTCCTTGAAAAAATGATTACGGAACTGGCTCATCAGCTCCACGTCCCCATTCCACGGACGTACAAACGAGAAGCCCATAAAGCCTATGTCACCTTCACCAAGAAGCCCCGTCGCACCGCTAAGGAAACGCGCCACCAAGTCAAAACACAACTGCAATACGTGCGACGTGACTTGCGTTATGTCGACGAGCTGCGCGCAAAAGGCGGTGAATTGACTGAGAAGCAACACAGCCGACTGACCACGATCCAGCATCTGTTTACGCAGCAGGAGTTCATGTATCGAAATAAGACCCATCGAGTGGATCATCGGATTGTCAGTCTGTCTCAGCCATACGTACGCCCAATCAAGCGGGGCAAGGCGAAACAAAACACGGAGTTTGGTCCGAAAATCGATACCTCGATTCAAGATGGGATCATCGAAATCGAACGTGTTGATTTCAACGCATTTAATGAAAGTACCGACTTCCAAAAGGCCATTGAGCGCTATAAAGAACAGCACGATCATTACCCCGACGAAGTGTTGGCCGACAAACTGTATCGCAATCGTGAAAACATCGCGTTTGCCAAAGAGCGAGGCATTTCGATTATAGGACCCAAACTCGGGCGCAAGCCCAAGAACGTTGATGAAAAGCAGCGACGCGCCGACAACGCAGCAGCACGAGACGCTGAGAATCGTCGAGGGGAAATTGAACGTCGTTTTGCTTTTATCAAGCAAAAGTGCGGTCTTGGTTTAGTGCGCGCCAAAACCGCTGAAACGATTGCGGTCACCATTGATATGGGGATCACGATGGCGAACATCGATACGGTACTACGCTTTTTTTCTTTTGCCCTTTTACTCGTCGTACAAATCAAGGATACATACCTAACCATTAGCTATAAATCATGCGAAGGTGCCGAATTTTTACCAGCCTAATTCAGCATCCACTATTGTAGTATCCATCATATCGTATTCAAGTAACTTTCCTATATCCGAGCTTATTTTTTCAGCCCAAAACTCACCGGTTCCTTCTTTCGGCAGTTTAAACAAAAATTGTTCTTCTGTATTCGGTTGAACGGGCCAAAACTTTTCTTTAGTTCCTGATGCGCCTAATGTTTCATCTTTTTCCCAATGAGAAATGTCTTTAATCATTGTTAACCTCAGCTGTAAGAAGTAGTAAACATTTGTTATATCGCATTTCGATTTTTCCTGGAAAGCTTAGTTACCGATATCCTTCATCCTAATTCCGATAACTTTGCTCTTGGGAATTCGCGGATCATGCTGCACAATAAATGCTTTCTTAAATCGATCAATATAAGCTTTCTCATGTGATTTTGGCGTCAACACAATGAGCCGACGATTAAGCATTTGAACGTATAAATCAAAAACTTTTGACTTGCGCTGCTCATCCAATGCACTGTCAAATTCATCGAGTAAGATAAATCCAGGGACGGTCTCAAGATTCTGCAGAAGTGAGAGAGCAAAGAGCAAAGAACTGAGCGACTCTTCTCCGCCAGACACGCCTTTCCCTACTTTTCCTCCACGAGCCTTAATGCTCACATCTTCGATGTTTGCCTCGATGGCTTACTGGTTATAAACAGTTACCAATATATTCCATGGTTTACCATTTAAGCTTTTGTACAACCGAATATTCAATTCGTTCCCTCACCTCCCGCAATTTCTTATATTTTTTGCCGCTGCCGCATGGGCAAGGGTCATTGCGACCGACCTTTTTGGGGTGGGTTGCCGAGCTACCGCCAGCCGAAAATTGAGACCGAACCGGCGCAAAAGGATGATCCGGAACTGGTTTCAGGTGCCGCTTTTCGTTCTGAAATAATTCATGCGGTGTATGCCCTTTTAGCGCCCACTGGCGTGTATGATTGTAAACCTCGGTTACTTCGGCCAGTAACTGCTGCACGAAATCAAACGAAGGAAGTTCCATCCGCATCTGCAGAAACTGAATGACCTTTGAGGGATTTGCACCATTGAAGGATCGCGCTGATCTGCAGCTCAAGATCATCAATTTCTTCCTTAGATAATTGATAATTGCGCGACAGCAGGTGCATCAAGTGGTTCATCTGTGGAGAACGCTCAACGTAATCCGGATCAGTAGCCTTTATGAGCTGTTTTTTCGTAAACGGATAGTCCTCGATATCCGGGCGCATGAGGTATTCTTCGATAATCTTTCCTGCATCAAAGGCTCTGCAATCACGCATACCCGTACCGGTTAAGCTTGCCTGTCCGTAAAAGTCACAGGCAAAAGTCATCACACTCAGATAATCATGGCTGCCAATGGAATGACCGATCAGACGCTCAAGCTTATCCATGATGCGCATTGTATCCATCACGCCAAAGTAATGAAGCAGTCCATGTGTCACTTGAATCCACTCTGTATTGCGGCGGAAAACCTGCCGCAGCGCGTCGTTATCATTTGCTTCAAAAATACTGATTAACTCATTGGGCATGAAAAGCACCTTTTTATTTTCATAACTTCCGGGAAAGAGGATACTATACTTCATCAATGTCTCGATCTTAGAGGGAGACAGTCCTCGATCAGCAACCATGCCTGAATGGTTCACGATGTCTTTAATCAGGTCATATCTCCCTTGATCCAATGTATTGAGAACAGTGTGAAAGACTATAGAAATGCCGCGAGCAAGTTCTGCTGCCAAATCAGCTTTCTTAAGCGCACTAAGTCCTTTAAACATATAATTTTTACGTATCTCATCCAGCTCATTCTTCGTTAGCCTATTCAACGCATCTAAAAGACTGCATGGGACTATCAACCGATTGCCACAGTCGCTTATCTCTGCCCTCCCGCAGCTTCTGCGAATAATTCTTTGCACTTTCCACCGCATGAAGCAGCGCCTTTTCAGTTTCCTGATCAACTTTGTCACTCATTCAAAATTTCTCCTTTCAAAAAGGCAGATCCTCATCGTTCGATTTATCTGCGTCATGTTTATCAAAATCACAATTAAAATCGTCGTCACCATCTTGCATGCGCGGCGGCATCGTATCGAACAACGATATCAGTTCGGATGAAAAAGCATCGTCCTCTTTCCTACTCTTTTTCAGAGGCTTTTTGCGCGAACAGTCTTTACAAATATGCTTCCGATGCCCTTTCCCTGAAAACTTTTCATTTGGTCGCGTTCGCCCGCAAATTCTGCAATAATGGCCCATGTCTCCATCTTCCTTTCCAAGGATGCCATTTTTCTTGCTCAGTAATGAGAATAAACCGCCACTCCGTAATAGATGTCCCCCTCATATAGAACAGATAGAAAACTGAAATCCATCTAATAGCGAGTAGGTAAAGTGAGGGAGGATGATCCATTGTTTTGGGGTATTATTAACAAACAAGAAACACGAATTCGATCACTAGTTGATGATCAAAAATGGAATCAGACATATAGGGAGCAGCTATTTACTCTTATCCTGCGTTTTGTTAAACTGTCAAGCAACGATTCAAAATACTGCTGAAACATATAGATCTATATCACTCCCCAAAAGGAGTTCCACAGTCATACCGTTAACCGATCTTTTTGCTGAACGGTTCAAAGCCGAGTGCTGTTCCTTCCAAAAATGATGAATAAGTATCTGCCGTGATTTTTCAAAAAAACCATACTGGCAAATATAAATATTTCTTAATCTTCTACCCTTATTTTTTGTAAACCCAGCAGGACAGAACAAAAGTGACTATAGCATTAAGAATAAGAAGAGTAATGCTACAGCAAATCTTTTAAAAGCGATTTACCATTAGCTCTACTGTTCCACACATACCCTCTAAGTCTCCAGACGTTTTACCCCGGTCGCTTGACGAACGAATCTCCTAAAAGCACAAAAAAATCGAGAGGGATCATCCTCTCGATTTTTTGTGCTTTAGTAATCGTTCAATCGTGATTAGCAGAACGATGCATTTTCACAACAGCATGATTCCGGATATAGCCCAGTTTTCCTTTATATACGGCTTGGTACCACTGGCCTTGCTTAGCCAGTACGATCACTTTTGTATTCTTTTTCAGGCGCTTGATGACATGAGCCTTGGTAGACGAGGCGGAACGGAAAGCCTCCTTATTTTTGAGTTTGCCCGTAAATGCAGCTTTCTTGACCGCTTTGCCTTGAACATAGCGCGTTGCACCCTTGTAACTAATTTTTATCCATTTGCCAGCCTTCAGTACGTTAACTGATGCACCTGCCGGAAGCATTTTGACTTTTCTCGCGTGTGCCGATGGCCGGACACGAACCGCTTGCTTCTTCGTCAGATAGCCGACGAAATGAGCGGCTTTTCGATCAATACGTTTCTGAACCTGAGACAAGTGCCATAAGAGCTCGGCTTTTAGGCTGTTTGCAGGCAATAGATTGACCAGTCTGCGTGCGGCATCAACATCCTGCTGTTTTTCTGTTTTTTCCGCCTTCGCCACCGCTCGTACAGCAACAGCAACTTCTTGTTTCGCTGCCTTATCAATCTTTTTCTGGACACGGGCAAGTCGTTTTTCCAGTTCCTTTTTCACACGAGCATTCGTCAATGGATCAATGAGATCGCGTGCAGCGTCAACGTCACTTTGCGCCTTACTTTTTTCTGCTTTTACCACGGCGTCTGTTGCCGTGCGTTCAGCGTCCACTGCACCGATGGCTTTCTGAACAGCATCCAATCGACAGTTCAAATCATTTTTTACCGTTTCGTTGTTCAGTTTCTGAACCAATACACGCGCGGCATCAACATCCTGCTGCGTTTTGCTAGATTCCGCCTTCTTGACCGCATCCGTTGCCGCCTGTTCTGCTTTCGCTGTATGGATGGCTTGACGAACGATGTTTAATCTTCCGTTCAATTCAGTCTGAACAGTAGCGTCATTGAGCAAATCAACGAGCGCTTGCGCGACATCCACATCACTCTGTACTTTACTCGTCTCTGCTTTAGAAACGGCATCTGTGGCTTCCTTTACCGATGAAGCATACGTGATGTGCACCTTTTGGTCAGCAACGGGAACCTTGACATAGAGCGTGTTTGCGTCTGCGTCAAAATAATAAGTACGTTCACCGAGACCATCGAGATGATCAGCGGCTTTATAATGATTGCCCGCTGAAACGATGGCGTGCGGAGCGTTCGCCCCATGTAATTTCAGTGTGTAGGCTGCGATTTTTGAATCATAGCCCTGCTTGGTTTGCTTTTGATCAAAGGTCAATGTGTTTCCTTTTTTCTTCAATTCAAATTGAGTAGTGTTATAGGCACCCTTTTCATAATTAAACGACTCGCCGTCATCTTCATAAAAAGTATTTTCAGCCTCTGATGAAAGATAGCTGTCAAGAATGAGATTAGTCAACGGCTTTTCTTCCGTACTCTGCTGAACCTCACGCGTTGGAATGATCACATTATCCTTGATAAAGATCGGCATTGTTGACAGGTCTGCTTTGTAGGTCAGCGTTTGCCCGCCATTATAGGACTTGCCGCTCCAATAATCGATCCAGTCTGTTCCTTTCGGCAGATAAATCTTGCGACTGGTTTTCCCTTCGGAGACGATCGGTGCGATCATAAGGTTATCACCGAACATGTACTGATCATTAATGTTGTACGTATTCGGATCGTTTTGGAACTGATAAACCAATGGCTGTTGAACAGGTGCTCCGGTCTCAGATGCTTTAATGAACGCATTGTAGAGATACGGCATCAGCTGGTAACGCAAACTAACGTACTTGCGGCTGATATTCTCAACTTGCTTGCCAAACTGCCAAGGTTCTTGATCCTGTTTGTCAATCGAGTAGTGATTCCTTGAGAAAGGTACCAGAGATCCGATCTCAATCCATCGCGCAAACAATTCCGGTGTTGCCCGTGGCCCGGCGAATCCGCCAATATCATTCCCGACAAAAGGCTGTCCAGACAGACCCAGATTCGCATTCATCGGAATGGTCATGGCCAAATGTTCCCAGTCGCTCTGATTATCACCTGTCCAAATTGCCGCATACCGTTGTGTCCCTGCATACATATCTCGTGTCAGAATAAACGGGCGCTGATTTGGCTTAAGCTTGAGATAGCCATCATAAGCCGCATGATTCTCTTCATGTGCATAGACATTATGAAATTCAGCTGCCGTTTGATTTCCGAACTGCACATCAAGCGGGGTTGTACCACCAGGTCCGTTAAATATAGAAGGTTCATTCATGTCATTCCAAATGCCATCCACACCTTCAGAAAGCAAGGTGCCCTGATTTTCCCCCCACCAGTCACGTACTTCTGCACGGGAGAAATCGGGAAAAACAGAATCCCCGGCCCAAACCGTTCCATGAAAAGCGGTTCCGTCTGGATTTTTCGCCCAGTAGCCTTTGTTTGTGCCATCCTGATAAATCGAATAACCATTCTCTGCTTTCACGCCTGGATCGACAATCGTGACCGTCCGGAAACCTTGGGCTTTCAATGCTTTTAATGCATCTTTGTATTGATTGTCCCATGTGAACACGCGGTATCCATTCATATAATTAATATCGAATACCATCGTATCTAATGGAATTTTTTTCTCACGGTAGGTCTTGGCCACCTCAAGCAGCTGTTCCGGCGTATAGCCGTACTTGCTTTGTTGAAAGCCAAGCGACCATAACGGCGGCTTGTTCATTTTCCCTGTCAATTCGGTATAACTGGCCAATACATCTTGCACCTTTGGACCATAGATGAAATAGTAGGTCAGCTTCCCTCCATCGGCATAAAAATAATAATAGTCACCGCTCTCCTTGGCCATATCGAAATGCGATTTGTAGGTGTTGTCAAAGAAGATGCCATATGCCTTCTGATCCTTCAAACCGATAAAAAACGGAATTGAGGTGTAGAGGCTGTCTGTATTGTTGTCATAACCATAAGCATCCGTATTCCACAGCGTCATTTTTTCTCCATACTTATTCAATCCGCGGGCCTGTTCGCCAAAACCGTAGAAGCTTTCTCGGTTGCCCACAGTCAGCTTCTTATAAACGTACGGTTTGCCATCATTATCATAACCGCTGCTTCGATCGAGGTAATCTTCGTTGATCACCGTGCCTTGTTTATCGGTGTATTTCACACCAAAAGGTTTTTTATGGATATAGATATCAAGCTTGTCAGTGGAGAGCACATAAGTGTCCGCTTGCTCACTGATGGTAAAGTCAGGCGCGGACCAGTCCTTCTTTGCAATCCCCGGAGAATTGTACTCATCGTCCCCTTTTTTGAGAATCGACACTTTAGACATCGTCGATGAAAGGAGACGGATATACCCGACATATTTTTTCCCGAGATCAAGCTTGATCCCATTATTCTCCTTGGTATAACCCGACACACTCAGCGGCGTCCGTCCATCCAAAGACAAGCCATCGGCAGGCGAATCAGCCTGTGCCTGGATCGGACTCAGTAAGATTGGTAACAACAGAACAACGCTCAACGTTAAAGAAAGCAGGCTTTTAAATAACTTTTTCCCAAACATATTGTGACTCCCTTCACATGTTCATAATTAAAAAGCGAGTACAAAGAGCGAATGAATCACCGAGCTTACTTATTCTTGATGTCTTTGCTCCAGACACTGCCGATCTTTCCCCCATAAACAATCCGATCCCATGATTTCCCCTTTACCAGAACATTTACGTGGGTGTTTTTCTTCAAATACTTAATGATATGAGCCTTCTTTGAACTGCCGGATCGGAAGGCGGACGGATTCACAAGTTTTCCTTTAAATACAACCTTCTTGACATCCTTGCCCCAAATATAGCCCTCAAAGCCTTGATAACGGACTTTCGTCCATTTGCCGGTTTTAAGTACTTTTACCACTGTTCCTGCCGGAAGCTTTTTCAGTATCTTTGCATGAACGGAAGAGCCTTTGTACAACGCATGTTTCTTAGTGAGATAACCGGTATAGAGAACAGCTTTACGATCAATTTTCTTCTGAATAGCGCTCAGATGCTGAAGCAGTGCTTTCTTGACAGCTCCGGACGGCAATTGATTGACAAGGTTGCGCGCCGTATTCACATCTTTCTGGGACAGTGACTTTGCCGCGACCTGCACAGCATCGGTCGCTTGATCAATCCCATGACGACGATCGACAATCTTTTGGATCTTGTTCAATTTTTTTGTTAGTTTAGACTTCAGCTTACCGTCCGGAAGACGTTCGACCAGGGTTCGGGCTTGATCAATTGATTTCTGAGTTTTGACAACCCCTGCTTTTTGTACCGCTTTGATGGCTGCTTCTTCGGACTTACTTCCGTCAATTTGTTGCTGCACCGCATCAAGCCGCTTCACGAGCTCCGTTTTTACCGTTTCATTGGAAAGCTTTTGAACAAGCGCTCGCGCTGCATCCACATCAGTCTGATTTTTGCTCTTTTCCGCTTTTTCAACCGCTTGAGCAGCTGCCTTCTCTGCCTTGCTTTCGTCAATTTGATTCTGCATAACGTCGAGACGCTTCGTCAGCTCCGTCTTCACCGTTCCATCAGAAAGCTTTTGAACAAGTGCTCGTGCTGCGTCCACATCTGCTTGATCCTTGCTCGTTTCTGCTTTTTCAACCGCATGCGTTGCTGAATCCTCAGCCTTCGCTTGATCGATTAATTTCTGCACGGCATTTAACCGATTCTCAAGATCGGTCTTGACATCACCCGCGGTCAGTTTATCCACCAGCGCACGAGCGGCATCGACATCCGCTTGAGTTTTGCTTGCTTCCGCTTTTTCTACGGCATCTGTTGCTGCGCGTTCAGGTTTACTTGTCTGTTGTCCGTAGTAGTCATTGATCCCAAGAACATAAGATCCGGATCCAAAACCAGCCATTGGCACGGACCCTGCATAATCCTGAGTCGTCCAGTCCAAAAGTTCCGGAATCAGATCATAGTTTGCGGTCGCAGTACTCGTCATCCAGTCCAGCAAGACCTTACTTTGGTCATCCCGACCCATCTTGGCTAATGCACCCGCAATTCTTAAGTCAATAAAGCCCCACTCTCTGGAATCATAGGTATCTCCATCCTGATTACGCATATAGCCGGGCGTACTTCCCGTTTTTATTCTCAGGTTTTGATCATAAGCATTGATCATGCCCTTAGCCAGATCGCTGGACGGATCGACGAGGCCGAAATGAATCGCTTCAACGGTCGACCCATCATTGAATTTCGCCGGATCACTCTTTCGTTCCAGCGAGGATGCAATGGTCTTGGCACCATTTGTATCCACAACAAGATGATCCAAAATGGCTGTTTTTAATTTGGACGCATCTTCAGTAAATCGCGCAGCACCTTCCTGATCACCTGCAAGGCTTGCCAGGCGGGCGGCAGATTTAAAACCTTGATACGTCGTTATATTTGTAAAGGCAAACTGCTGACGAGCCGGCGCATTCCCCCGCACATCGAATGGTGTCCAGTGCTCCTCCCAAATTGAAGAATCCGGTTGCATCAGTCCGGTATCTTTATCGATCAATTCCTCAAGCAGATTAGCATCTCGTGCTTTCAGCTTCGGCCAAAATTCATTTAGAAAAGCGGTATCTCCGGTTTCGGCAACATAACGTTCCGCGCCCCAGAGTGCGAGACCCCAGCCATCAAACTCAATGTTGTATCCGTTTTCATTAGGGTCCGAATCTTCCGTACCATTACCGAAGAAACGACAAAGGGAGATCAGGTAGTCATCGGAAAGATCAACACCTAGCCCGTACGTCGGTACAGACTTGTCCGTACTTTCAATATAGTGCTTCTGATAGTAGTTGTCTTTCCCATCTTCAGTCTTGCGCATGTCCGCTTCAAACATGAATTTGAGCGCATTTCTTGCCTCTTGATAATGACCGGATTCAATAAGCGCCTGAATCGAATAAATGCCATCGCGAACCCAGCCAATGCTCCATTCCCCAGGGATCAGACTTGCCAGAACCTGGCCATACCCTTTTCCAGACTCCCTAACCTGTGCCATTTTAAGGACAGCCGTTGATTGTTTGTACACTTGCTGCTCCTGGTCAGATAATCCTGCCGGCATCTTCTCCTTGCTGTGCCAATTAGCCCACCAATCCTTTTCTTGATTTAACAAGGCTTCCGGACTGATGTCGAGCGCCGGTTCAGCCAAGGCTTCCACATCATCGCCTAATTGTGATTCATTACCTTTCTCAGTCAATCCGATAATTACGCCATACCATTTGGATTCGCCTGCCGCAAGATCATTGCTCCGGTTCTCGAATCCAACGGAAAGGTCATTCCCTTTATCTTGCGTGCGGTCATAGAGTTTGCCATTACTTCTCACATCTGCCCATGGTGTTTGATCAGAAGAACCCGTCTCATAATGAGCACCATAGCGATTCAAATTCTTGTAAATCGCGATGTTCCCGTTGCTTCCGTTGAACTCTTTAATATATTGTTTGTTTGAATTGTAGGAGGTCTGTTCATCATTTGTGCCGTAATCAGTCCCCAGATGCATGTTCTGCGTTGAGAAAACAGAAACCTCTTTATCCACATCCGATGTGTTCGTGACCTTCATCAGCATCACAAGCATATTTGACTGATTTTGGTTATCTCCGGAAAAAGGTGTAAAGTAATAGCTATTAAACGCCAAGCCGTTGTCTTTTTGAACAGCGTTTATAATATTGGTACCGTTTACATATTTGGCCGAATCCAAATGGACATCACTCAGCCAGGTCCCCTTTCCCCCGTTCAGACTGTACCCAAAGTAACTGTCCCACATATAGTTCAACGTTGTACTTTTATCATCATAGTGACTGTAAATATGGGGTTGGTACCGAACGAGCTTTCTTTGCCCTGCAGAATAGATCGCAGCCGACAAACCATTCGACGTCGTCAACTGATTCCAAGATTTATGCCCGCTATAATCAGGCGTAGAATCAGCACCTCCATCAGCCTTTGCAATCCTTGGGCTGATCCCGGACATCGACACGTAAAGCGCCAAGATTAACACAACAAGAGAAAAGCGTTTAAACACTACAAAAAACCGACGCATACATTGTTCACCTTCTTTAGTTTTCAACCAATCGAGTTTAATCGACAGGCTGTTGACTAGATTTTCCACAAAAATAGCGTTGAATCCTTTATACTTTACGAAAATGAGCATTTAGTCACTTAATTTTGTCAGCGTTTTCACAAATGAGGTGTTTCGTCACACCTAGTTGTGCCTATATACGTAAAAAAGCAGACCGTATAACCAGGTATTAAGCCTGACTGCACTTTTGTCTTTTCGGTGTGTTTAAGATACTGATTGAATATTCATGCTGTGCATTCTAAATACCTCATCCATAGAAATAGAAATCACGAATCTGTTAGTTTGTTTTATCTGAAGTTACGGTTACTTTGATTAGTTTCAGCGTTGGTTGCAGACTGGATACGGACAGTTCAAAATCACTTTCCGATTTGATCATCAGAAAGTCTCCTTGATTCAAAACTAACGATAATCCCTCGGTTGCATCTTCCAATTTAGCTTTGCCTTCCAAAGCAAAATAACCCGTAAATAATTTATTTTCCTGTTTACTCGAAGGTTCTGTGATCAAGTCAATCTGTCCGCTCCACCCTTGATCTTTGTTGATCATGAGGTTAAAGTCGCGGCACGTACCATAGGACTTCGTTGCAATCCCTCCGTCAAAGTCGGCAACCTCAAAGGGGGATAAGCTTTTATTCGTGCTGCTCCCATCGAAGTTTAATTCAATTGTTCCTGAAAGGGGCATCAGATAGCGATAAAATCCAGGTAAACTTGAAAACAAGGATTCAGCCTGAGTAACCGTAGCCGACGAGATCCTAAAACCAAAATTGCGCAAACGATAATCACCCTTTTCAGGATAGATGAAGATCTCAGTGGTTTCACCACCACCCCAAACACTTTTAGTGTATGTACCATTTCGCTTTAACCATAGTTGATCCAAGATTTAATCCCTCACTCTCACTATTTTGTCAATCACTTATGTACTCAAGTTTCGGAGTTAAAAAAAACGTTTAATCTCTTGCTGAACCTAAGTTTGGATTAGAATGGTTATCATTAAAAATGAAAAAACACCCATTCCTTTGGAAAAATATAGGTAACAACACCACCCAAAAGAAAGGATGCTTCTGTGTCTCTTATTTTACCAAATTCTAAATCAAATGAAAAATCAAAATTCTGTATGTGGCACTTTTTTTACGCACGCAAAGATTGGAACGTTTCTGCATCATGCCTAAAAGTTTGGCGTAAAAAGTGAGGACGTGCCAATTCTCGCCAGCCTTTAAATCTCTACTGAACGCTAAACATCCTAGGGATTTCAAAACAAAAAAGATGGCTCCTTTTCATTACAGGAGGCATCTTTTAGTCACTTAAAATGCCATGAACATACAAAAAAGACATGAACCTAAGATTCTCTCAAGTTCATGTCCTTATGCCTTACCTTTTAATCACCAAACCAATCATAAATCTTGAAAGCTTGGCGGCAACTTTTTAAAGCCCTTGGTTGTAATCAGTGCATAGACAACGCTAATGGCAAGCCATATAAAGCCTACTTTTAACGTCAACGGCTGCAAATGAATAAATAAGTAGGGGTCACTGCGTAACCCCTAAATAAGCCGAACACTAAAAGTGTTCCATTACCTTCCCAATAAAAAACAGGGCTACTCCCGATCCTTACACTCATTTCTGCTAATGTTTGATTTTTAATACACTTTCTTATCAGCACAAAAAAGAGATCCCCCAAAATGCTAGGAATCTCTTAAAGGCAAAAATAAAAGATCATATACCTTTTCCGACAAAGAACCCGGAAATCATACAGTCATCCCAAATCCATCATCTTACCTATTCCTGAGCGAGCGCAACTTAATAAATTCGGTGAAATTTATTAAGACAGTCCTGTAATTATTGATTACAGACCCAGCAACTAATGGTGAGAATGCATTAGTTACTTCGGCGATCGTTCCTTCTGTACTAGCTTCCTCGTCTTCTCGGACTCCACTACACACTAATAACAATCGCACCTCTACCTCAAAAAAAAATAGACTGAGAGGTAATAACTACTTGAATTATTATATAATTATAAATTGGAAAATGTCAATTTTCGTCGATTCTGATCGTTTGCATCTGGAAGATGATTCATTGACTTCGAATGAATCGCGCCATCTGCAAGTTTTCCAGGCTGGTCTTCCTGTATAAACCTGCTGTATTAACACTTTTTTACTTTCAGTCTCTAGGCATAAAAATCATTCTACATAGTTTTTTGCAATGCTTGAAGATGAATTAGTCATTATTTTTCTTTTTTAAACGCTTATCAATCTCTTTTTTCATCGCGTCAGTCAGTCTTTCTCTATAGTTAATAACTGTTAATTGAATCACTGCCCAGCGATCTTCTTCCTTCTCCAATTCAGCAAATCGGTTAATATGAAGCAGCCACTTCAGTATTTTCATTTTATCTAGTGTGAACTTATTTTGCTGTCCCCTGAGGAGAACGGCTCGTTCGAATAATTGGTTTCGAATCCGCCATGATACGTTCAAACGGATGATGGCATTTAGAAGCGGAAAGCTGGAATTATTCGCTAATGCTTTTTTTACGATACGTTCCGGAATAGCAGGATTAATTAAGTACCGTTTAATATCCGATTCCTTAACGCCGATTGAATCAGCAATAGAAGAAATCGATTTTTCTTTACTCATAAGACTCACAATCTTTAAATGCTTATCCATCCATCCGGACTTGCCCAAATACATCCATTGCAGTTGTTCCAGCCTTTTATAGGTAGCATCCGTTCTAGACTGGCAAAAACAACTGATCCACTTATAGCCGCACTTCTGATAGGCAAGATAAATTTCATAACCGGCAACGAGCCAGTACCCGTCCCCGTTTTCTTTCTTCTCAACAACGATCATTCTGGGGAGTGCGACATCCGCCCGAAGTTTCTTAGCAATTTTTTTTAATTCACTTTTTGACGGCTGTGTAGAGTAGGTCGGATAAATCATTTCGATAGGTACTTGAATCATGGAAAATGTGATCACCATCTGCGCCACTCCCAAATTGCTACTGGAAGATTTTATGTGGCACCCAATTTGTCCTATTCCAAATGAATCAAGGAAATCTGACCATTCTCAGAAATAAAAGACGCACCTGTTCGTCCATAAGTGATCAATGTGCTTGCTTATAAAACAATAGACAAGGATAAAAAAACGGATTTAAGAGCGGTGTACCACAACTGTTTCTCTTAGTGTCTCTTGTAGACGACTCTATTAATCTTGTAAGTCGTCAAGTCAGCTTATCAATTCATCTTATTTTGTTTTGAGCACAATCAATAAAGGGAGAAGAGCTGATCGGACATTTTTTTTGCAATGTATCTAAATTTAAATGCGCTACAATTTGGCAATACGTTTCATTTGAGGGGATTTGATTTAACTGGGAAAGAACTCTCTTTAATACATGTTTCGGATAGTTGCTACTCGGATCGCGTTTGTCTCCCCATAAGAATTCCGGATCACTTGGCAATTGAATGCACCGGCCAAAAGCCTGTGCAAATGAACTCGGATCTGCTAACAGCCAAGATTCGAGCATTCTAAGCGGAATCACCGGAATTCCATTCACATGAAAGAACTCAAAAGCTTCAAAGGCTTGATCGTAAGCTTCTTTAGACTCCCTCCTAGCATTCAATCGAGAGTTTTTCGAACCCGTCTCTTTATCCGTATCTCCGTAATAGATTACGAGATCATAGTCAAAATGATTTTTTCTACCGTATAATACAAGCTTATTAATAATTGCACCGTGTCCTCTAAATTTCTTCCGCCCTCTTGTGGGTATAATCGGAATACGGCTTATCTCTTTCTTCCCTGGGGGATTAATAAAATCTAGTTGAACATGAGAGTTAATTTTTTCAATGAGTTTGACGATACATCCTTTTTTCCAAACGCCACTTTGGTCAACAGTGCCGATATCTGTTGGTCCTTCACCATAAATCAATACCTTTAGACACTTAGTCGTCATGGTCTTCACCATCGTCTAATGTCTTCTCTAAAGCGTCTTCGATCTCCTCAGGATCAAAGTTGAGCCAAATTTCACCCGCATTCATAAACTTTAATTCCTCGGATAATTTGGGACTCTCAAACATATTTTGAGACTTAACACGCCCTTCGCGATCTCGCCACAAGAAGACAATGCTTTCTTTATCAAAGTAATTTAAAATGACTGGGCTATGCGTTGTTACAATAATTTGTTTATTTTTTCCGATCCTACGCAAATTATCTACGAGCTCAGCTGCTAGATTTGGATTAATCCCGTCTTCTATTTCATCAAGTAACAAAATACGGTGATCATCATCCAACGCCTCTAGGGAGACTAACGCAATAATTCTAAGTAAACCATCACTAATATAATTGGCATTAACATTATAGGCACTGATATTTGGCAATTTTTCACCAATGTTTAATTGAACATGTCCGTATTGTCTTTTTTTAGTATTGATGGCTTCGAAATAGGGATAGTAGTTCTTTAATTTCTTGTTTATCAAAGACTTTTTTTCATTTGGCAGTGTATGCAAAAAAGCACCAAGCCGTTCGCCGCCAAGCCCCAGATCATTTGCATCATATCTGCTTGTTTTTCGCATGTGCTCCGGGGACAACGATTCAAAGGATTTGATACTGAGTACATTTTTTTTTAAAGAGCTGAGTTGTGGAAAACGATGGACAAACTCCTCTTGAGAAGAACCAATTAAAGACAGCATCGATCCTTTCAACTGAATTTCCGGAAATTCCTGAAAGTCACCTTTAGCAGAATCAAACCAACGCATATTTTTTGTATCTTTAAGCAAAAGAACTGCATTTGTTTTTGTTTCCAGGACTCGTTCTTTCATGCAGATAAGCTCATCTTTACGAGCGACAAGTGTAAAAGACCACTCTAACTCATGATTATCAACGCGGAAATGGACAGAAAAATTAATATTACGTTTTGACCTTGAACTTTTCCCCTTAAGCTCCGAAGCTTTCCAATTATGTTTTGATAAATAACCATCAAGATTATTTGTCGCAAAATAATACAATAAATCAATAGCTTGTAAAACAGAACTTTTTCCAACTGCATTGGTTCCAATCAAGACCGTTAAGTATTGTTTAAAATGAATTTTAAACCGATTAAACGCTTTAAAGTTATCAATATATAGATTGGTCAGCACAAGCAAATCCTCCAATCTTCTTATTCTTCCTATTATTATAACTGAATGGTCGGAAAAATAGACGTTTCCTTTATGAAACTTTTTCAATGCCTACATGTTCAAAGCTTAGACTTCTGTATTGTTCTCATTTCTCTATCGAGCTTTGATTGCTACTGTTGCTCATTCATCGTTTTTGCGCTCGCCTTGGTGTTGTTTTTACTCACCTATTGGATCATCTGGTATCTTTTGTCATTCCTAATGCTCGTCCTTACTGTTCATATGCTATATAGCTTCTCTCGGGACCGATTCAAGCTGTACAAACATGGATGACTCGTTACATTTCTCTAAAGAAGAAAATGGACACAGAACGTGTAATCCATACACGCTCTATGTCCATCAAGAATTTGGTAAACCAAAGAACACTTTATCGGCAACTATGCCCCTACTTCGTCGGTAATCTCGATTTTGATCGTAGCCTTCATTCCCATAGCTCTCATAACGTTTTCAAGTTTTTCAGTCGTTGCACCGTAGTATTCGTTACGTTCATCTCTAGAGACTTGAGCTTCACTTACCTTCAGCCGATGAGCCAACTCAACTTGTGGTAAGTTCAAGTAAATTCTATAGGCGATTAATGTCTTACCAATGTCTGTGAATTTATATACCGGATTAAAGGTACCACGTTTAATTCGCTCATAATACTCGACTTCTGCCTTTAATTGTTCATGAAATGAGATCAACGGCTGCACGGCCATGTCAACTTGTTCGGCATTAAGCTCCATTTTCTCAAATCGACTTTTTTCACTTTTTATATAGTCTTGATCTTGCTTCAGCTTCTCAACAGCCTTCTGATATGCGGCTTCATTTTTAATCATAATACTCGTTCACTCCTTTGCTTGAAATCGGTATAAACTGCTGTTCATTGACAATCAAAACCAGGAGTTCTAAATTACTTGATAATTTTGATAATGCCTTTCGGTAAAAAAGTATCCCGTGTTTTTCTAAATGCCGCAGGAAACATTTGCTGATGTCCATATTCATCAAGAATACCGCTCTCTTGCCCTACATGAGGATATAATTCTACTTTATATCGATACCACATAGGAAGTTGAGGCTTAGACGAATTACGATCGTATACTCTGCTTTTCCAGTCCCACGTCCAAATTTTGTGAGGATCTATTTTATTTAAATCCCGCACAATATCTAATAGATAATAAGGGCTCGTTGCAAAATAACCATCAATGTCGCTTGGGTTAGCCTTATCTTCAACAAATGAACCATCAATAAAAATTTCGTCAATTCCGACTTGGTGCAATTGATCAACAAGAATAGATAAATTAGTGACTAACATGAAACGTTTCTGTTGATTCCAAGGTACCCCTCCGCCAGGTCCTTGAACCAATAGAGAACTTTTTAGTTGCTCTATGGTCATTGGATAATCTCCGGGACTAAGAACTCCATTCTCATTGAAAACCAGTGGCATAATCTTGCCCTCCAGAGGAAAAAAATATACTTATTTTGCAAGTTACTCTCGCACATTGATTAACGTTTATGTTAATTTAACTCATAAGTTAATTGTATAGTGCACGATTTATTTTGTCAATGTTCATTTAATCGACTGGCAGCATAAACAATGCTGAGCCAGTCGATTTTATTGTGTATTGAGTCTCTATTCCCAACAGCAGGGTATTTGATATCGAATGTTGTCGACAGACCATTTTCCAGTAAATTCCCTATGCTTATTTAGGAGTTTCGACTGTGTTCAACACTTAGCCACATTTTGTACACTAGAAACAAACCAAAAGACTTTCCCCTGTTCCTTCTAGAAACACATCACATTTTCGCATTTCCATCCCATTGACTAGTTCCTAATCTGAAGGTGATAAAATGAGAATAAACATGGGCTCTGGCTCAGCCGGTGATACACAAACCTACGATGCCGAGTCATTGATCACAGCCGCCAAGGCGTACGCCAAACACTACCAAACGTTACGTGATCAATTCCATAACTTGCGCACCGCATTCCAGCAGATCGCAGGACTTGGCTCTGATTTTCGCTGCTCAAGTGAATGTCGTCGATGCCTGGTTGCGGCTGATTGATGAAAAAACCGCTTATTTTCAGGGCGTTTCTGGTACGATTGATTACAGGAACCTCGACGGAGATACACAGGTTCACGTCCCTTTTTTGAATGAGGACCTGTCCATGGGCTACGCGCGTTCCAAGGAAATGGTGCGCGAGCAGCGTGATGACATCGCCAAGATTCTGAACAGCATTTCCGACCTTGTCCCCATCAATGTGTTTTCCAACCACGACGTCGATCAAGCATTAGATGCTGCTGACAAAAAGCGAGCAAAAATGGCACTCGATGTTCAGGATCTCGATCAATCCTTGACGAATGAATACCGTCAAATTACTGAAGACCTGCCGCACATCCAAGCACTGTACGAAGAGCTGATTCACGCGACTCGTCAAGGTGCGGACGTACAGCCAATGCATTTCAACGCGACCGCCTATCACGACAGCAAAATCTATCAAGTTCAGGATGAAATGCGGAAGCAAACACAGCAGTATCTGGAGATCAAAAAGCAGCAGGAACAGGCGCGTCACGTGTCGAAAAAAGATACACAGCCCATCAATCCTTTACTGGAAAATATAACCAAAGCGGTGATCATCGATCAAGAAATCCAGTATGGCATACGTGATGGAGCAAAAGATATGGTCAAAGACACCGTCCTCGGCATATGGGATGCAACGACAAATCCAGTCGAGACGTTTAAAAGCACTTGGTATGCATCTACTCACCCGATTCAAACCTTTAACGTTATCAAAAACGCATTGGTTCAGTCGTTTGATAAAGACATCATACACGGCAATGCCTATACACGCTCAAGATGGATTGTCTGCGCATTCGCCACGCTGCTATCTGGTGCTGTCGGCACCAAAGGCGTTGATAAACTTGGTAAAGTTACCAAAGGCGAAAAAATAGGCGAAGCCGCCAGCAAAGCGCGCATGGTAACAAAAACAACACTGGCAAAACACGCTGAATCAGTGAATAATAAACTTAATCGGTGGAGCACGCCTCTATTCCCCCGCACACAATTTGCGAACGATCCGATCCCTTACAATGTGATCGATACCAAGGGATTAAGAAACAAACTGCAGCAGCTACCCGACCGTAATGATCCGCTCTCCAATCAAATCGATCATGTGCGGGATTTGATTCAGCAAGCGTCAATTAAAAAACATATTACAGGAAATGGAAAACTTGTTAATTCTGTTTCAAATATGAATGAATTATTTAGAACAGACTTCGGAAAATCCATTATTAATAGTATCTCAAAAACCAAGATTAACTATGATGGACAATCGATATATAAAATAACTCAAAAAGTTGATAATGATTATCTTAAAAAAGGGTATGGCATTTATCTAGACGCATTACATCATGATCATCTAGAAGTAATAGACAAGAAAGGCAACGTAAAATACGTTTTGAATTTGGATGGAACTGTAAATATAGATAAAACCAAAAAAGCATTAGGCCGTAAAATAGGAAACTGGAAATAAAAAATGGAGGCAATGACATATGTACCAAAGATTAAAAGTAGTACTTGATCTAATTCAAAAACTTAATTCCACGACTGAGATTATTTCTAAAGCCGACATAAAGGAACAGTACGATAACCTGGATGATTTCAAATCATTAACAAACCAGTTCGATGCTCTATTAAAAAAAATCACTAATATAAACACCAAAAATGGGGATGAAGTTGAAAAAGTTTTGTTTGATATTCACAGATTATTGACCACTTACGAATGGCATTTCTCAGAAATTAGTGACTTAAACACTAAGCTGTTAAAAAAATATAAGGATAAACTTAATAACTAAACCATGGTGGTGTGGTCCATCATGGTATAAAACTATGTCCAACTTTTGGGGTTCACATCAAAATCTGTTATTTTAGGAATTTTATCTTTGAATGTTCAAAAGTAAGTGTCAAGTAGCTCACATCTAGTCAATGATGCGGGCTATTTGACACTAATAATTTTTTCATTCAAGTAGAATGCTGCTCTTTTTTTGGTACATTCCCTTCCTATTCATCCTTATTTTTCTCCTATAAATTATACTGGAATATCAGAATTAGAAATAGTCGATCTAAATACAGAACAGTGCTTAGCTGTTTGCACTCCAAATTTTAGATCATTACCTAAGCAACATAAATTTAAGAAAGTCCGTTAACCTTGGACTTACAAAGTGAAATCCCGCTGAATCAAGTAACGATTCAACGGAATTTTTATTTGATTCACTACTTTTTACATCGCCTTACTCCATCGTTGATCAATGCGGAAAAGTTTCCAAATGAGGTAAGCGAGCACCCATACCGTAATAAAAAGGATAATCAAACCATAGCCCATCCAGTTCAAATCGATCTGCTGCACCCAATTCCAAAAATGGCCTTTAAGCTGAAAAAGTTCACCGACAACCTGACCAAGCTCAATAGCACCGATCAGCAGTGCCGCCAGTACTGAAACAGTCGTGACCGTAAGATTGTAGTAGATCTTGCGAACTGGTGTATCCAGCGCCCAGCGGTAGGCACGTGTCATCATCACTGAATCCGTCGTATCCATGACATTCATACCTGCAGCAAAAAGAATTGGCAACGCCATAATTGCAAGGAAAGACATATGCGCCCTTACGGATTCTGCCGAGAGCGCCAGCAAGCTGATTTCCGTCGCAGTATCAAAACCAAGCCCAAATAGGAATCCAAGCGGCAGTACATGCCAGCTTTTAGTAATAAACGCAAACAGAGGCTTAAACGTGCGTGCCAAGAATCCGCGCGATTGAAGCAACTGTTCAAATCTTTCCTGATCGAATTCATGTTTTTTCAATCGGCGAAATAACCTTTGCAAATCCATTAAAATCAAAAAATTAATAATTGCAATGACAATCAAAAAAACGCCGGAAACCGTCGCCCCCACGAAGCCGCCGACATGCTCAAACAGCGACAAATGTTGCTGCGCCCAGCGTACAGACAAAGCCAGAACAGTCGCCATGAGAAATACGACCGAGGAATGGCCTATTGAGAAATAGAAGCCGACACCCATCGGATTTTGTCCTTGTTGGGTCAGCTTGCGCACGGTATTGTCAATGGCCGCAATATGATCTGCGTCAAAGGCATGCCGAAGCCCAAGCGTATAAGCCATAAGGCCGAGACCAAGCATGACCGGATTCGTTCTGGCTGCGAGAAAAAGAAACGTAAAACCAACAACATGCAGTATTAGAGATCCTATATAATAAGGCAGACACTTTTTTAACATGTTTATTCTTCCCTTCATTATTTCTGAGCAAAATCGACTTGTTGCCACTTCCCTCAATATTTTATTGTTGCTTGATTTTCTCTGATTTTTGACGAAAAAACATTAATGCAGATTGAATTTGTTCTTCTATATCTTGTGTCCGATAGCCTAAGAACCGAATCATTAATCCTGGAATTGATAATTTGGTCACACCGCTAATTAATTCCTTATTGTATGGAAGCCATTTACGTAAAACATTTAGGTCAGCATTGTGAAATGAGGGATATATAGCAATGATTGATCCCAAATGAGTGAAGTTTCCCATTAATTCCTTTGATGTCAAAGGATCATCTTTAAAAAAACGCAAGCGATCAAAAACGCTCAGCTGGTTGTCATAAATCACTTTTGTCGTTAAATCAACTTGTTTAAATGAAAATTTCGCATTATTTGGATCGTACCCGCTGGTCAAGATCTCACTTAAAAATAAAGCACTGCTATGATCCATTTCAATATGTTGTAGCTGCCGGTAATGTGAATCTTTATAAGGAATAATTGGATTAGGTATATACTCCAAAATACTGCTATTTTTCATTTGTATCGCAATTTGTTGTAATACACTGTCTCTTTCTGATTTATATATTTTTGTTGCAGCTTGGGTAGTTAAATGCACTTCCGCGTTATCTTTTAATGAAAGACGGATCGTGTACTGATCTCCCTGTAAATAACCCCCACCCAGATTAACTAGTATATACTTGATTCGACCACTACCTCTATCATATTGTGGTCTGATAACCTTTAAAGCACCGTGAAAATACACATGAGAAGCTATCGTTTTATTTTTCTTTTTCTCAAAAAACAGCTCCAACTCACCTCTTTTAACACTCATGCTTTTTGTCCAAAAAAGATGACTTCAAAATCCAATCAATGACTTCATCTAATCCATGCTCCTTTTGAAGGTTCGTAAATACTAGAGGTTTATTTCCACGGAATTTAAACGTATCCTGTTTCATTACATTTAAATCGGCATGGACATATGGAGCAAGATCTATTTTGTTAATAATAAAGAGATCACTTTTTATCATTCCTTGCCCAGCCTTTCTCGGAATTTTCTCACCTTGAGCGACATCAATAATATAAATACTTAGATCAACAAGTTCCGGGCTGAACGTAGCGGCTAGATTGTCTCCCCCACTTTCAACAAAAATCAATTCTAAGTTTGAATCGTGTTTTTCCAATTCTTCAATTGCCGATACGTTCATTGATATATCTTCACGAATAGCCGTATGAGGACAACCACCTGTTTCAACACCAATAATTCTATTTTCTTCCAATGCACTGTTATTAATTAGGTACTGTGCATCCTCTTTTGTATAAATATCATTTGTAACGACAGCTATATCAATCTTTGGATATAAATGTTTCGTAATTTTTTCAATTAAAAACGTCTTCCCTGCACCTACTGGTCCGCCGACCCCTATTCGAATTGCAGTCATTTATGATCACCTTTTTTTATTTATTAGGACATAAACATTCGTGCAAATAATGTTTCATGTCGCATTTGAGCAATTTCATTACCTGGAAGTCCTTTTCCAAAATCATCTATGTTCAAGGACATGACATTACTAACGATTTCGTCCATCTCATCATGCATTTGGATTAGCATTAATTGCGCTTTTGCTTGCCCGATTGGTATTCCTCTAACAGCATTCTGGATTAGAGAGGATATGACGCTATATAAAAAAGTTTCTAATAGTTCCGATAAATTCATTTTCAACACATAACCGACAATTGCATACACGACACTAGGATGCGGGGCACTCCCTTGGGTATGAATACACTCACCAAATTGTTTAAGCAATTGATTATCAAAAAGTTGAATGGCCAGATTAAGAAACTGTTTTCCAGTTCTGCTATTTCCCGACCGTACTTCCGATGACAAGTTTTGAGCGTGAATTAAATCATTGTAGCCAATAAGACGATTCATTTGAGATCTTTCACTGGACATGAGAGTAGTGTATGTTTCTTGGACAACAAGTAAATCATTATATTTCAATTGATTCTGGATGTAGACATGCAACCAGTTGTAAAAACTACGATCATCATGTATTGTGCCTTGATTAATATATAACTCAAAACCATACGATTGATTAAAAAGACCTATTGGAAACGTTGTATCCATCATCTGTAAAATTGCCAATTGTTTATTAACCATGGCTGTGCCCTATATAACGGAAAGGTGTTTCTAATCTTTTATTTTCACGTTGATATGTGAATTTGTTCTCACATAAATACGTTTCGGCAACTGGATCATACTGAATAATCATTGTATCTTCAGTAAATTGAGCCGGTAGATGATGATTGCCCAAGTTGTGGGCAATCACGCCCATCTGTCTCATTGAATCCGGATGTATTACTAAAACATCTTCATCCAAAACATCGACAATCAATAAATTTTTCTCTGTCTTCTCAAGAATATCTCCAACATGCAAATGATTTCCTTTATCTAACAATACTGATATGTTTCGATTATGATCCGAGACTAAATGATGGAGACGTTTTGCCAAATCTTCATTTTTAACAAAAACTTTCTCAATATGATACTCAGATTGCTCCTCAATCGAAATTTCATGAATTGATCCAATTATTTTGTTGATCATGACAAACTCCTTTATCAGAATAAAAAGTATCGTTGCGTAAGGGATAATTCTTTTGCAGGATCACAGGTGATCAGTTTTCCGTTTACTCTAACCTCATAGGTTTGTGGATCAACATCAATCTGCGGCGTCTGATCATTATATTTCATATCTTTTTTAGAAAGATGCCGTGTGTTCTTAACGGTCAAGGCCTTTTTATTTAACCCGTATGCTTTATCTTTCTCAAGTTCAATGGAAGCCTTTGACATAAACGTGAAGGAACAAGTTTCTAATGCACGACCAAACGAAGCAAACATCGGCCGATAATAAACCGGTTGAGGTGTCGGTATTGATGCATTGGCATCTCCCATTAAACTGCAGGCAATCATGCCACCTTTAATAATCTTTTCAGGTTTAACTCCAAAAAATGCAGGCTCCCACATAACTAGATCCGCTATTTTTCCAACTTCGATTGAACCTACATAATTGGAAATCCCATGAGTTATTGCAGGATTGATTGTATATTTCGATATATAACGTTTCACTCTAAAATTATCACTTTTAACGCAGTCTTCAGGTAAAGAGCCCCTCTGTTTTTTCATTTTATCCGCTGTCTGCCAAGTTCGAATGATCACTTCTCCAACTCTACCCATAGCCTGTGAGTCTGAACTCATCATGCTGAATATCCCCATATCATGAAGAACATCTTCTGCCGCAATTGTTTCTTCACGAATTCTTGAATCGGCAAAAGCTATATCTTCCGGAATACTCGGATTGAGATGGTGGCATACCATTAACATATCCAAGTGTTCGTCCAGTGTATTTGTTGTGAAAGGCATTGTTGGATTAGTAGAGGAAGGAAGAACGTTTAGTTGACTTGCAACTTTAATAATATCAGGAGCATGACCTCCACCCGCGCCCTCTGTATGATATGTGTGAATGACGCGATTTTTAAAAGCTTTAATTGTATCTTCTACGAAACCTGATTCATTTAGCGTATCCGTATGAATAGCGACTTGTACATCGTATTTGTCAGCTGTTTTCAGTGAATTATCAATTGCTGCGGGCGTTGCTCCCCAGTCCTCATGTATTTTCAAACCAATAGCCCCTGCTTCAATTTGTTCATCTAGGGGGCGTGTTGAAGCAGCATGGCCTTTACCAAGAAAACCCAGATTCATCGGAAAACCATCGGCAGCTTGTAACATTCGAGCTAAGTTCCATGCGCCTGGAGTTACTGTAGTCGCATTTGTCCCTTCAGTCGGGCCTGTTCCACCACCAATCATGGTAGTAATTCCACTTTGAAGAGCAACCTCAATTTGTTGTGGCGAGATAAAATGGATATGAGAATCAATTCCACCAGCTGTAACAATTTTCCCTTCACCAGAAATTATTTCAGTTGAAGCTCCAATGGGAATCGTTACTTTATCCATAATTTTCGGATTCCCTGCTTTACCAATTTTCATGATTTTGCCATCTTTTATGGCTATATCCGCTTTAATAATACCAGTATAATCAACAATTACAGCATTCGTAATCACTAAATCCGGAACACCTTCATCGCGTGTTGCTAATGGGTCCATGCCCATACTTTCTCGGATGACTTTGCCGCCTCCAAAAACAACTTCATCCCCATAATTTGTATAATCTTTCTCTATTTCAATGAACAGGTCCGTATCGGCAAGCCGTATTGTATCTCCAACAGTTGGTCCATACAATTGTGCATACTGATCACGTGAGATAATCAACTTATGCTGATCCAATGATATCACTCCATTATTTGTGAATTTTGCCGTTAGTCCGATTATTTAGCCCATATACTTCTCTCGTTCCAGCAAGAGCAACCAATGGAACAACTCTTGCATCGGACGGCTCAAATCGAATCGCAGTACCAGCTGGAATATTCAAGCGGAATCCAAATGCTTTGCTACGATCAAATTTCAAGGCTGAGTTGACCTCATAGAAGTGGAAATGTGAGCCTACTTGAATTGGACGGTCGCCAGTGTTAGTTACCTCTAGTTCACGCGTTTCATTATTAAGATTACACTGGATCGGATCCCCGTAACACTTAATTTCGCCAGGTATCATTTAATAAACCTCCTATTTAATCGGATTATGTACCGTGACAAGTTTTGTGCCATCAGGAAAAGTAGCTTCAACCTGAATATCTTTTACCATTTCTGGCACCCCTTCCATCACATCTTCTGAGTAAAGAATTGTCGTTCCATACTGCATGAGTTCGGCAACTGTTTTACCATCACGCGCTCCTTCCATAACCTCATATGTGATAATTGCTACAGCTTCAGGATAATTTAAGCGACAACCTCTTTTCTGCCGTCTTCGTGCCAAATCTGCAGCAACTACAATCATTAATTTTTCTTTATCTTTGTAAGATAGATACATAGACACATCTCCATTCTAAACTTACATTTTATTAAATCGTTTATAGAGACAGAATTTTTGATACCTCATTCTTATCTAGATGTTGTGGCTCTTCCTCCATAACGATTTGTCCTTTCTCCATCACGTAGCAATAATCAGCGATATTTAATACAAACTCAAGATATTGTTCAACGATTAATACCGACATTTTTTCTTTTAGTTTTAAAATAACTCGACTTATTTCCTGAATAATTGAAGGTTGAATACCTTCTGTAGGTTCATCAAGGATTAGAATTTTCGGCTCGGCAACTAAGGCACGCGCAATGGCAAGCTGCTGCTGCTGTCCTCCCGAAAGATCACCTCCTTTTCTAGGTAAAAAATCTCTCAAAATAGGGAAGAGTTCAAAAATATAATCTGGAATTGTCCCTTGACCATGTTTTGCTTCCAATCCGAGTAGCAAATTTTCTTTAACAGTAAGCTTTGAAAAGATATCTCTCCCTTGTGGAACGTAGCCAATCCCCAATTGCGCTCTTTCAAAAGTACTTTTTTTTGTAATACTTTGTCCTTCTAGATATATTGATCCATGAATGACATTAATTAGCCCCATGATTGATTTGAGTGTCGTTGTTTTACCTGCACCATTTCGCCCGATTAAACAAGTAATTTTATGATCATGAGTTTTAAGATTGACCCGTTTTAAAACTGTACCTTCCCCATAAGTTGCCGAGACTTCTTTTATTTCAAGCATTTTCTTCACTTCCTCTTCCCAAATATACTTTGATGACGTCTGGGTTCTTTTCAACCTCATTAATTGTTCCTTCATCTAATATTTGTCCATCAAAAAACACAGTCACATAGTCAGAAATATGTTTGGCAAATTTCATATCATGTTCAACAACAATTAATGAACATTCTTTTTTCATCTTTAAAATAAGTTCTTCTGTTTTTTCAGTTTCATGGCGCCCCATTCCCGCAACTGGTTCATCAAGCAATATCAGCTTTGGACGCGATACCATAATCATCGCTATTTCCAGCCACTGCTTCTGTCCGTGAGATAATTTTTGCGGATAAAATTTTTGTTCATCTTTTAGTCCGATAAATTCTAGAATATAGTCAACGTACTCCTTCTGCTCTTTTTCTAAAGAACTAAATGTTGTCGACATTAATGAATGGTTACGACTGGCCACAAGTTCCATATTCTCACGAACGGATAAGCTATTAAAAACACTAGGCGCTTGAAATTTTCTTCCAACACCTAATTTTGCTATTTTAAATTCTTTTATTTTCGTCAAATCATGCTGCTTATTGAAAATTATGTTACCACTCTTTACTTTTGTTCTTCCACATATTGCATCAAGAATTGTTGTTTTCCCTGCCCCATTAGGACCGATAAAAAAGCGTATCTCATTTTTATAAACTTTAGTTGAAACATCCTTAATCGCTTTAAAATGACCAAATTGGATGCTGACATTATTTATTGTCAAAATCTCCTTATTATGATTCTCCATTTATTAAATCTCCTCTTTATTTCGATTTACAAATTTCATTATTCTTCCTGGAATTTCGTGGAAAGAGATAAATCCTTTTGGCAACCAGAGTATGACAATAATAAATAGTATTCCAATAAAGTAGGACCATAGATCTGGAAATTGATTACTAATTGCTGATTTAAAACCATTGACTAGTATAGCCCCGAACATTGCTCCAACTAATGTTCCTTTACCACCAATGGCTACCCAGATAACCATCTCAATTGAGCTCATAATGCCTACTTCTGTTGGTGATATAATGCCAACCTGAATAACATACAGTGCGCCGGCAATCCCAGTAATAACAGCAGATAGTGCATATACAAATGCCTTAAAAACCGATGTATTATAGCCTAGAAAGCGCAGTCTATTTTCGCCATCACGTATTGCCATTAATGTCTTCCCAATTCTTCTGTGAACCAGAATCCAGCAGATAAAAAAGATCACAATTAAAGCCAAGAGAGTAATATAGTACATTGAAAGTTGAACCCACGGGTTTGTTAAAGAAAAGCCTAATATTTTAGTGAATCCCGTCATTCCATTTGATCCGCCAGTATATTTCTGTGATCCAATGAGCAACGTTGAAATTATTAAAGCTAGTGCCTGTGATAATATAGTAAAATAAACTCCACGGATCCGATTAATAAAAGTCAAACTGCCAATAACTAAAGCTAAGGCGGCCGGCAGGATAACAACCATTAGTATCGCAAATCCTAAATGTCCAAAAGGTTTCCAAAAAAACGGAAGATGAGTTACACCACTCCAAGTCATAAAATCCGGCAAGCCGCCGTTAGAGGAAGCCATCTTTAAATACATTGCCATGCAGTAACCACCAAGTCCAAAGAAAACTCCATGACCAAGGCTCAGAATGCCAGTGTATCCCCAAATCATATCCAAACCAATCGCAACAATTGCAAAGCACATGAATTTGGCAAACAAACTTACCTGAAACATCGATACAAAAAAAGGAAGTGCTGCTAAAACAATAAATAACATGATTGCATACAGAATTTTATTTGATATGATTTTACCAACCATTACATTACGCCTCCGATCAGTCATCCAAAACACGGGTCTTTACTGCAAATAAACCTTTAGGTCGGAACTGTAAAAGAATTATTACACAGGTGAAAATAAGAACCTTTCCAATTGATGAAGTCGTTAAAAATTCAAAAATTGTCTCTCCAATGCCTATAAAAGATGCACCAAAAATTGTTCCTACTATTGTTCCTGCCCCTCCGGCGACGACAGCTACAAACGAGTCGATAATATAACTTGTCCCAATCGTCGGACCAACAGCTCCAATCCATGTAATTGCACATCCTGCAATTCCTGCCAATCCTGAGCCGATTGCAAAGGTTAAGGAATCCACTCTTCTTGTATTTATTCCAAGTGATGCTGCCATTTCACGATTCTGCATTACAGCGAGGACATTCCGACCATATCTTGAACGGTACATCAATAAATAAATCAGCACTAGACAGATAAGTGCAATGATAAGGATAAAAATGCGATTATTTGGAAATACGATATCATTCGTCAGATGGATATTCCCTTGCAAATAATCAGGCATTCTGACGCTAACGTTAGGTGCTCCAAAAATACTTCGCGCGAGTTGTTGAAAAAACAAGCTGACTCCCCAAGTCACGAGCAGACTGTCAACAATCCGTCCATATAAGTGAGAAATAATCAAACGTTCTAAAATATAACCGATTAGTGAAGCTGCGAAAAAAGATATAACTATAGCGAAGAAGATATAAGAATTAAATAGCTTTGGGAAATGGTCAATAAAAACATTCTGAACAATATAAGTTGTATATGCACCAATCATAATAAACTCACCGTGAGCCATATTAATAACGCCCATCAATCCAAAAGTAATAGCTAGTCCAACAGAAGAAAGAAACAATATTGAACTCAGACTAATGCCATTAAACAATTGCATGATTAATTCCTGCATGTTAATCCTCCTCATCATAAAATAAAAGTTATTTTCCCTGAAAACGAACGATTCACAGGGAAAATAACATTAGGAATTCTAACGATCCACCAAAGAAATCCGATTACTGAACTCCGGTCAATCCTTTTGCCCATTTATATGTTTTGAGATAAGGATCTGGTTTGATCGCTTCTTTTGTACCCCAAACCTCTTTAATCATGCCGTTACTTTCAATTTCTCCAACTCGAACTTTTTTATAGAGGTGCTGATTGTCACCATCAATCTTTACAGTTCCTTCAGGCGCATCGAAGGTGATGCCCTTGGCAGCAGCTTTAACTTTATCTACATTTGTTGATCCTGCCTTCTCAACAGCTTTTGCCCATAAATACACTGCATTATAACCTGCTTCAATAGGATCATCTGTAACACGCTTGTTGCCATATGCCTTTTTGTAAGCAGAAACAAAATCCTTATTTGCTGAGGTATCCGTGGTTTCATAATAATTCCAAGAAACATAATGACCTTTCAAATAACTAGCACCAATACCTTTCACTTCTTGCTCTGCAATTGAGACTGAAATCGTAGGAATATCTTTAGCTGAAATACCTGCAGTACGATATTGTTTAAAGAAAGCGACGTTAGAATCGCCATTTAATGTATTAAAAACATAATCCGGTTTCGAACTTTTAATTTTATTTACAATCGTCGCAAAATTAGTATCACCAAGCGGTGTATATTCTTCTCCCACAACTTTCATACCTAAAGCCTTTGCTTGTTTCTTGATAATCGAATTTGCCGTCCGTGGGAAAACGTAATCAGAACCAACAAGAAATACTTTCTTCCCAAATTTATTTGTCATATAATCAACTGCAGGAACGATCTGCTGGTTCGGTGCAGCACCCGTATAGAAAATATTTGGTGATGATTCCATGCCTTCATATTGAACTGGGTACCATAGAAGACCATTATCTTTTTCAAAAATTGGTTTTACAGCCTTACGACTTGCTGACGTCCAGCAACCAAATACTGTTGCAACTTTATCTTGTTCAAGAAGCTTCGTTGCCTTTTCTGCAAAGGTTGCGTTATCAGAAGCTCCATCTTCAATGACTGGTTGTATCTTTTTCCCTAATATACCACCATTTTTATTAATTTGTTTAATTGCCAGAAGTTCTGCATCGCGCACCGGAGTTTCACTCATAGCCATAGTACCGCTCGCTGAATGAAGTATACCTACCTTAATTACATTACCGGAGCTACCGGAACCGGATGAAGAACTATCTGTTTTTTTATTTGCGCTAGAAATTGCTCCTCCACCTGAACAGCCAGCTAGCAATGCCAATACCAATACAAATCCCAATAATAAATTGACCACTTTAAGTTTTGACAATTCTTTTAGTCCTCCCCAATAAATTTCATTAACAGTTCATATTTCAATACTAATCTAAATTTTCCGTAAAAAAACAGGACAAAATCGCTGTTTTGCCCCATTAATCCGCTAAATAGCTAAAAATCTGACATCGAATGTTACATTTCATCACATACGTTGTTTACGATAGTTAATTGGTGTCACTCCACAAACCTTCTTAAATACCTTTGAAAAATAATCAACAGTTACATAGCCAAGATAGTTGCTAATTTGATAGACCTTTTTATTTGAATCAGCAAGCAATGTTTGTGCTTCCGTAATTTTTCGAATGATAATGTAATCTTTTAGCGTTAGACCCGTTTTTTGGCGAAAAGTTCTGCTAACATAATCTTTACTTAATTCCAGTTTTTCCGAAGTAAAGGTAATTAAATCTACTGAGGCAATGTGATCGTTTATGATCTGGGACAATTTCAGAATAAATGGATCATGATTTAACAGTTCCAATCGTTTGATTTCCTGATGCATTAATAAAAAAACCTTTGAATCATCTCTTATCGGGAACCGAATAAAGAGACGATCATTGTAGATATAATGTTTAATTTTTAAGAGTTGCTGCCATAAATAGTGAAAAAGTTTTTCTTTATCCTCCATTCCTAAATCGGTCAAGATCTCTTTTTCTTCTTTATGTAACTCTGTTAATGAGCGTCTAATCTGCATCGGATCTTCATATAACAATCCATGAGTAGTTTGGTTCATCCAAGTTTTCCCTCTGCTCTCATTAACGGTTGCGCCTTCTTCAATCAATTTTTCCGCTCTTGACAGTGCATCCCCCAATTTCGCTTCGGTTAAAGGTTTTTCAATATAATCAATAGCACGATAACGTATTGCCTCTTGTGCTAATCTAAATTCACGATAAGTACTCTCGATGATAACAAAAGTTTCATCGTTTTTTTCACGCATTTTTTTTATCAACGTAATACCGTCCACAATAGGCATTTTAATATCTGTAATGACAAGATCAAATTCTTGTTGATCAAGTGCTTCTAACGCTTTGATTCCGTCAGTAACAAACTTTTTCACACGATAATTTGAATATTGAAATAATGCAAAGTGCTCAATAATAAATTTCATTGATAGATCATCATCCACAAAAAGAATATCTATCACAATTCATTCCTCCATTTCCAGAATTTGATTAGCTTTCTGAAAATCAAATTGATACAATGCTTCTCGCAAACGACTATATGAGGACGATGAAATAACGCTTCGAATGATATCTGCATGTTCATCAATAAACTCATAACAATAACCATCCGACTTATTGATTTTATCTTTTAACTCACTAATAACTTTATCTGTAGATGGATGATGATCACTGCTCTTTGACGTAACAACATTTCGCGTCACACTTGCACTATTTTTGTCAACATAATCTTTAATTCTATTTTTTGTGATGATGAATATATCATGCAATTTATCATTATCTTTATTAAGCTGAGAAATGACTTTAAAATCTAAATCATTATTTTGAACCTTTTTAAGTCTCTTTCCAATTTGATCACAAATTTGAGCCAATTGCTCCGCACCTATAGACTGCGATACACCTTTAAGACTATGTATGATAAATTCACATTCTTCATATTTACGATTTATAAAGACTTGATGATATTTTGAAACATCTTTAATGTGATCCTTCAAGAAAAGCGTGAGTAACTCAATGTATAAAGCCTTTTTCCCCATAAGACGCCGTAACGAAGTTCTGTCATTCAAAATTTCATTGCTAATATTCTGTTCTTTATAGCTAACTTGATCGATTGATTTTACAATGGATACCAATTTTTCAGTTTCAAATGGTTTAGAAAGATATGAATTAATAGTCTTAGGTTGAAATTCATTAACTGCCTCAATATTTGCCGTGAGAGCGATAATATAACTATTTTTGTTCAAAACTGATTTACGTGCATAGTCTGCAACTTGAAAGCCAGAACAATCAGGTAATCGGATATCAAGAAAAAGGAAGTGGAACTTTTGATGATTAATAAAATTCATAGCCTGGAATCCCGTATTAGCTGCGCTCACTTCAAATCCAAGCATTTCAAGAATCTCTCGCTCCATTTTTGCGTTTATCAAATTATCTTCGACAAGTAAAACCGGAATATCCCGAAAATTTCCTTGATTAGCCATAATAGTATTGTCTTGTTTTTTTGTTTTTGAATGCTCAACGTAATCCACTGGTATTGAAACGATAAATATTGTACCTTTATTAACCTCACTTCTAACTTTAATACTCCCGCCCATACCATCGACAATATTCTTTGTAATAGCGAGCCCTAAACCACTTCCACCAAATTTCAGCGATATATCCGGAGAAGCTTGTTCAAAAGCATGGAATATCCTCTCAAAGTTTTCTTTGTTAATTCCAATCCCAGTATCCATTACAGAGACAACTAAATCACCGTGCTTACCTTCCTGACTATATGGCATAAATTCTACTTTAAGATTGATGGATCCTCCGGGAGTAAATTTAACAGCATTCGAAAGCAAATTAATCACAATTTGATTGATCAAACGTTGATCACTACGTATATATTCTGGCACACGTTCTGCACAATTAAATTTCAACTGAATATTTTTTTCCTCGGCGCTGTAAGCAAACATATCAATATCGTTTTTTAATAGATTACGGATGTCAAATTCTGAATAATTAATGCTTAATTTTCCCTTTTCAATCTTCCCAAACTCAAGTATCTGGTTGATTAATAGCAAGAGATGACGAGATGAATTTTCTATAACAGTCAAATACTGTTTTTGTTGATTGGTAATTTGTGATCTTTCAAGTAAAAATATATAGCCATTGATAGAATTTAAAGGCGTTCGTAATTCATGGCTTATCATTGATAGAAATTCACTTTTTGCCTGATTCGCTTTAACTAAACTTTGGTACAAGTGGTTAAAAACTTTAGCCAATAACTTGGTTTCAAACGATCCTGTCGGCTTAAGTTCATAAGTATCATTTGATATCTTAACTTTCTTTAATACATTCGTGTAACTACGAATTGGTTGTACATTGTACAAATACAGTAGAACGAGGATACCAATAAAAGTGACCACAAAAAACAATTGCAGCCATGATTGAAGATTAATCGCGGATTGAACACCCATCTTTGCATCATTAAGTTGACTATCTAATCTTTCATCCACATATTTTCTGAAAGAAATAATATTATTGGTAATTACATTTTTTTCATTGATGTAGTTTTCGTCAAATAATAATTTTAAAGCTTGCTGTCTTTGTTCAGATTGACTCATCTTTTTTTCTTCAATATTGATAACATACTCGTTTATTTCTGGAGGTAAGTGATCACGTTTTACGGAAATGGCATCAGTCATCAATTTTATTGATCGAATGTCAGTATAAGAAAGTAACGTTAAGTCTTCCATAGCGGTATTCAAATATCGAGATTCCTGAGTGATCATGTCTCTCTGCATTTTAGACATACTGTCATGAATAGTGTTTATTTTTTTTATTACTTTCCAGTAACTATAAAAATAGTCCATATTCCCTGTTGCAATAAATTTGCGGACTTCATCGGTTTTTTCATTATTTAAATCGACAATCTTTTCACTCAATGAATGATACTTTGATTTATTCGCCTCAGCCTGTACTTCCTGTCTAACACATATTTGTATATAATACACACTGTATATGGATAAAAAAACAACTGTAAAAAAGATAAGAGAAACTATTAAGTATAGCTGCTTCTGATTCAATCCTTTTATGGGGTGCATGATTATTCACTCTTTTCTATCACTATCAAATTAATTCGGAGGAAAATGATTATGTTTGACTTTACTTCTACTCAAAACGAATCAAGGGACACCATTTTAATTGTTGACGATTCCCCAAGTGATATTATCAGTTTAACAACTTTATTGAAACCTTTAAATATTTTGACAAAAATAGCTACAAGTCCATCAACGGCATTAAAACTCATTTCTAATAATGTTCCTTCTCTAATTCTTCTCGATGTTTATATGAAAGATATGAATGGTTTTCAACTGTGCCAAAAAATCAAACAGAATTATCTTTTTAAAAGAATTCCAATCATCTTTATTACAGCTGCAAACGATGAAAACAGTATCATTGAAGGTTTTAATTCTGGCGGACAAGATTACATTACAAAGCCATATAATGCATCTGAACTCGTTGCTCGTGTAGAATCTCAGCTAAAAATTAGTCGACAATCAAGAAAACTCACTCAAGCATACCGGGAACTAGAGTATTTTTCTTATACTGCATCTCATGAATTAAAATCACCTATTCTTATCATAAATCAATTGATTCACATTTTGAAAGAACAATTCTTGACAGATGATGAAAAATTGGAACTTTTCAAAAATTTAGATGAAAAATGTAAGCAGTCAACAATGATCATAGATGGGCTCCTAAACCTATCAAAAGCTTTTCAACATAAAATTACAATGGATCAAATTGATGCCGAAAAAATCTGTGATGAGCTGGTTAAAGAGTTTATTTCTTTAAATTCAAATAGACAATATTCAATTCACATCGATCATCAACCCCATCTTTTGTTAAGTGACAAAATTTTATTTACGATTCTCATTCAAAATCTGTTAAGCAATTCATTTAAATTCACCAATAATAGAATTTTAACAAAAATCGATATTCATTTTTCAAATCAAGACAATCTATTCACTGTTCAATTAACAGATAATGGAATTGGCTTTGATAATGAATATAGGGAAAAGGTTTTTGAAGCTTTTACTCGTCTGCATACTTTTGAAGAATATAATGGAAATGGAATCGGACTTGCTACCGTAAAAAAGATAATGCATCGAATGCATGGGAAAGTACAGATACAGAGTGAACCAGGAACCGGAACAACTGTTACTTTGCTTTTACCTCAATAATTTATTTTTGCACCTTATTAACCTTATCCGGACAATTCTGCAGGGTATTTGTCCTCATAACCTTTCATGAACGTATACTCAGAATTCCCCACAAAAAACACCCGGCACTGTTCCATACAGTGTCGGGCATGATATATAATTAACTCCGTTCGTGCTACATGATGATCATTTCTTTACAGGGTAACCATAGATGGAGCCGTCTTTGATTTTAATTTCGTCCTCCCACGGTAATTTGTAGGCGTCATTTGCTAGATCTCGGATATAGGTGTAGGGATTTTTCTTGATGCCACCGGGGGTTGCGACATAGCCTCGTGTACCTAGATTGTAGATATTGTTTTCGAGGCCCCAATCTAATCGGGCTTGATCTGCGAGGCGCGGATAGATCTCTGCAGTCACGATTTCATAGGGGTTTCGATGTCCCTGTGCCAGAGTGGTGCCGTCGAAGTTGCATGCTTGTCCTTCGCCAAAATAATAGAAGGTTCCATCGTAGCCGGCGAGATTGACCGATAGGGTATACATGAGGTTTTGCCATGCGTTGGAGCGATTGGTTAAGATCCATTGATCATTGACCTGAGTGCTGTAGCCCGAGATACGGATCAGAACATTCGCTCCTTTGTAGGCGGCTTCTCTCGCGATTTCTGGGAACATCCCGTCATGGCAAATGCATACGGATAGGATGCTTCCACCGGGACCCTTGCAGACAGGCAGTCCCAGATTTCCGGCCTGCCATGGCTCAACAGGTACCCAAGGGTTGAGCTTGCGATACTTCAGGATGATCTCACCTGCGGGATTAATAATGATCGACGTGTTAAAAGGGGCCCCTCCCTCGGGATCTTTTTCCATAATGGAGAAAACACCATAGACGCCCGAATCTTGGCAGGCCTTTGCAAAAACATCGGTTTCCGGACCCGGAACAGAGCAAAGAAACTCGTCTGTGGTCCATTTCTTCGTATTCAATCCTTGTGTGCTGTATTCGGGGAAAACGATCAGTTCAACACCAGGATAACCCGATTTTGTTGCATGAAGGATCTTCACGATTTGTTTGATCTGTTTGTCAATATCTTCACGTGAGTCAACGACCGGTACAGGATATTGAATTAAAGCGGTCAGAAAACCTTCTGTTGGTTTTGTCATACTTCCAATGCTACCCATAAATGATCTCTCCTTAAACGAATTATTTTGTGATCAGTGCACCTGTTTTTCAATAGTAGATAAAATTTCATCTGTTTTGCACATATCATGACAGTTCTTTTCAAGACTGCAGCATAGTGAGCAAATCATTCCATCGTGAAAAGGACAGTAAGTCATATCTTCCTCCTCGTACTCATAGCGACAAACGGAGCATGTATACGTTTTGACATCATCCGTTCCTGATTGGTGGTGATGCACGTGATCCAGTGATTTTTGAACCGTCGCGGCCATTTCAATTCCTGCTGTATACTCCGGATTCTCTCTGGCAATATAATATTTTCCCTTTGTGGCAAGTGCAATAATGGGAACCAGAACAAAAGAGAGAATCAGCGCGACGAATGGTGAAAATGCTTGCATCGTTCCCCCCAAGAGACCAAAGTAAGCAACAATGGAAACGATTGAAGCGATAATCATTGAGCCGAATCCTACGGGGTTAAAATTGTACAGATGCCCTCGTTTAAATTCAATATAATCCGGACTGATCTTCAGTATCTTTTTATTAATCACCAAATCGGAAACAATCGCGGCAATCCAGGCGACTGCAACGTTCGCGTAGAATCCTAAAATGGTATTTAAAAATTTAAACATGCCGACTTCCATAATCGTAAGCGCAATGGCGACCTGAAGAAAAAGCCATGCCACTCTTCCGGGATGAAAGTGAAGGAGACGAGAGAAGAAATTCGACCAAGACAGGGAACCCGAGTACGCATTGGTCACTTGAATCTTTAATTGAGAGAGAATAACGAAAATTGTAGCAATCGTTAAAGCTAGAAAAGTATTAGGAATAAAGGTTCCAAATCCATGAATAAATTGTTGAATCGGCTCCACCGCATTGGTGAGTCCAACTGCGGGTGCAATGTAAGAGGCATATAATGAGCCACATAACATATTAAAAGCCCCAAGAATGACCCAACCCGGTCCTGAGAGGATGGTCACCCAAAGCCAGCTTTTATGATTCTTTTTCGTGCGATTGGGCATGAAGCGCAGATAGTCAACCTGCTCGCCGATTTGAGAGATTAAGGATAGAACAACACCGGCCGCCATGCCGGAATACAGCGGGTTAAACGATGCGCCTGTGGTCTTGTCCCCGCCGAAATGCGTCCATGCTGCTAAGGTCTCCGGATGTGTGGTGAGAATACCGATGAGCGGAGCGACCATTAAAATAATCCATAAAGGCTGCGTCCACGATTGCAATTTAGACAGAAGCGTCATACCAAAAGTAACCAAAGGAATGACAACAACAGCACCAATAAGATAACCGACTGCAAGGGGCATGTGAAAGTAAATTTCAAAGGCTTGTGCTAAAATGGAGCCTTCTGTTGCAAAATAGATGAATGTGAATGTCGCATATACGAGGGATGTTAGTGTCGATCCCAGATAGCCGAATCCGGCGCCGCGTGTCAGTAAATCCATGTCGACATTGTATTTAGCTGAATAATAGGCAATCGGAATTCCGGTTAGAAAAATAACCGCTGCAGCAATAAGAATGCCCCAAACTGCGCTCGAGAAGCCATAAGCGGTTGTAACAGAAGCACCAATCGCGAAGTTAGCCAGAAAAGCGATACCGCCAAGTGCAGAATTGGCTACTGAAGATTGAGAAAACGTTCTAAAAGATCGTGGTGCATAACGAAGCGCATAGTCCTCCAGTATTGGATTATTCACCCATTTATTGAATTTTCTGGTTGCCCGATCAGAAACTGTTTGTACCATTACATCTTTCCCCCACTTTCTATGTTTCTTTTTTAAGGCTTTGTCAAAATTTACTGGTGTCTTTTACCGCCTATAGCCTAAAGCGCCACATCGGGTGCTCGCATCAACAGAGTGCGACCACAGCCTCGTCTATGTATGCCCCATTTACCTGAGGTGGTCTCTCCTCTGGCCAGCTATCAACAGAGTCACCCCGCCGTGTACCGCACTATGCGACTTCGTTTGGATCAAAACACCATTGATTGAAACTCAGCCTTCCTTCTACTATTTAATTATTTGTTCAACAAATGACCGGTTACTTGTTCCTCACTCGGTTGTTCCGGAGTATCTCGCGTTAGTGATTCACAGATTTGTTTGGCTTTTTCCGGATCTTCTGACCAAATTTTGTAGAATGAATACGGGCTCGTTGCGACACCATTTTTAACTGCAGAATAGCCTCGATGCGTTAAATTATAGAGATGGTTCTCTGCCGTCCAGTTTCTTCTTGCTCGGCGGATCGCAGAGATCGACAGTTCTGCGTAGGTCACTTCATCCGGAGCAGAACCGCACTCAGCTAACGTCGTCCCATCAAAATCGATGATATTCGAGTGACCAAAGTAGTAATAAAGCTTGTCCCGTCCGGCCATATTAGCAACAGCAAAATACACATTGTTTTCCCAAGCGCGGACACTTGCTACCTTGATCTGCTGCTCTTTGGACGGATACATATAGCCTTGGATACGAACGACCAGTTCGGCTCCTTTCATGACTGTATCCCGCACAATTTCCGGTATATTAGAGTCATAGCAGACGTTAGCGCCAATCATCAGACCTTTTGGCCCCTTAACAACCATGGTCTGATCGCCCGGATACCACGGTTCTTTCGGTACCCATGGATTAATTTTGTGAAAATTAAGCTTGATTTCCCCTTGATCATCAATAAGAATAAAACAATTGAATGGATTCCCCTTTGGATTAATTTCTCCGGTAATCGAGAAAACGCCCCAAACTTTATTCTTTCGGCATGCCTCGCAAAAAATATCCGTTTCAGGACCGGGAACCGTCGTGCAGAGTTCTCGCCACTTGGTTGGATGAAATCCTTGTGTTGAATACTCCGGGAACACGATTAAATCCAGCCCGGGATAACCCATCTTTGTTCCTTCGACAAAATCGGCAATCCGGTGACAATTATCCAGCACTTCTTCCTTCGATTCCAAGACAGGAACACGGTAGTTCACAACAGCGACTCCGACGGTATCACGAGAACTAGAAATAGATCCGACTGGCATAACTCATTCCTCCTACTGATTTTAAAGTTGTCTAAATTCACGAAATAGCAGGCCAAGTTCTAAAATTGATCTGGGCTCCCTCCTCTGAATCAATAGAACGCAGCCCTCTTAGCCTTTGAATCTCTTGATTAGAGCGAATAGCAAAGCATCTGTTCATTCGGACTAAATGAAATATTCGGAAATTAATGTGTGTGTTAACTAATTCTTACTCAGATAGGTTGATTCTACTTATGATTAGTGATTCGAAACCTATAGGTTATTGCTCCTTAAAAAGGATTAATTTCCGCCAAACGTTGGCAGATCAATTAATCTTGATTGAAACTGAATCCCAGAAAAATCCTTGATTGATTCTTCAATACGCTTCAATTCATCAATCACGTCCCTAGGATTGATGCGTTCCGGATCAATCTTAATTAAGTAGGATACATTGGCCGGGCATACCTCTACAATTCCCGGAAGATTCTTCTTTCCAACGTTTCAGTAATGGTCATCGTCTTAAAATGTTCCCTAAGACTCATCTCATCTTCCACCTCGGTAAAAACATACTCATCTCCCCCAAAACTATACCGAGTCATTTAACATCCCCCCATCAAATAAATTCATTCTCATATAATTAGCCTAATATCAACTCCTTATGAAAGATGATAATCTGTCCTTTATGTAAGCTTTACTTACAAAAGTAATTATAAACAACATTTTGTTGTATGTAAACATATTTTCAGATATTTTGTTGTATTTTAAAAATTTCACAACTTGTTATTGTATAATTTCCGCATTAATAAGGAGGGTTGCCTGTTGGCTACTTTTTCCGATCGTTTAAAAGAATTAAGAGAAGATGCCCAATTAAAGCAAGAAGAAGTGGCAAAACGGCTGCGCATCAGTACAAGTGCTTATGGTTATTATGAGCAGGGAAGGAACGAGCCCTCTCTTGATACTCTGCTTACATTATCTGAGCTGTTTCATACAACTATTGATTATTTAGTTGGGAAATCTGATGACAAAAGAAATACTGATTATATAACTATGAGCAACGATAAACTTACTACCAGTGATAAGAAACTACTGTTGGAATTAAAAAAGTATCCGGAACTATTTGATGGATTGACTTCTGATCCTGAGAACAGAATTGCTGCACTTGATCGATACTGGAAATTTCTTCAGAATGAACTAAGGATGTTTCAATAAAAAACTGAAAGGCGAGCTTAACCCACACTTAGATAAGTGTGGGTTAAGCTCGCCTTTCATATCAGGGATTTAAAGATTTTAGAATGCATTCATACTAATTAAAGTGTACCTTTACTAAGGTAATTTGTTTTCCAAATTTTTTTCTATCAAATATTTAGAGGAATTAGTCAATAATTTTAAGATCTTTGGATACTGCATTCAATACTTCGCATCCATCCTCTGTTACAAGAACAAGATCCTCAATACGTACACCTACTTTACCAGGGATGTAAATACCCGGTTCTACTGAAAAAATCATTCCAGGCTGTGCCAACATATGGTTTGAACTGCTGTTATCGGGGATTTCATGGCATTCCAATCCACAGCCATGGCCGAGCCGATGGGTGAAGTATTTTCCATAGCCCGCATTCTCAATAATTTTTCGTGCGGTAAGATCAATATCACTCATTGGAATGCCCGGACGGATCATAGCCTCAGCGGCAAGGTTAGCTTCCTTAACCGCTTCATACACTTTTCTCTGCTCATCATTAACCTTACGGAAGAAAACAGTTCGTGTCATATCGCACCAATATTTTTTTATTGGATTAAAGATATCGAAAACAATCCCGTCTCCCTCTTTAAGGATGGAATCTGCAGACCAGTGGTGAGGATCTGCTGCGTTGGCACCGAATGAAACCACTTGTCCTTCAGGAGAATGGTCGCCTCCGTTCGCCGCATACAGTTTCTCAATGTACGTAGAGATTTCGTTTTCACGAATACCTAGTTGCAACTTTGCTATTGCTTTTTCCATGACCATGTCATTGATTTGGGATGCATGGCGCATTTGTGCAATTTCTTCTTCATCCTTTAACATACGAGCATGATCGACTGGACCAGACCCTGGAACTGGTACAACATCCTGGCGAAGTTTCATAATATTGATGAGAAAGGATGATGGCCAGAATTTATCAATGCCAATCTCTCCCGGTTTAATCGCCTTAGCTAAATCAGTAACAGGGTTATCCGAATCACCGTGCAGTACCAATTCGATTCCTTCCTGAGGAGCTAGATCAAACAGTTCATTTCCAAACAGTATGGTTTTACCATTATCCTGAATATACAAAGCGAGCAGCCGCTCAATAGGTTCGACCCAATAGCCGGTCAAGTAATACACGGAGGCAGTCGAAGTTACGAGAATTTGCTTAATATTTTCCTTTTCCATATTTTTCAACACTCGATTAAGTCTTTGCTGATTCACTATGATTACTTCCTTTCAAATTTTTCACCATAACGCATAAATGTTGAAATTAAAGTAAATTTTGAGGATTCAGCGGTTTAAGATCATCAACCACGAAAAGCCCATCTTTCCGAATTAATTCACCATCAAAATACATGTTACCTCCACCATATTCTGGTCTTTGAATACTGATCAGATCCCAGTGTACAGCAGAATGATTTCCATTACTGCTGTCATCATAGCAGTTGCCCGGTGTGAAATGAAAACTTCCTGCAATCTTCTCATCAAAAAGGATATCTTCCATAGGTGTCATGATCACTGGATTAACACCTATCGCAAACTCACCAATGTAACGGGCCCCCTCATCTGTATCGAGAATTTTATTTAATAGTTCCGTATTATTTGAGGTTGCGTGAATAATCTTTCCATCTTTAAATTCAAATGTAACATCTTTAAATAAAAAGCTATTATACGGGGACGGAACATTGTAAGTAATCACGCCGTTTATGGAATCCCGTACAGGCGAAGTGTAAATTTCACCGTCCGGAATATTTTTATTACCATGCATGCCATGGGATGGAATATTGAGGATAGAAAAGCGAATATCTGTGCCTGGTCCGGTAATACGCACTTCATCCACATTGTCCATTCTCTTCTCAATATTTTTCATTGCTTCGCCCATCTTCTTGTAATCTAGTAGACAGGCTTTAAAATAGAAATCCTCATACTCCTCTGTGTCCATACCCGCAAGCTGAGCCATCGCATCATTTGGATAACGCAGCACGGTCCATTTGGTGTGATTACAGCGCTGACGTAGATGAAGCGGTCCCCAGTAGTTTTTATTATAAACAGCTTGTTGAGCATCAGAGATGTTATTCCATGCATGGATATTATCAGTAGCTCGGATATCAATGTACGCATCCATATCTTTCATGCGTGTTAATTCATAACTGGTCACGTCTGCCATATGAGCGTCATCTGCTCCAGCAACAAGCGCACCTTCGATAGCATAGTCAAAAACATGGATAAAAGGGTTCCCACCCGCATTATAAGCCTCTTCTACCAAAGCTTTTGCCAAAGTATAAGCATGCCCGTGAAGCTCAATTAAAATTTTTTCACCCTTTTTCAGATCAACTGCTTCATTAATCAAAAATTGAGCATATTTTCGAATTCTAGTGTCTTCCATTCTAAAAAATCTCCTTCTTTATCAATACAATCTTTTAAATTAAGTGATGGATTATCACCAACTGCACAGCAACTTCATTAACATTTATTTTACTGATGAGTGTACAGATGACAGGTTACTTTATGCTTTTCAGACAGATTCACTTGTTGAGGCACTACCTTCGAACAGATATCCATTGCGTTTGGACAACGTTCATGAAATGGACAACCTGAGGGTGGATTAACCGGGCTCGGCACTTCACCATTTAGAACAATCCGATCTTTATGTTCGTCAGGATTACGAATCGGAATCGCAGACAGCAATGCACAAGTATAAGGATGTTTCGGGTCTCTAAAGAGTTCCTCAGTGGGAGCAGCTTCAACCACTTTTCCAAGATACATCACGACGATTCTGTCCGTAATATGTCGGACTACATTCAAATCATGAGAAATGAACAAGTAAGTCAGCTGAAACTCATGTTGCAAATGCATTAATAGATTGATAACTTGCGCCTGCACAGACACATCTAATGCAGATACTGGTTCATCAGCAACAATAAGCAACGGATGAAGAATAACAGCCCGTGCAATAGCAATACGCTGCCTCTGTCCGCCTGATAGCTCATTAGGATACCGTGTAAGATAAGCATCAGTTAATCCAATCGTTTTCAGCATTTCTCTTACTTTTTCAATTCGCTCTTTTTTATCATATAAATGGTGCACACGCAGCGGTTCAGTCAGAATCTGTTGAATCGTTTTATGCGGGTCAAGTGATGCATAAGGATCCTGAAAAATCATCTGTATTCTTCTCCGCATTTGTCGAAGATCTTGCCCTTTGAGCTTACTAATATCTGTACCCTCAAAGACAACTTTTCCAGACGTAGGCTGGCTCAACTGTAATATGGCTCGTCCGGTTGTTGATTTACCACAGCCACTTTCACCAACTAAGCCAACAGTTTCGCCCTTATAAATTGAAAAACTAACATCATCAACCGCCTTAACCCGCTGACCCTTACTGAACCATCCATCGTTCACCGTGTAATATTTCTTCATATTCACAACCTGCAGGACTTTCTCATTTTCCATGATGCTCACCCGCCTTTTCCTCAGCATAGAGCCAGCATCTGCAGATTTGACCGCCAATTTGTACAACCGGCGGACTCATTTTGCAGCGGTCAAATGCCATTGGGCAGCGATTAGAGAAAGAGCATCCTACAGGCAGCTCGTTCAATCCAGGAACATTCCCTTTTATTGCATACAGCTTTTGTTTTCTTTCATCCTCCTTCGGCATTGAAGCAAGAAGACCTTTTGAATAAGGATGCTTTGGACTATTGAAGAAAGTTCTCACATCTGCTTCTTCAACAATCTGACCTGTGTACATAACAATGACGCGATCACATAGCTCCGCGACAACACCTAAATCATGCGTAATAAAAATAATCGACATGTTATTTTTTTGCTTAATCTTTTTTAAAAGATCAAGTATCTGTGCCTGAATTGTTACATCCAGAGCTGTCGTCGGTTCGTCTGCAATAAGAAGTTCAGGTTCACAAATAATTGCCAAACAAATCATCACGCGTTGCCTCATCCCTCCGGATAACTGATGAGGGTATTGATGGATGATTTCCTCTGGTCTAGAAATACCGACCAGTTTCAGCATGTCAATGATTCGTTCCTTCATTTCTCTTTTTCCAAGCTTTGTATGCTTACTCAAAGGCTGACTCAATTGATCGCCAATCGTAAAAACAGGATTCAAAGAAGTCATTGGCTCTTGGAAGATCATTGACATTTTGCTGCCTCTTAATTTTCTCCGCTCACGTTCCTTAAGGTGAGTCATTTCCTGACCTTCAAAGAGCACTTTTCCATTGCTTATATTCGCTTTGCCATTTGGAAGCAACCCCATGACAGCAAGTGATGTGACACTTTTTCCGCATCCGGATTCTCCGACAATGCCAAGTGTCTCACCCTCATTGACTTGAAAGCTTACTCCTCTAAGCGGCTGCACGATTCCACGTCGAGTTTGAAACTTTACCTCTAAATTAGAAACATCAAGAATATTCTTCATGGTTTAAATCGCTCCCCGCCTCGCTTTTATAAGTCATGATCCAACTCATCTCTTAACCAGTCACCAAACAAATTGATACCCAGTGCTGTGATGACAATAGCGAGTCCGGGAAAAGTAATCATCCACCAGGCATTAAATATATAGTCTTTTCCTTCATTCAACATATTTCCCCAAGCCGGCTGCGGAGGCTGGACACCAAAACCAAGAAAACTGACAGAGGCTTCAGCTATAATAAAATTTGCGACCTGTAATGAAGCTAGGACAATGATAGGGGTAAACAGATTAGGCAGAATATGCTTGACCATAATCTCCCATTTTGATACACCCGTTGCCACACAAGCAGTAATAAATTCCTTTTCCCGGATTGCGAGGACCTCACTGCGAACTACTCGAGCAAATACAACCCAACCAGCAATAATTAGAGATATAATAATATTTTTCAGCCCGCTTCCCAGTACTGCATTGACTACAAGAACGAGAAGAATGAACGGAAAACTGAGTTGGACATCTACAATACGCATCAGGATCAAATCGATCCAGCCGCGGAAAAATCCTGCTAGAACTCCAATAATCGTTCCGATAACGCCTGCGATAACCACCGTAACAATACCAATTGTCAGCGATACTCTCGTACCAAGAATGACTCTGGAGAAAACATCCCTGCCCAACTGATCAGTTCCCATCAAATGTCCTCCAGTAAAGGGAGGAAGTAATTTCTGTGCTGTCTCTGTGTTCATTGGATTGAAAGGAACAATTAAAAATCCTATAATTCCGACCACGATCAGAAGACATATGATAATGAAACCAGCGAATCCTGTTTTACTGCGGATGAGATCCGAGAAGAAGGAAACTGCATGACTTTTTCTTCGCAAAACAGGCATTGATTTCTCTTCAGTATCTGTTTTTTGTACAGCGTTTGTCATTGATACATTCCCTTCATTTCAATCGAATTTGTGGATCCACAACCGAATAAAGTAAATCCGCTGCAAAGTTGATAATTGAATAAATTAATGAAATGACAAAGATGCCTGCCATGACGACTGGAAAATCTCTGGCCATCAAGGCATTCATTGTCTGCATACCAATTCCTGGCCATGAAAAGACAATTTCCGTAATCACAGCACCCTCCAGCAAAGTCCCCAAGTCTAACGCAATAAGCGTTATAATTGGGAGTAATGCATTTTTGAGAGCATACTTGGTCAAAATCTCAAATGTAGACACGCCAGCTGCTCTCATCGTCCGAATATAGTCTTTTCTCAAGACATCCAGCATTTTAGACCTTGTAAAACGCACAAGTCTTGCCAGACTGTATATGGCCAATGTCGCTGTCGGAAGAATCATGGAAAGCGGTGCAGATCTTCCACCGGTTGGAAGCCAATGCAGTTTAACAGCGAAAAAGTATATGAAAAGCAGACCAAGCCAGAAGCTTGGAACCGCCTGTCCCAGGACGGTCAAACCAACGCCGAGTTTGTCAAACCAAGTGTTTCTTTTATAGGCAGACAACACACCAATTGGTATCGCCACAATGAGTGATACAGAAAATGCGGACAATGCCAGCTGCAAGGTTGCCGGAAAACTAGACAGAATCGTGCCAAGTGCACTTTCTTTTGTAACTAACGAATTTCCGAAATCTCCTCGTACGGCATGCGTCATATAATCAGCGTATTGAACATACAGAGGACGATCAAAACCAAGAGTATGACGATATTCTGCAATCTGGCCCTTTGGGGCATCTGGCGGTAAAAACAGAATAGTAGGATCTCCTGATAGCCGTACCAAAAAAAACACACCGGTTAAAGCAAGAAATACAACGATTAATGTTTGAAGAACACGTTTTATGACAAATTCAGGCACATCGTTCCTCCTTTCTTTAAGAACCGGTTTGATACACTAAGTTTATTACTTTTTTATTTCCAGCTCATATCGAAAATTTGTAATGTTTCATCGGTTCTCGGTGTGAAGTTCAAACTCTTGTTAACTGCATAAAGGTTTTCTTGCTGCCACAGAGGAACCCATGCTGCTTTATCAACCAGCATTTGCTCAACCTTGCCAAAAGCTTCTTTTCTTTCTGATTCTTTAAACAATGGAAGAGCCTTGTTGATTGCTGATTCAACCTTAGGATCGTAGAAGCCACTATAAGGAGCGTTTTTGGTGAATAGGTTTTGAATGGTCGTCTGACCTTCATACGATGGACCCCAACCTAAAAAGAACATATCACCCGCACGATGCTGCGTTATTTTCGCCAAATGCGCACCCCACTCATTGACATGAACATTTACTTTAATTCCGATCTTTTCCAACTGAGCAGCGATCGCCTGAGAAACTTGCTTATCCATTGGATATCTTCCACTCGGAGTATCAAGAGTCAGAGTCAGCTTTTTAGGATCATAGCCTGCTTCTTTTAGTAAACTAACCGCTTTCTTAGGATCATACGTATATCCCTTGGTGGATACATAGTCTTGATTGTTTTTCGCAAGTGGCCCAGTGATCTGAACCCCATATCCATTTAATTGAGTTTTTAGGAGATTAGGCACATCTACTGCATAATTAATGGCTTGTCTTACTTTCTGATTCTTCATCGGGCCATTGCTGAACGTATTTAAAGCCAGGTAATCCACACGTGCTGATTTAACTTGTTCTATTTTCCCTGTAGATGACGATTTAATTTGTTTAACAGAATCAACAGGAACATTATCAAACAGGTCAATTTCACCGTTCAAGAAGCTTGCCATACGGCTGCTGAATTCAGGAATATATCGGAACTCAACTTTTTTGACGTTGGGTTTTCCTGCCCAATACTGTTTATTTACTGACAATTTCAGATATTGATTTCTCTTCCATTCTTTAAATTTATAAGGCCCTGTACCTACCGGATCAACTGCTGCTTTCTTCAAGCCTACTTTTTTAAGATAGCTAGGTTCCATGACGAGAAAATCATCAGCGATACGATGTAAAAAAGTAGGATATGGGGTTGAGGTGATGATCTGCACCGTGTAATCATTTACGACTTTAACGTCTTTGATCGCAGCCCATCTTGATAAATAAGCTGATTTATTGGCTTTATCAAGAATATAGTCAACACTTCCCTTTACAGCCTCTGCATTAAATGGTTTCCCATTTTGGAATTTAACGCCTTTTCTTAACGTGAACTCCCATGTCTTCGAATTGATGCTTTTCCATTTTGTCGCAAGCCATGGTTTGAATTCACCTGTTTTTGCATCTCGCTTGATTAATGGATCATAAATATTGCGAATCTGAACATCAGTAGCAGAGTTTACATCAGTATTAGCCAATAATGTAGTTGCATCAGATGGCAGAGCAATAGTCAATTGCTTGTTTTTTGAAGAATTTCCTGATTTTGGATTTGATGAGCATGCTGAAGTAAGCACCATCAGCATGGCGACAACGATTAACAGCAGTTTCTTATTCACTTGTGTTTCCTCCTTTGGTTTTTTCAATAACAATCAAGAGATAAGAACGAACATTTAGAAAATAAATTATCTCCCTTCGTTTCGTAATTTTGAAAATATTTAATTTACACGCCGTGTTAAAACGGCATGGAAAATAGCTTAGTAATATTTACTTAGAATTCCCTCAATATACTCCATCGAGTCTAAGACCTTATTAAGTTCTTCTTCGGGAATTTTTTTAATTTTGCTTTCCACAATGGTGTTTGATAAATGAATTAAATCATCCAGCAGTGCTCTCCCTGGTTCTGTTAGTTCTAAAGTAAAAACTCTTTTGTCATCTTCTAAATAAGTTTTCTTAATCAAATCTTGCTTAACAAATTTCTTTAAAATCCTGCTCAAATATCCCTTGTCTAAATCAAAATAACTACAAAGAATCGAAGCAGTCGGATGATCCTGAAAACCTATCTCATATAAGATCTGAGCTTCGGTTGATGAAAATTCTGTCGAATCTGTATATTGATTATTAATGCCGTTGATTCGAGTATAAAATCGATTAAAACGCCTAATTCTACTAATATAATCCACGATTTTCTTCATGCACATCCTTATATAGTTTTCTGATTTATCCTTATTATAATAATATCGTTGCTTTTGTCAACATTATATTATTCATTTCGCTATAAATTATCAAAAAAAAATTAGCTATATTTTAAAAAATTCAGCATATTTCATCCTATTGACTTGAAAGAACTCTCCGATTTCCAACTGCTTCATTGCCATTCACAAGCCGCGATGTGGTCGAAAACCATGCGTATTTGAGAAACTCGAGATTAAGTCAGGCACAGGTATACTTTATAAATTGCTTTCTGGCCATACGCTAAAATAATAAATTTGTACTTTGAGCCAACTGATTTTGGAATAGAGACACGTCTACTGAAAACGGTCTTTTCATTATCAGCTGTTTATTTTTTTTGAAGCGGAATTATCATTTTCCATCAAATATGTTTCTCCTTAACTCAACTTTCGCACCCTAATTTGGGCAGATAAACCTTGATATAGTTGGGTAAGCTCTCAATCCATTGTGTCAGTTGACAAGTAACCCATCTTTTGATTGATTTTTTTGTTTTTGTTAGGGCGTCATGAAGAATATCCATGAGCTGCGTCAGTGCTACAGCCCAATCCAGTTCATTCATTTCGTCACAGAGTTCATAAAACATACCACCAAGGGTTCGATTATCTGTACTGCAACGGTTTTGCCAAGACAGGAGAATAAACCTTGTAAAGACAATGGTTGTGTGGCTAATCAGCAGATCGTACGATCTGCCCTGGAACTCTTTTTGAAGCTTAAGAAATGACTTCGTTGCTTTAAAAAATAATTCAATGTCCCATCTCATGCCGTACGTACGAATGATTTCCTGTTCTGTAAGTGTGCAGTCAGTACTTAAGATGGCTAGCCATTCACTTTGTTTATTGCGGTTTTGAACGAACACAACTTTGACCGGGACTCCATTAGCCATTGTGGTACGAATAGAACGTAAAATTTCTTTGTGACTGGTTACGGGCTTCGACAGTCGATACAGCGTTCTTAATCCAACCCATTGAGAGCCTACTCGATAGCGCTGATTCGTTGGTTTCACCATACCAATAACATCGATACCTTGATCGGTCAAAGCCTTGATCAAAGGTTGTTGGGTAAACCAGCTGTCCATCAGAACATAGGATGCATCAATTCCGTTCAACAAGGCCCGTTTAACCATCCCAGGGATTTGTTCAGGAGCTGTTTGTAAAGCTTCGATTCGTCTTTTATAGCCGGAACAACGCTTATCAATCGTCGAATTGATATCATTAATTTTTGCCTTTTCTTTGCTTGAACTAAGGAGTGAAAAATCAATGGGCAGGAACGTTGATCCGTCGGACCATCCTAATGTCAGCATACGAAATCCTTTGTAGTGTCTTCTCCTGGCATGGTCAAAACAATGAGCCAAAAGTTCGACGCGCTTACTGCGGTCGCGATAAAAAGATGAATCATCCAGAATGAGTACTTTAGTGTGGCAGGTGCTCGTCAAACGGCTGACTTTCATAATCGTGAATACGCTTAGTGCCGTCAGGAAGCGGCGCCAGGCAAACTTCGGGTAGTTTAAAAAACGATAAACAGCATCCTTGCCTGGTAATTCATCTGCTTTATTACTCTCCAGTAAACGATACCAATTTCTTTGGGTAAAGATCAGACGAAAAATAAGCTGAAAAAGATAACCACTGGAAAAGCCGAAGGCTTTTTGAATTCCTGCCTGACGTAAATGTTTTAGAATCTTCAACTCATCGAATTTTGCTTTTATTTCTAATGGTAGTTGATTATTTTGACCTTTTTTCGCTATCATATAGAGGGCACCTCTTCTGTTTGGTAGTGTATTTCGTCAAAATCACTATACCAAAAGTTGAGGTGTCTTTCTATTTTGTCAAGAAACATAATGAATAGGCCACAAAGTACGTTATATCAAGGGTTATTTCGGATTTTCACTCTGCGAAAGTTGAGTCCTTAAATATTAAAATTTTGACTTTCTAACAACAGATACCGTGACTGAAAAAATGATCAGTCACGGTATCTTTATTTGGATAATATTTTGCTAGCTAATTTATTCTCAATTGTGGTGGAGAACATGGATACAGTTTCCTTCGAATTAAAGATATGCAATGCTTACCTCAGTGTCTTTAGGGACATGTACAAAGTAACATTCATTGTCTTGATAGTGCTCAATGTACACCAAATGATCCAGCTCTTTTAATTCCTCGGAGTATTCATCGTAGTTATCGACTGTACCATGTTGGCGGCCGAATTCATCTATAATAAGTATTCTCTCAAAGATATAGTCGAAAACAACCATTATGTTTTCTGGATTCGCAACGACCCTGCAGTATTCTTCCTCCACCTCAATAAGAATTCTGATCAAATAATCTCCCTCCTTCCGTTTATTAATTTAATTATACAGAAAAATTTTACATTTTTGTGATTATTTCATAAATTCATAGAAAATCATAGGTTATTTATCCTATGATGTTTCATTACATCAATATTCACAAATTTTTTAAGTTATCTCTTGGTTTATGTATTGCTAACTCCCCAGGAATCTCTGCAGATATGGCATTTGAACAGCTGCATCTTGGCATGCTATCTGAATTTCTTAAAACAGTATAAATCCGTGAAAACAAGTATATAGTCTTAGTCTTATCATATTATTTTGTCAGAATTGTGAACACGCAGGTATTAATTTTCTCATTTTTCAAAAATAAATATTCCCATTTATAGAAAAATTTAGTATGATGAAATCAAGGAGGTGAAGTGGAGCGTTAACGTAATAAAGCAGCAAAATTCCCCAGTGAATCATATGGTGCTTGATTCACGAGCATCCTCGCATGGTCAAAGCAAGTCCTAGTAAAACCAAAGCAATTTCTCGCGTCAACGGTCAGCAGCCCTCATCTGCTGACCCCGCCAACTCCTCGAAGCGCCAACAGCCTCCTTCCGGACATGGATACATAGAAGAAGTCCGCATCGATTTATTCACCTAGTCAGTCACATAGTAGTACCATCACTGTCGCACCCTCCATGGACTCAATACCAAACGAACGAATCAACACGAACGCATCATGTCTCAAACGAACATTTTGTTCGACTGATCACTAATACTAGAGCAGCCGTCCCTTGTTATGAGACGACTGCTCATTTTTTCGTTCGCCCACTTTGCTTCAAATCATTTCGTACGAATTAGGAACCGGTTAATCAATGAACAATAACTCCGCCCAAATATATCTTTTTGCATCGCCCTTCTTCTCATTAAGAAATTCCATTGATCGGACAGATAGAACCACGACATATTTTTTCCATTCCCCTCACCATTTTCGAACCATGCTCCCTATTTAACTAACATAGAGCAAGATCATACACCACGAACCACTCCATCCCCCGTCACCGCCACGTAAATCCACGCACCGCACATTCAGCTTCACAAAAAAACTGAATCCCCGGAAGGAGCCCCACCATTATGCCATTTACCGACTATTTTGCTGCCCCGTTCGAACCTGAGTGTTATGCCTTTGAAAGACTGATGGAAAAGTATGAACCGAAAATTCGAAAAACCGTCACCCGCTATGCCAACATGTACAAGCAGTATTTATGTCTCGCTGATTATGACGACTTGCTGCAGATCGCATACACCGCATTCTCGGAAGCCAACGACAAATTCGACCTCACAAAAGTCGCCCCGGACAAAACTCCGGAAAATGTATTCATCGCCTTTGCTACACGAACTATGGAAGGCCGACTCTCCGATTACCTCCGAAAACACTACAAAAACCGAAGCCGTGAATCCTACGATCGCGACGACTCAGCCTATGACATCCCTGATGAAGCTACCGAATCTCTCAACATGCAAATGCTGCGCATCCTCCAAGACCACCTCCCCACCCTCAGCCCCCGCGAAGCCCTCTACATCAAGCTCTCCGTCTTTCACGATTGGAGTACCCAACAAATTGCCGAAGCCGTCCATGTCTCCGAGCACACCGTCCGCTCCTGGAAAAAGACTCTGCGTAAAAAGTTAGCACCCTTGAGAGATGAAATGAAGAAGCGGAAATAAGCAGTTGAAAAAATCGATCGGTAGAAGCATGCCGATTGATTTTATGTGTGTTGCGCCCCTAGTCCCAACGGAGGGGGCTTTTTTGTCGAATGCTGTCGGCAACCCGCTGTCGGCAAAATCCCATCACTTTTTTAGGAGTTTCGACCGTGTTCAACACCTAGTCACGTTTTGTACACTAGAAGAAATTGAAAAATTTCCCCTGTCTCTTCCAGAAACACATCACATTTTCGAATTTCCATTCCATTGACTAGTTCCTAACCCGAAGGTGATAAAATGAGAATTAACATGGGTGGCTCCGGATCCTCCGGCGATACACAAACCTATGATGCTGAAGAACTAATCACAGCCGCCAACGCACACGCCAAACACTACCAAACACTCAGAGCTCAATTCAACACCTTGCGCACCGCATTCCAACAAATCTCAGGACTTGGCTCGAATTTTCAAGGCCACGGAGCCGACGCAATCAAAGCGTTCTACTCCGCTCAAGTGAATGTCGTCGACGCTTGGCTGCGGCTAATTGACGAGAAGATCGCCTACTTTCAAGGCGTTGCCGGTACTATTGATGACAAGAACCTCGGCGGCTACATGCAAGTTCACGTGCCTTTCTTGAACGAGGATCTGTCCATGGGCTACGCGCGTTCCAAGGAAATGGTGCGCGAGCAGCGTGATGACATCGCCAAAATTCTGAGCAGTATTTCCGATCTGGTACCGATCAACGTCTTTTCCAACCATGAGGTGGATCAGGCATTGGATGCGGCCGATAAAAAGCGCGCGCAAACGGCGCTTGATGTTCAAGACCTTGATCAGAATCTGACCAATGAATACCGTCAGGTGAACGAAGACCTGCCGTACATTGCATCGTTGTATGGCGAGCTAATCACCGCAACGCGGCAAGGTGCGGACATTCAGCCGATGAACTTCAACGCGCAAACCTACCATGATAGTAAAATCTATCATGTTCAAGATGAGATGAAAAAGGAGACCAAGAACTATCTCCATTACAAGCAGGAGCAGGAAACTGTTCGTAAGATGGAGAAGCAAAGTGAAGCGGAAGTCAACCGGCCATGGTATCAAAAAGCCGGCGCGACGATTGCCACATTTGCCGGTGAGCTCTCCGGCTATTATGATTATCTTAGAGCGGTCGAAGGTATTGATCCTGAGACCGGCCGAAAGCTGAGCGCCGGCGAGCGCGTCGCTGCCGGGGCTATGGCAGCTTCCACATTCATCCCGATCATCGGCTGGGGCGGACGGATCGCTAAAGGCGGCGCGGCCATCTACAAAACGGCACGCGGCATGGAAGTAGCCGGACACGCACTGAACGCGTACGACCAGGCAAGCCGAACAGTTAAAGTGCTCAGCCAAAGTGAAAAAGGAATCAACGCACTGCTTGCCGCAAACGGCATCACTCAAGCCGCTACCGGCAGAGATCTGTTTGGCAAGCAGCTGACCAAGGATGAGCAAAAGAACAGCCTCCTGCAAGGCGTATTCATGATGAACCTCTTCACCCGGAAACTTGCCATCTCACCTGCGCAAAAAGCGATCGTGCATGAGCAGGGTCAGGCTTTCAGAGGACATGTATCCAAAATTGTTCGCGATACAAAAGCATCAGTCAGCGCAAATCAGTGGAAACCGGCAATGGCTGGGGTACCAAATGACTTCACGAAAATGAGCAACGGTGCCGAGGATATAACGAAGACGCATAGTATGGAAAAAGTAGACAGGGTAGATGGAAGTTTCTCGAAAGGTAGTGAATTTCACGAAAAAGTCAAAAGTGCTGCTATATATAAAGAAAGGAGCAATAAAGGCTATGCATTTGCAGAGGATTGGGAGCGTCATCTTGCTCGTAAATATGGTGCTACTCAAGTCGAGAATGTTACTAAGAATAGGATAAGCTCTTTAGAAAGAGCTAAGTTAAATTCTTGGAATTGGCCTCCAAGCGATAATTTGTACTTAAAATATAAACATGTTTATAATAATGATTTGTATTTTAATCAGGTTACCGGCGCTCCAAGATACCCCAATAACAATGGATTTGTAGATGCATGGCCAAATATAACTCATATGGAAAAAGGACAATTAATTGATAGATTTGGTAGTAATGGTAGTGGAAAATATTTTTCGCCTACAGGAACGCCATTTAAGAACAGAGCCCTACCTCCATTCATGGAAAATCAACCCTACACAAAGTATAAAATAATTAAACCATTTAAAACGTATTCTGGAGAAATCACCCCATGGTTCGACCAACTGTATATTGCCATTCAATAGGGACGCTCGTGCCATGTTTTAGGGACAGCCCGGACAAGAATTAGGGACACTTATGCCATTCAAAGGGACACCTCCTGTATAATTGGCTTACACCTTACGGTGTAAACCCAATTAAAGGAGGTTTTTTAATGATCAAATATCGTGAAATTCTAAGACTCCATGCCCAGGATTTGAGTCATCGGAGTATTGCTTCGAGCTGTAGCTGTTCGAAGAACACCGTTGGCAATGTCTTGAAACAAGCCGGAGAGAAAGGAGTCTCATGGCCATTGGAGAAGGATATGGATGATTCTGAACTTCAGGACATCCTCTTCCCCGAAAAACATCAATCGGATTTGAGAAAACAACCAGATTGTAGTTATCTTCATCAGGAAATGGCACGAAGTGGTGTGACTCTGTCTCTACTCTGGCATGAATACGTCGAAGCCTGTAGACAACACCGAGAAATTCCTTACAGTTATCGGCAATTTTGTCGATTTTACACTCGTTATGTAATCAAGACGAAAGCTACGATGAGAATTAAAAGAAAGCCCGGAGAAGCCATGGAAGTGGATTGGACTGGCCAAACGGTTTCCCTTAAAGATTCTGTCACAGGACAAATCATCCCTGCCTATGTCTTTGTATCCGTATTACCATGTAGCCAATATGCCTATGTCGAAGCCTTTTTGTCTATGAATACACAGAGCTGGATTACCGCTCATATCCATGCACTTAAATTTTTTGGTGGCGTTCCCCGAATGATTATCCCCGATAATTTAAAAACTGGTGTTGATCGGTCTTCCCGAACAGAGCCTGCAATTAATCGAACGTATCAGGAAATGGCCGAGCACTATCAAACAGCGATTATCCCTGCCAGAGTTCGGCATCCAAAGGATAAACCCAATGTAGAAGGTGCCGTTAAGATCATTTCTACCTGGATTATCGCTTCACTGAGAAATGGACAATACTTTTCAATCATCGAGTTAAATCAAGCGATCCGTGAAAAATTAGTAGAATATAACGAGAAACCTTTTCAAAAAAAAGAGGGAAACAGGCAATCCGCTTTTGCGGAGGAAGAGAAGTTCGCACTTCTTCCTTTGCCTAGTTCCCCGTACGAATTAGCGACTTGGAAGAAAGCTACCGTACCCTATGATTATCACATATCTGTGGAAAAAATGTACTATTCCGTCCCTTATGAATATATGAAACATCAAGTGGATGTTCGCGTCACACGAGATATTATCGAGGCTTTTTATAACAACTTTCGTATTGCCTCACATATCAGACTCTACGGGAAACAGGGTCAACTTTCCACCAATCCGGATCATATGCCGGATCAGCATAAAGATTATTTGGCTTTCAATAAGGACTATTTCATATCTTGGGCTGAAGCGATAGGTATTCATACATTCACAACCGTGAAAGGGTTGCTTGCCTCATATAAAGTTGAAAAACAAGCACTCAAGTCCTGCTCAGTACTCACAAAGTTAGCGGATCAATATTCCGTAGAACGTCTCGAACGCGCTTGTGAGCGCGCCTTGAATTATTCTCCACGACCCAATTTAAACAGCATTAAGACCATTTTAAAAACGGGACAGGATCAACACCAACAAGATGTGTTAGATCCAGAAAAATTAACGCCAATGCAAGGCAATTCTCACGGATTCGTTAGAGGAGCAGCCTATTATGGGAGGAAAGAAGAATGACCAATGAAAGTACCCTATCAAAATTGCATGACCTTCGATTAAATGCGATGGCTGATCAGTTTAGCGAGCAATTACGCAATTCACATTATAATGATCTGTCTTTTGAAGACCGATTCAGCTTGTTAGTCGATAGAGAATGGGATCGAAAAAAGAACAACAAGCTCGACCGCCTGATCAAGAAAGCTGAATTTCGATACAATCAGGCTTGTATCGAAGACGTTGAATACCATCCTGATCGTAAGCTGGACAAAGCACAAATTCTTCGATTGGCCTCCGGCCAATATATCCAGGATAAGCACAATCTGATTATCAAAGGGGCTTCTGGGAATGGTAAATCCTATCTTTCTTGTGCCTTTGGAGTCGCTGCTTGCCGGCAGTTTTACACTGTGAAATATATTCGTCTGCCCGACTTATTGGATGAACTGGCCGTCGCTAGAGGGGAAGGCATTTTTCAAAAAGTCATGAAACTTTACCGTAAAGTCAATCTATTGATACTTGATGAATGGCTACTGACTCCTTTGAGGGGAAATGAGGCACGAGATTTATTAGAAATAGTAGAAGCACGTCATCAAATGGCGTCGACCATTTTCTGTTCTCAATTTGACACAAAAGGTTGGTATGAAAATATTGGAGAGGCGACACTCGCCGATGCCATACTTGACCGCATCATTCATGATTCTTACAGTATTATGATTGATGGAGAAGTGTCCATGAGAGAAAGACATGGTTTAAAGTAACAAACAACTAAGAGATAGCACTATTAAACGCGATTGGAAGCGTGAACGACTGAGTAAAAAAGGAGTAAACTGATGACCTGTGAGGATGTCTTCCGATATTTACAGAAGTATGGTTTGAAGTGTAAGCAAACGGATGTGGAACAATGGCTGATGGAAGATAAATTTATCATTAATCGGGAGGAAATAAATGAGGATGTTCTCGAACGCTTTAATGACTGGCGTAGATGGAGAGGAACGGCTGATGAAGCAAATATTGATCATCCCACCCAGATCCATCGGCTGATTGAAGAGAACGCAGAACTCAGAAAAGAAATCGAGAAATTACACAAAGAAATACAGGTTTTAGAAGATCAGCTTGGCATTCAGCCTTTCTAGTCTTTACCTTCTCTGTACTAAAACGGATTCCCCTACCAATTAAAAAAAGAGGTGGGGGAATTTTAAATGACTATAATTTTCTTAGTTGAGACACACACCTTCTCTATGATACCTCGCTTTTTTCACTTTGTCCCTTGCCTGGCAGCACTGTCCCTCGTTTCT
>NZ_JBEVCB010000008.1:0-147628 GCF_040513385.1 Sporolactobacillus caesalpiniae
TCTTTTGCTTGAGCGCTGATTCTTTTGCCTGAACGCTGATTCTTTTCTCTGAGCGCTGATTCTTTTCTCTGAGCGCTGATATTTTTGCCTGAACAATGCAAAATTGATAGGCTCTTTTACTCAAGCATTTTAACTGCGTACTCCGTCTTAACTTGTGAGGTGGGTTGCAGAAGCAGCGCGAGTCTTCAGGGGGATGCTGAGTCGAGCCATCTACACTTTTTCCGATTTTTTCCTTCCGCCCTGCTTTGTGCTAGAATGCTGAGTAGGTACAATGTGCGCGTTCGCCCGAATCATTGAGGCGAACCGCCGACTATTTGGATGAAAAAGGAAGGCGGAACGATGAGTCAAGTAAATACAAAAGTCGATAAAGAATCATTTTTGGCAGACCTTTCCTCACTGATTGCGGTGCCGAGTACGAAGGATGCGAGCCAGGCAAAGGAAGGCGCCCCGTTCGGACCGGGGCCGCTGGCTGCATTGGAAAAAATGCTGGCGATCGGTAAACGCGACGGCTTCCGGACGAAGATGCTGCAAGGCTATGCCGGCTACATTGAATATGGACCGGAAAATGCCGAGGATTACATTGCCGTGCTTGGCCATGTCGATGTCGTGCCGGCGACCGGAAAATGGGCACACGATCCGTTTACCGTTCATGAAGAGAACGGGACTCTGTATGCTCGCGGTGTGATTGATGACAAGGGACCGACGATGGCTGCCTATTATGCACTCAAAGCACTGAAAGATTCAGGCGTTTCGGTTAAAAACCGGATCCGTCTCGTGATCGGGACAGATGAAGAGAGTGGCTGTGAATGCATGGTCAAGTACAATGAATTGGAACCGATGTCACTGTTCGGATTTGCTCCGGACGCTGAGTTCCCGCTGATTTTTGCTGAAAAAGGCCAGATTCGCGCATGGATCAAGCTTCCGCAAGCTGCAGGAGATGCCCCGGTTCATCTTGCTTCTTTCTACTCAGGCGAGCGGATCAATATGGTGCCGGACCATGCCTATGCCGTACTGTCGGGTAGTGAGGCGGAGAAATGGTCCGCACATGCGCAGGCCAAACTCAAAGCAAACCAAGTGCCGTTCACTGCAGAAAAGACAGAGCAAGGCGTTAAAATCACGGTTAAAGGCAAATCGGCACACGGATCCGAACCTGCCGGCGGCGTGAATGCAGCATTCTTGCTCGCTGGGGCATTAAAAGAACTGCCGATCGTCAAGGAAGAACAAGCTTTTGTCAATCTGCTTGCTGATACGCTGAATAATGACTTTGGCGGCGAACGGCTCGGGATCAAGTATCATGACGATGTGTCCGGTGAACTGACCGTGAATGCCGGCGTCATCCGCTTCGGCGAAGAGGGTGGAACGGTTTCACTTGATATTCGCTGCCCAATCAAAGCCTCATTGGATGAATTAACCAAGACGCTCACCGCCTCAGTTGAGACGCTTGGCCTATCCATCGGTGAACTCGGCACAAGCAAACCGCTGTACATGGATCCGAAGCATCCGGCAGTCCAGATTTTGAAAAAGGTTTATGAAAAACATATGGGTCTCAAAGATGTCGAGTTACTCACCAGCGGAGGCGGTACTTACGCTCAGTATCTCGACGCCGGAGTTGCCTTTGGTGCCTGCATGCCGGGTTATCCGTACACTGGTCATCAAGTGGACGAACATGTTAGAGTAGATGATTTGCTGCTTGCATCGGAAATCTATGCCGACGCGATGGCTGAACTTGGCAATCTTGAAAAGTAAATGAATGCTTAAGCGATTATTGAAATCTAAATGCATAGAATAGCAATAGTTATGGCGAGGAAAAGTGAATGCTTTTTTTCTCGCTATTTTCTTGCACTTTCAGGAAAATTAGTGGTTACATTTTGAGGAAGAACTTGATAGAATGTGAGTACGAAAAGACTGCACATTATTCATGCTTCCGAATGAAGCAAAATTAGTGCGCATTGAAGCAATCAGTTGTATAACTGGAATGGAAGTTTGATTGACGATGAAAAAGGAAGAGATGACCTGGTGCACGCGACGGTGACAACGACATGACAGCTTTGATGGAGGATTGAAAAGTAATGGCAAAAGGTGTGTTTTGGCTGTTTCTTTCCGTATTCTTGAATGCATTCGGGAATGCACTGACGGTAAAGGCAGCGTTCGGTTCGGCACCGTGGACGGCGGCGAGCATCAATATTTCGAATGCTACAGGCTTGACGGTGGGCAATGTTCTGATCATTATGGGCATTATCGTTCTGATCGCAGATGACCTTCTCAGAAGGCATTGGAATGGAATCAAGGATGTGTTTAATTTTCTCTATATGCTGTCCTTCGGCTATTTAATTGATGCGTGGCTCTTTATTATGCAATCAGTGACAGTGAACGGCTGGGCATTGCGCGTCATTGTCTGCATTGCGGGAGTACTGTGTATCGCGGCTGCGCTGTCGATTTATTTTCAAGTCAATCTGGTGTTGCATCCTTTTGATGATCTGCTTAAAATTTTACGTGAGAAATACTTAAATGGAAATGTTGTGCTCGCGCAGCGTATTTCACTTGGAATTCCTCTCGCACTCGGATTATCAGTCGGGCTGTTTCGCCATCATTTGGTTGGTATCAATCTTGGCACGGCGATCAGTTTTCTTTGCATGGGGTACTTTATTCTGTTTTTTGATCGCTGTATTCATCTGCATCTGAACCGGGACGCGTTGACACATTGGCGTATGCCGCACCTGTTACATCATGTGAAGCATTCGAAAGCATAATAAATTTGCTTGACAATTTTCTCCAAACGACTAATAATGAGTGTACAAAATAAAAATGCGATGAAGAGAAGAAGTAGAGTGTGCGCTTTTCAGCAGAGAGCTCCGTCCGGTGAAAAGGAGCAGAAGCAAGCACTCGAACATGGCCTCTGAGCTGCGAAGCCGAACGGCGCTGATCGCCGAAGTAAGCCGAGCCGAGTTAAGGTTCTTGTTGCAAAAACCGGAGTATACGTACGAAGTACATGTACTCGCTGAGACCGGTCATGCGAGTGGCCGGTGAATCAAGGTGGTACCGCGGAGCTAACCCCCCGTCCTTAGTCAATCGATTAAGGACGGGGGTTTTTGATTTTTCAGTGAGTATCTGTGGAATAATGAAGCAAAAGACTGCAAACAGGAAAGGTGATTCAAAATGAGTAATGCACTGGTCTTTCAAACTGATTTCGGACTCGTCGACGGAGCGGTATGCGCGATGTACGGCGTCGCGAATTCTGTTGATTCGAAATTGAAAATATATGATCTGACCCATGACATCCCGCAATACAACATTTGGGAAGCCTCTTACCGGTTGCGGCAAACGGTCAATTATTGGCCGGAGGGAACCGTATTTGTCTCAGTTGTTGATCCGGGTGTCGGATCAACACGCCGCAGCGTGATTGCTCGGACGCGCAAAAATCAATACATCATTACACCCGACAACGGGACGCTGACGCATATTAAAAAAATCGAAGGAATTGAAAGTGTGCGTACGTTTGATGAGAAAGCAAACAAATTGCCGACTGCCGGCGAATCGTTCACTTTTTTCGGTCGGGATATTTATGCCTTTAACGGTGCCAAACTGGCAGCCGGAATCATTGATTACGAGCAATTCGGCGAATTGGTACCGGTCGAATCGGTTACTGAGCTGCCGATCATTCCCTCCTATCGAGAGGACAGTCAGGTAAATGGAACGATTGATATCCTCGATGTGCGCTTCGGCAATCTTTGGACGAATATCAGTCATCTGCTTTTTCACGAACTGGATGTGGCGCGCGGCGACCGCCTGGCTGTAAAAATAAAAAACGACACCCGGACCGTGTACGAGAATACGATGGTGTTCGGCCGGTCATTTGCTGAAGTGGCAATCGGCGAACCGCTGCTTTATATTAATTCACTTGAAAATGTCGGTGTCGCGATCAACCAGGGCTCATTCGCCAAAGCCTATTCGATCGGCACCGGCACGAACTGGCATATTTCACTGCACAAAGTTTGAACTATCTTGTAATTGCAAAGGAGGTGATGTCCGGGACAGTGTAATGACTATTTCTTTTAGTACAGGCAGCAGGATCAGCATCAAGGAACTTATCTATTTTTTATACTATTATTTCAAAGGGGAATGATTTTGATGAAAAAAGATTGGCTGTCTATTCGAACGATTGTTGCCGCAGGTATCGGTGCCGCTATTTTTATTATCCTTCGTTATATCTCCATACCGGTTGGTTTTGTTCCGAACACGACCGTGCAATTATCCTATATTTTTTTAGCGCTGATCGCAGTCGTTTACGGTCCGGTTGCCGGTGGACTGGTCGGCTTGATCGGTCATTCACTCGGAGACGCGCTTCAGTATGGAAGTGTCTGGTGGAGCTGGGTCGTTGTGTCGGCAATTGTCGGTATTGGTTTTGGTCTTGCCTCTCATTTTCTTAAGATTTCCGATGGTGAATTCGGCTGGAAATCAATTGCCGTTTTTAATCTTTTTCAAGTGGTGACGCAGGCCGTCGGATGGTTCTTGATTGCGCCTATTCTTGATATCTCGATCTATGGCGAACCGGCCAACAAAGTATTCGTTCAGGGCTTTACAGCCGGAATCTTGGATATAGTGACGGTCGGTATTTTCGGCACACTCTTAATTTGGATTTATACGCAAACACGGACCAAGGTCGGAAGTCTGAAAAAAGAAGCATAAACCAAATTCTTGGCCGATTAATCTTTACTGTACGTTTTCGAATGATTAATCAAGCCGGAAAGAAAATTAAAGGATTGCCATGAATAAAAAGGTCATCTCGTTCAAACAATTCAGTTTTAAATACAGAAGTCAGGAAAGTCCGTCGCTGTATGATATCAATTTGGCTATTAACCAAGGTGAACGTATCTTAATTACCGGACCGTCCGGATCTGGAAAAAGCACGTTGGGACGCTGTATTAATGGCTTAATTCCGAATACCTTTAAAGGCGAAATCAAAGGGGCACTCGAACGAATGGGCGGAGATGCAGGTGATCAACGTATCCCGGCTTTGTCAAAGAAAGTCGGGACCGTGCTTCAAGACACAGACGCTCAATTTATCGGGTTAACGGTCGGTGAGGACATTGCCTTTGCTTTGGAAAACGATGCGGTTCCGCAAGTTGAGATGAAGAAAACCGTCGCGCAAGCTGCAAAGCAGGTCGGCATGGAACTTTTTCTTGATCAATCGCCGCATGATTTGTCCGGAGGGCAGAAGCAAAGGGTGTCAATGGCAGGGGTACTGGTTGACCCGGTCAGCATTCTTTTGTTTGACGAACCGCTTGCCAATCTCGATCCGGCATCGGGGAAAGCGACCATGCACTTGATTGACCGGATTCAAAAAGAGACGGGTGTGACTGTGGTCATTATTGAACATAGAGTGGAAGATGTCCTTGCGATCGGCATTGATCGAATTGTGCTTGTTGCAGATGGCAAGATCGTCGCGGATGCACCGCCCGATCAGTTGCTTTGTTCCGGCGTTCTTGAAGCAAACGGTGTGCGTGAGCCGCTCTATTTGACAGCGTTGAAACGCGCCGGAATTCCGATTGTACCGGAGCTTCACCCGGAATCGCTGGACCACATGAGTCTGGACGGTGCCGGAGCGGCCCTGCTTGCATGGACGCATGCCGCCGTTTCAGAAAAGGAGCATCTGCTAGGTCAACCCATTTTGAACGTTTCGCATGTCAATTTTCATTATGAATCTGATCGGCCGACACTTGAAGATGTCAGCTTTTCTGTACGGAAAGGCGAGCGGATCGCACTGGTGGGCAAGAACGGCGCCGGCAAATCAACGCTCACTAAGTTGATTTGCGGACTTGAGCATCCGGATTCAGGTACCATTTATATCGGCGGTGGCGACATTAGCACGCAGACGATCAAGGAACGTTCGGAACACATCGGTCTTGTTATGCAGAATCCGAATCAGATGATTTCACAGAATATGATTTTTGACGAAGTGGCGTTCGGGATGAGGCTTCGTGGTTTCGCTGAAGAAGAGATCAAGCGTCGTGTTTATGAATCTTTGAAAATCTGCGGGTTGTATCCCTACCGGAACTGGCCGGTTTCCGCACTCAGTTTCGGACAGAAAAAACGGGTCACTATTGCTTCTATTTTAGTTCTTGATCCTGATCTGCTCATTTTAGATGAACCGACGGCAGGTCAAGATTACCGGCATTATACAGAGATTATGCGCTTCTTGGAATCGCTCAGTGAAAAAGGTATGACGCTGATTATGATTACCCATGACATGCATCTGATGCTTGAATACACGGAGCGCGCACTTGTGATGGCGGACGGTCGATTGATTGCTGATCAGCCGCCTGCAGAACTGCTCTCTGACGCTGACATCGCGTCACGGGCTAATTTGAAGACAACCTCGTTGTATCATTTGGCTGAACGTGTCGGTTTTTCAAGCCCGCCGACATTTGTAAAGCACTTTATTCAGAGTGAGCAGGGGAGGCGGTCGTGTGATGAGAATGCACATGCTCAGCTACATTGACCGCGCGACACCGATCCATCAGATGACCGGCGCGGCGAAACTGATTTGTTTTATTCTTTGGTCTGTGATCGCCATGACCACCTTCGACACGCGGGTGCTTGTGTTTATGCTGATCGCGGGTGTGATTATTTTTCGGGTTGCCAAGGTGCGTTTGAGCGAGATCTCTTTCGTCCTTAGCTTCATACTGATTTTTCTTCTGCTTAACAATCTGGGCATTTATATTTTTGCGCCGCGGCAGGGGACGGCGATCTATGGAACAACCCATATTCTCGTTCATCTTCCGGGCATCTATTCACTGACGTTTGAACAGCTTTTTTACCAGTTGAACGTTAGCTTAAAGTATTTTGCGGTCATTCCTTTTGCACTGCTCTTTATTGTAACGACACAGCCGAGCGAATTTGCCGCATCCTTAAACCGAATTGGTGTCAGCTACCGGATCGCCTATGCCGTATCGATCACGCTCCGCTATATTCCCGATGTGCAGCGCGGTTATCATGAAATCGCTCAAGCTCAGCAGGCACGCGGCGTTGATCTGTCCGGAAAGCAGAAATTCGCGCGGCGGATCCGTCAGGCATCGGCGATTGTCATTCCGCTTATCATTTTTACGCTGGATCGGATAGAAGTCGTCAGCAATGCCATGGAGCTGCGGCGATTCGGCAAAAAGAAGAAACGAACGTGGTATCATGGGCGCCCGTTTACCCGTATCGATTATTTAGCAGTCCTATTTGCCGTACTGTTACTCATTCTGTCTCTATGGTTGACGTTACAGCGCGGCAGTCGCTACTATAATCCTTTTATTTGATGCTCTAACAGGAAATCAGTGAACAACCCGGTACTTAAGTGCCGGGTTGTTCACACTTGCTTCTCTTCACGGTGCGCCCGCGGCGATCAAGCAGCACAAGTGTCTTTAGGTATAAGCTAGTGGGTCAAAGCACCTTGAACCAATAGGAGACCAAGCCCCATGGGATACTTTACTATTTAGACGGACGATTGGTTAATCTTCTTGCAAGAAAATTTCAATTCGCTCTTTTCCTTTACCCAAATTTCTTCTCTTCAGGTAAATTGGTCCGATCTCTCCGGTTCGGCGGAGGTGTGTGCCGCCGCATGGGACCTGAGCGAAGCCTTCAATGCGCCAATACCTTCGCTGATTCTGTTCATCACTAAAGGCGCTGATAATCGGTAAATCCTCCGTGATCATTTGATTCACGCGCTGCGTCAGCTCCGGGAAAATCGTCGCAATGCTGCCTTCCCAATAGAAATCAATCCGTGCCTTATCTTCATTAATATTGGCACCGATCTTTTCCGGATGATGAAAAAATTGATATACATGCTCGAGTACTAACTCCGCAGCAAAATGAAGCCGCATCAATCGATAACGTCGGGGCCAGTCAATCACGACCGTGACGCTGTCCCCTGTGTACAACTGATGTGAATCAGACAATGTGTAGCGAATGTCTTTGCCTTCCTTTTCTGCAGAAAGAATGGGATAGCCGCCGATAGTCCCGGCGTCTGAGGCTTGGCCTCCGTTAAAAGCATAGGCAACCGTTTGACTGACTGTGACACTATTTTCAGCTACGGAGGTAACGACTGCATCGATTTGTGTTAAATAAGGATCCTTCCAAAAAATTTTTTCAACGGCCATATGCTCATCTCCACAAGCGTCATAAATTTAAAATAGTATACCATTTTACAATCACGGGGACGAAATAATCAATTTATTTTCATTTCACACAATATCCAGTGGCACTTTGCGCGCCGGCTTCGAAAATGCGAGATTTAAGTTTCGCTGTTCTTCTTCAGATAATCGGATAGCTGCGGCCTGTGCGTTTAACAGTACGTGTTCCGGACGTCCGGCTTTTGGAATAGCAACGATCCCGTCGGATTCCGCATAGCGGATTGACCAAGCGAGCAGAATCTGAAGCGGTGTTGCCTGGTGATCGACAGCTGCTTTCATTACATCCGGGTCTTTGAGCAGCTGGGATTTAAGTGACCCGCCTTCAGCCAGAGGACAATAAGCCACTCGTGACGAATAATATGGTAGAAAAAAATACCTTTTTCTTTTCGAAGTCAAATCTTCCAATTATTATTACTTTCTATCCCCCACAGCTGTTGTAAAATTAAAGAGATCTGCAAAGATTGCGAGAAAGAGAGACAAGGAGTACTGCATTGTGATGATTTTCCAGTTTATTAAAAAGCTATACTGTTCCGATTATACAAAAGTTTTTCTACTTTGCCTCATTACTTCAGGAATTATGTTTGTTCCATCAATTATTGCGAATAAGGGATTATTTACATTGGTCGGAGATTTTAACTATCAGCAGATTCCGTTTAATATGCTGAGCAATGAGGCGATTAAAAGCGGTGATTGGTTCTGGAACTGGTCAACGGATCTCGGGAGCAACTTTATCGCTTCCTATAGCTTTTACACACTAGGCAGCCCCTTTTTTTGGCTTAGTCTGCTGTTTCCTGCGTCGCTGTTTCCCTATGTGATTGGGCCGATGTTTTTACTGAAATATTGTGTTGCCGGAATGACGGCGTACGGATACATTCGCCGCTATGTAACAGATAGTCGCTACGCCATGATTGGCGCACTTCTATATGCCTTCTCCGGCTTCTCGACTGTTAATCTGATGTTCAACCATTTTCATGATGTTGTCGCGTTCTTTCCATTACTTTTGGCTGGCTTCGACCGTCTTGTCATCGACCGGAGAAAGGGTTGGTTTGCCGCGGCCGTCGCTTTGAATGCGACATTAAACTTCTTTTTCTTTATTGGCGAGGTCATCTTCTTAATTCTCTACTACGTGCTTCGCTACATAGCTGAAGATTGGAAACGATATGTACGGCGCCTGCCGCGGATCATCTGGGAAGGTCTGCTCGGTATCGGTATGGCGAGCCTGCTGTTTGTTCCGGCAATTCTGTTCACCTTGCAAAATCCGCGTCTGGATTCATTTTTGTATGGGCCGAACGCGCTTGTATATTCCGGAAGCCGTTATTTGGAGCTCATTAAGGCAATTCTGATGCCGGCAGACCTCATGCCGCATCAGTCGGCTATTTTTCCATCGGATTTCTCATCGAGCAGTGCGTATTTGCCGCTTTTTGGGCCGGTTCTAGTACTCACAATGATGATTGGCCGCAGAAATTGGATGCGGCGGATGATGATCGGTTGTATCATCATGGCGGCTGTACCACTCTTGAACAGTCTATTTTATGTTCTGAACGCTTCCTATTACGCACGCTGGTTTTACATGCCGGTGCTGATTATGGCCTTGATGTCGGCGGTTGCCCTCGAAAAGAGAACGACAATTCAATTGAAAAAAAGCTTGCTGATTTCGGTAACTGCTTTAGCTGCTGCGGCCGCTTTTCTGCTCTTTTATCCGTGGAGTGAAACGCAGCGGAGTGCGGTTCTCCATTATGATCAGTTCCTTTTCTACCTGACTGCGGCAGCCGCGGGACTCGCCGCCACCTATTATCTCGTCTGGCGGTTTCGAAATGCCAAGCGTTGGTACACGGCCGTCTTTGCAACCACCGTGATCTTTTGCGGCGGATTGGGCTTGTTTAATATTTTTGCAACACATAACATCTATGACTATCAAGACGGCAAAGCCATACATGATACAGTTGTTAAGACAGGAAAAGAACTGAAGCAGCGCCTGCCGAAAACGGAAAATTACCGCATCGGCATTAGTGACGATGGATGGAACTTGGCGATGGTTGCCGGGTTGCCGACCGTCAATTCGTTCACAAGCATGGTGAATGGTTCCATTTTTGACTTTTATAAGTCGATCGGTTCGCCAAGGGGTGTGAAGACGATTGTTCCGGCAGATGCATATGGGTTGAAGCCGTTGCTGTCGGAACGCTTCTATGTAAGTACGGTGAAGTTGAGCCGTGGTCATTTATACACACAATTTTACAACGGTACCGGGATGGTTTATGTCTATGAAAATAAGGATGTGCTGCCAATCGGTTTCACCTATGACTACTATGTCACGCAAAGCCGTTTTCAACATGTCTCGGACGCGTACAAGCATTTGGTGCTGCTCCGAGCCGTGGTCATTAAAGACAGCGATGTTTCAAAAGTGAAAAACTACCTTGTGCCTCTTCCTGAAAGCGACCTGTTTACAACGGCTAATGGAGAATACCAACAGGATCTGAAGCTGCGCGCGACGGAGGCATCAACCACGTTCCATCGGGATCATAGAGGATTTACCGCAAACATTCAGGCAAATACAGATAAGTTTGCCTTCTTCAGCGTGCCCTATGACAAAGGATGGTCTGCTAAGGTCAATGGCATCTCTGTACCGATCATCGACGCGGACGGTATGATGATTGTACCGGTAAGGGACGGCGCCAACCATATTCGATTTGACTACCGCACGCCAGGACTTGGACTCGGCGCGGTGATCGCTCTTCTTTCAATGGTCATATTTGCGACCTACCTGTTCTCAGACCGTCTGTTCCTTCGCAGACGCGTGCAGCCATCTCATGAATTTAATGAATGAAAAAAATGCCGGGATCTAAGTCAATACACGTTGTCCGGCGTTTTTTTTAGTTTTAAAACCTTTTATCGACAAGCATGCGTTTACTTGGTAGAATAGCAGGCGCAGGTTCATTTATTCAAGGAACGGGCATTATATAGAAAGATGAGCAAAAGGATGGAGGCAGCCTAAATTGACAAATGAAGTGAAAAATGATGCACTGACGGTTAAATCATACACCAACAATGTGCTGACCGGTCTTGCTATCGGGATTGTCGCCGGATTAGTTCCGTCGGCATTGCTTAGTGAACTATGCAAGGCACTAGCGCCACATGCGCCGATTTTCGCCATTATCTTGCAAATTGTCACGATCATTATGTTTACAGTGCCGTTGTTGATTGGGACGGCGATTGCGTTTCGATTCAAATTTAATCCGATTCAAATGGTTTCGGTAGCGTCCGCGACTTATATTGGTTCCGGTGCGTTGAATTTTACGCCGAACGGTGTCCTTGTGACCGGCATGGGCGATTTGATCAACACGCTGCTGACCGCAAGTATTGCCGTTGGTGTTGTCTTGATCATCGGTGACCGGTTAAAGGCATTCGCGCCACTTTTTTTGCCGACGATTGTCTGCGTGGTTTCCGGCGGTATTGGTTTATGGATTCTGCCCTATGTCCGCAAAATCACAATGGCAGTCGGTCAGCTGGTTGACAGCTATTTTGCGCTGGCGCCGATTCTAATGGGCATTCTTGTCGCCGTCAGTTTCTCAATTATTATTGTTTCGCCTATTTCAACCGTAGCCATTGCGACAGCCATCAGCATGAGCGGCATCGCGTCCGGTGCCGGCAACCTCGGTGTTGTCGCTGCTGCGGTCGGCATGTTTCTTGGCGGCATGCGTGTGAATCCGATCGGATTGTCTTTATCTGCACTACTCGGCACGCCAAAGATCATGATTGCGGCGATTGTCCGTAAACCAATTATTCTGCTGCCCGTTATTTTAAATGCGGCTGTTCTCGGCGTTTTGGCTGTTGTGTTCAAGATTCAAGGAACGCCAATCAGCGCAGGGTTCGGATTCTCCGGACTCGTCGGCCCGATCAACGCGATCCGCTTTATGCCGGGCGGCGGAACAGCGGCCAATCTGCTGATTATTGTGCTTGTCTTTATTATTATTCCCTTTGCGCTCGGCTGGTTCTTCGAATGGTTGTGCCGCACGCAGCTGCACCTCTACACGAAGGAAGACTACATCGAAAAGCAATAATCCTATAAATAAATCAAAGAAGCACCGGTATCCTTTAGATGCCGGTGTTTTTGTTGTTCCAAGTTAAAAAAGTAAAGCGTTGTGCCTTGCCGGTACGACGATAAGGTCATAAGATTCGGTTGGGCTGGGCGATCAGGTAAGCGCTCAATCTGATAAATAGACGGAAAAACTACCCTTATCTAGAAAAAAGAATAAAAAAAAGCTTAAATAGACGGAGAAATTCCGCTTATCGAATCGAAAAACGTGAAAATAGAGGATTTTTCTTTGCATAACCGGAAAAATTACCCTTATTTACCTGCAAAACAAGCTTCGGAGTGTAAATAACCGGAAAACCTCCGCTTATTTTATTCCGGCCGCTCTTTGCCCGGTTTTTCTGTGTGCAATTTTTAGCGCATATGTAGGGATGAACGGAATTTTGTGTACAATCTTATAAAAAGCAAAATATAGCTCGTATTTGAACAATTTGTGAAATTGATTCTTTTTTCAGAAAATAATGCTAATAAACACTTGATTAATTACTGTTTATCCATATATAATTTTAGGTATAAATACAGAGTACTAAATACCTGTGTTTTCTCCTAATTTAATAACCGCTGAATTTCCTTTCCTCTGGAGCGGTTAATTCCAAACTCATATGAGAGTCCACACGCCGTGTCTTTGTGAAGGTTATACCCAAAAAATGCTAAATGAGATAGGAGCATGTTTATGGAAATTTTACAACAGTATATTATTCGTCCGGAGACAATGGCGTTACTTCCTTGTAGTTTCGTTGATGGAAGTCTAGGCACGTTGGTCATCGAAGAAAACGCTAAGTGCTGTGTGACACTAATGCCGAAAAGGATTGTTGAGGATTCATGCGGCTATTATGGTTCCACTTATCGCGGGAGAAAGAAAGTCGCCATGGATATGGGCTATAAGAGTATGCCGCCGATTTGTGTCTGCGGAGAATTGGGAATCATCTTTATCTCATCGATGACCGAACGATCTGATTATTGTGCTTGGCTGGCATTCATGCATGTTCACAATTGGAACGACAGTAACGAAAAAGGCTATGTTTCTGTATTGTTATCGCGGGACAAAGAGATTAAGCTTCCGATGAACTCAGGACCATTCAGCGGTCGTATGCTGCGCGCAATGCAATACAGTAAGGAACTTCAGAAGCGGATGAGGTCGAATACAATCGTCGCAGAACCAAAAGAAGAGAGCAAACCGCAATCGATCATTCTGAAAGAGAACGGTACTTATTATGTTGATATCGATGGTGATGACCTTGTCACTGATGAGTGACAACTAGATAAGCTTTAAAATAGGTTCTCCCGATGATCACGATTCACTGATCATCGGTTTTTTTCGTTGCATGTGCGTTGAAATTCAAAATGAAAACACAAAGATTAAGGCATACTAACTAACGCATTTACGCGGATTGTTTGGAACCAAAAGAAAATCATTTTCGATCTTCATCACTTTGACACATTGGTTACGTTTCCATAAAATTCAAAACGATTGCTTATCTGTTATACTTAATCTGTAATATAACAGAAGAGATAAAGGAGTATTATTATATGACAAAATCATTCCTCTTTCTTTCCGACTTTGACGGAACATTATCCGATAAAGATTTCTTCCATGTCATTATTGACCGCCATTTCGCCGATCAACGCGAAAAACTCTATGATGACTGGGATAAGAAAGTCATGACTGATATCGATTATTTAAGCCGTCTGTTCAGTTCGATAGATCGTGATCAAGCTCAAATCGATGAGGACATTGACGCCGTTCCTTTTGATCCTGATGCGAAACGTGTAATCGAACAAGTCAAAAATATGGGTGGAGAATTTGTAGTGATCAGCGCTGGTACAGATTACTACATTAAACATATTTTCGAAAAACAGGGTATAACAGATGTGAAAATTTATTCCAATCCCGGAGTCTACGAGAACAGAGGTATCCAATTGAAACCGGACCCGAACGGCACCTATTACTCGGAACTGTATGGGATTGATAAACAGAAGCTTGCGAAGGATTTAATGAAGGATTATGATACAGTATTTTTCGCGGGAGACAGCTTGCCTGACTTGAAAGCGGCAATGCTGTCAGACACTATTTTTGCCAAAGGGAAGCTTCAGCCACTGCTTGATCAAGAAAACAAGTCGTATGTCGCGATCACTAATTTTAAAGATGTAGCGAACTATCTTGCCGCACATGAGGAGGCCATCATCAATGGGAGCCGATAATCACCAGATTGTTGTTCCTTCATTACTCGATGTACGAAAAGGAAATTTAGCGGAAATCGGACGGCTGCTTGGTCGCCATCAATTTAAGAAGGTCGTTATTTTTTTCGGCATGGGTTTAACAGATATGCTTGGAGAAAAAGTGTTTGCTTCTATGAAAGAAGCGGGGATTGACATTCTAGAAACGAAAGAGGTCAGCGACATTGATATTGACAGTGTCGTCGATCACGCCTTTCAACTCCCTTTCCAGACGGAGGCGGTGATCGGCATCGGAGGCGGTAAGGCATTGGACGCGGCCAAGTATACCGCGCTGCTGCGTAAATGGCCGTTTATCAGTGTGCCGACCTCGACGTCAAACGATGGATTTTCCAGTTCCAATACCTCACTTACGATACACGGACGCCGCATTTCCGTACACGCAAAGATGCCATACGGAATCTTGATTGATATTGATGTTGTCAAAAACGCGCCGGAATGCTTTATCTATTCAGGTGTCGGCGACCTTGTCTCGAAGATCACAGCAGCCGAGGATTGGATCTTTGAAGAACAGAACGGACACACACGGGTGGATGACTGCGCTCTGATGCTTTCAAAAAAGGCAGTCAACAGTTTCGTCCGCACCGACTTCGGTACAATTCGCGATGATCTCTTCCTTAAAGAACTCGTAGATTCACTGACAATGGCGGGAATTTCAATGGAAATCGCGGGTAACAGCGCGCCGACCAGTGGCAGTGAGCATCTAATTTCACATGCGCTTGATACGTTCTCATCGAAGCCGCAGCTGCACGGTATTCAAGTCGGCGTTGCCTCGTATTTGATGAGCAAGGTACAGAACCATCGCTATGAACGTATCACAAAGGTACTCCAGGATACCGGATTTTTCACATTCGCCAAAACGGTTGGCATGACGATGGCTGATTTCGATATGGCCATTGATCGAGCGCCGGAAATGAAACCGATGCGCTATACATTCCTCCATGTCGCTAACTATCGTGAATTGGCTCACCAGATCCTGCATGACGATCCGATTCTGAAGGATATTCTTGCTTAAGTATCAACGTTAACACAAGACGAAAAGTTGTCTTTGATACAACTTCCACAATATCGGCTTTAAGAAAAATCAGAATTGACTTATCCCTTAAGCGGAGATGCACTTGTGTCTTTGCTTTTTTACATGAATTGAGGCAAAAAATGGTTGAGGCAAGTTCAACCGGCAAGGTATAATAGATGAATTAAGAACGGAACGGATCTGCTGCCTGATGAACTCGAATCGGCGGTCATAATCCGGAAACGCAGCATTGATGAAATGAACAGTAGCGGAGAGGGGAACAGCATAATGAACACCATTTTATACAACGACTCGTTTCTGGCGAGGGAGCAAGGCAAAGTCGACATGGAAGATCGCGGCTATCAATTCGGAGACGGGATTTATGAGGCACTCCGAGTTTATAACGGAAAAATGTTTCTACTTGACCTCCATATGAAACGGCTCGAACGGAGCGCGCGTGAACTCCGGCTTTCACTTCCATATGATACGGACCACCTTGTGGAAAACTTGGACAAATTGATTCGCGATAATCAGATGGATTACGGTTATATTTATTTCCAAATTACACGTGGCGCGATCGCCAGAAAACATCGTTTCCCACTGGAAAAGATCGACTGCGTGCTTACCGGCAGTATCGAGGCGACGACGAAGGACGAAGACTTGTATCCGGACGGAATCAAAGTGAGTCTGCTTGATGATATTCGCTGGCTTCGCTGTGACATCAAGACGCTGAACCTGCTCGGCAATGTGCTGGCAAATCAGGAAGCGTTCGAGAAAGGCTCTGCGGATGCGATTCTGCACCGTGACGGTGTGGTGACCGAAGGCACTACCTGCAACGCATTCATGGTAAAGGACGGTATCTTGATTACCCACCCTGCCGATCATTTCATCCTGAACGGAATTACGCGAATCTTTGTGCTTCAGCTTGCTGAACGGCTCGGTATCCCGGTTGAGGAGCGGACCTACACAACGGATGAACTACTGCACGCGGATGAGGTATTCCTTACCAGTACCGGTGAGCGTGTTGCCCCGGTTATTCAGATTGACGAGCAATTGATTGGCAACGGCGTGCCCGGACCGATTTCAAAACGACTGCTCGACGCATTCAACGGTGAAGTTGAGCGATTTATTTCTGATACTCTAGATTAATTTAATATTCTTGAAAGACGGGAAAAAGGCGGCCTGAGTTGTCTGAAATCCAGTGACCTTTTCATATAATTATCGTAAAATTAGAGAGTTGGCAACAAAGCAGCTGTTCGCTATCAGAATGAATGGCTGTTTTTTCACGCAAAGACATCATAGCTGGGGCAGGATGAGTATCAATGTCAAAACGTTCATTTTATTTATTGGCTTTTATCATGTTTCTTTCGATGACGGGCTACGGCATCGTTTTTCCGGCACTGCCTTATCTAGCCGCCCATCTTGGACTTAATTCGTTTCAGATGGGGTCGCTGATTACCGGTTGGGCGTCTTCTCAATTTGTGACTGTTCCGTTTTGGGGTCGATTGATCGACCGTTTGGGTCGCAAACCGATACTTGTTTTCGGACTGTTTGGCTTTGGCATCGCTTTTCTTCTGATGATCTTCGCCCAAAGCTACACTCAATTGCTCTGGATCCGAATCATCGGGGCGATGGTTTCTACGGGAACCATGCCGGCGGTTTACGCGATGATCACCGATGTGTATGACAAGAGGCGGCGCGGGCCGGTGATTGCGAAAATGGCGGCGGCCAATACGCTCGGCTTTCTTTGCGGTCCAGTCGTCGGAAGCGTGTTGTCACCTTTTGGAATCAACATGCCGTTTATCGTGGCATCGCTTCTCAGTTTTATCACGATTCCATTCGCAATCATCTTTCTCAAAGAATCAAAGCGAAAAGCGGCTCGAAAAGATAACCCGTCCTTTGTGAAATCCATTGGCATCCTAATTCAGCCTGGTTGCTGGGAACTGTTTCTGATGACCTTTGGCATTGCTGTTGCTGCATCCGGATTCTTCTCGATGCTCGGCTATTTTATGATTGAACGCTTTAGCACGAACGCGAGTCAGACAGGTCTCGCGTTCAGCACGGAATCCTTGGCCACCGTTATTCTGCAAGTATTTGTCATGAGCACAATCTACAGGAAACTCGGTGAACTGCGTATCGCAAAACTCGGATCGCTCATTAATGCGGGTGGGTACGCATGCATCGCATTTTCGCAATCGGTGTGGATGATTTTTCTTGGCTGCGCGCTGATCGGAATCGGTAACGCATTGGTTCAGCCAACGCTGGTTTCGCTCCTGTCCAAACAAGATACTGTCGGGCAGGGGATGGTGATGAGTCTGCAGCAGGCAATGGATAGTTTGGGACGAAGCATTGGACCACTACTCGCCGGCTGGTTGTTTTTCTACCAGGATGCTGCGCCTTTTTGGGGGGCGACCGCCCTTGTTTTGATAACGCTTGCGGTATTCGTTTTCCGTGAAAAAAAGCGGACAGATCATCCTCCTGTGAATGAGTACGCGGCAAGATAAGTGACCTATATAAAGAAGACAAAATAGATTCAAAAAACATAGTTTCAGAGGGCTCAGAAGAAGGAGGAGACGGTACTAATGAAATTCGATACAAAGCGAAAGCAGCCGATTATCTACATTCGGGATGTACTGCCAAATGACTATCTTCACGAGCTCGTGAATGTGAGCCAGAAGATTGTCTATGATCCATGGCCATACGGAACGCCTGAGCCTGAGCCGCTTGGCGCACTCGCTGAATGTGATGTGATGCTGACAGCGGGGTATCGTGATGATCTGAAAATCCTACCTAAAGCGACAAACCTTAAATGGGTACAATCGACCAGTGTCGGCGTCGACATGATGCTGCGCCAAGAAGTTGTTGCCCATGGTTTACAGATTACCAATACAAAAGGCTGCACCTCCGTTCCAATTGCCGAGCACGTGCTGGCGATGATTACAGGTCTTGCGAAAAAACTACCGCATTTTGTCCGCAAACAAATTGCCGGCGAGTGGGACGAAGCACCTGTCGATGACCTTGCGGGGAAGACGGTAGGGATTATCGGTTATGGCGAGATCGGTTATGAGATTGCTCGCCGGTGCAAAGCGTTCGGCATGACAGTAATTGGTTGCCGGCGAAATCCGAAGAAAAGGCATGGGGATCAGGATCCGGCAGATCAGATTGTCGGCATGGAGCATATGGATGAAGTACTGGCTCAGTCGGATTTTACCATTCTGGCACTGCCTTCGACAAAAGAAACCGTTCATATCTTTGATAAGAAAAGGTTGGGAATGCTGAAAGCGGGCAGTTATCTTGTCAATATCGGCCGCGGTAATCTGATCGTTGAATCGGATTTGGAGAAGTGCTTAAAAGACGGCCGGATCACCGGCGCGGCACTTGACGTGTTTGAGGCAGAGCCGCTGCCGACTGCTCATCCATTCTGGACGATGGATCGTGTGATTGTGACGCCTCATCGTGCCTACTATTCGGCGCATACATCTCGGCGCTACATGGATCTCTTTATTGAGAATCTTCACCGTTACGTGGAGGGACGCCCCCTGCTCAATTTGGTTAATAAAGAACTCGGTTATTAGACGGTATCTTTCAAAAAATAAGAAGACGAAGCAAACGTGTAAACCAGACACGAAAGCGCTAGACGCCTGCGGGATCAGCGTGCCGGCACAAGGTTGATGCTTAATGCCGGAGTGGTGGCAGAGGATCGGGCGCTTTTTGCTCGGTTATAATTAGCATCCTGTTTGTCAAACGGCAAAATATAACGTATAATGCAAAGGCTGTCACAGATGAAGCTTAATGAACTGGGTAGAAAATAATTAGTTTATATAATGAAAAATGAGGGTTGAACCATGACTGCGCGTAATCACAAAACGATTTTCTCGGTAAATGAAAAGTTGAATGCTTTAGCAGCGACATTTGTTTTGCCACGAAATCGGATGAAGGGTCAGAGAAAAGCGTAGCTGTGCCTCAGGACTTTAGAATGGAAAGAGTCTGTTGCTCGGTGTACGACTGCCGAGCGCGGACTCTTTTTTAGTTTGGCGAGAAGGTGGTAGTTTTAATGAAGTGGCGTGACTGGGATATAAATTTAAAAGTTCGGCTTATTGGTGAAGGACTATTCAATGTTCTTTTCTGGATGTATTTTCCGTTTATGGCAATCTATTTTTCGGAACATTTCGGTCAGGAAATGGCCGGAATGCTGCTGGTTCTTTCACAAGTTCTAGGTGTTGTAATCGGACTTTTCGGCGGCTATTGCGCCGATCACTTTGGTCGGAAACGGATGATGGTTTTTTCCGCAATTGGCCAGACGGTATGTTTCGCGTTTTTTGCCTTCGCGAATTCACCTTGGCTCGTCTCGCCATGGCTGACGTTTATCAGCTTTTCTTGGCTTGGCTTGTTCGGTCAACTGTACTGGCCGGCGAGCAGCGCAATGATCGCCGATGTCGTTCCTGAGCAGCATCGGGCAAGCGTGTTCGCAGTATTTTATACGTCAATTAACGTAACGGTTGTTATTGGACCGCTGCTAGGCGCAATCTTCTTTTTCAATGAGCGTTTTTTATTTTTGGTGATTTGCACCGCTGTGAGTGCCGGCTTGATTTGGGCACTGCAGCACTGGATTCATGAGACAGCGCCGCAAGCAGAGCGGGAGACTCATCAAGAAGAAAAACCCAACTGGATGAACCATTTGATTGATCAGTTGAGTGATTATCGAGTCATTTTCACGGATCACATTTTCCTGCTTTACATATTGGCCGGTGTACTGGTCGCTCAGACATTTATGCAGCTTGATATGCTGATCGCGGTGTACACGACGAATAAGGTGCCGATTCAGACGCTGTTTTCGTTTGGCAATTGGCAGGTGGAAATCACCGGAAGAAACTTGTTCAGTGTCATGGTGTCGATGAACGGGCTTTGCGTGGCGCTTCTGACGGTTATTGTGACCAAATGGATGACGAAATTTCGTGAGGGCAATGTGTTTATGGGTTCTTCTTTTTGCTATGGAATTGCCATGATCCTGATGGGATCGACGCGGAACATTTGGCTTTTGCTTTTTGGCATTGTGCTCTTTTCTTGGGCGGAGCTGATGACCGTCGGCGTTCAAGACAGCTTCATCGCCAAGCTGGCTCCGAAAAATTTGCGCGCTCAGTATTTTGCGGCGTCAGGCTTGCGCTTTTCACTTGGACGTACCATCGCTCCGATCGCCATACCGATGACCGTATGGTTTGGCTATTCGTGGACTTTTGTGATTCTCGGAACAATTGCTTTTCTCGGTATGATTAGTTACGGTGTGATGTTCTCGATGTATGATCGAAGCGGGCTGCGAGTAACTGGCCACTCGAATTCCCTATAATGAAATGAAAAGCTGCAGGCTTAACGCGTGCGGCTTTTTTGCAAGATAAGAAAGTTTATTATTTTGCACGTTTTCAAACCAATAGACCAGTGTCTTGGCCGAGAATCAAAGCGGAGGTGCGAGACACCTGCGGGACCAGGTGCCGGCGAGACCCCGCAGATTCCTGCCTGTCTGAGGAGGCTCGCGGTGCGCCCGCGGCAAGCGAGTAACCGAAGCGACGAATTCAGCACCGAAAAGACACAAAACCATCACACATGGCTAGAGATTAAGGACCGGGCTGTGCTCGGTTTATCTAACAGGTAAAGAAAGTTTATCGTTCTGCCTTGCCGGTACGACGATATGGTCATAAGATTCGGATGGACGATTAGGTAAGCCGCCCAATCTAAGAAATAAACGGAAAAATTCCGCTTATTTAGAAAATGAATGAAAAAATAGCTTAAATAGACGGAAAAATTCCGCTTATCGCATCGAAAAACGTGAAAATAGAGGGTTTTTCCGTGCATAAGCGGAAAAATTACCCTTATTTACCTGTAAAACAAGCACCATGATGCAAATAGCCGGAAAATCTCCGCTTATTTTATTCCGGCCACGTTACTTAATCAAGGATCAAAATGATTCATTAGAAAACTTGGCTTCGCCAAGCCTCTGGCGAAGGCGAAGACTTAGTTGCGACGACCATGGACGGCCTAGTGTCCGGTGAGCCGCAGGACGCGGCGTTTTTTCGGACCGCTTACACTCGTTTCCTTTAAATGTTTTCTTATACTTTCCTACCAGTGTGAACTAGAACTGTTTGTTCAAGACAAGCTTGATGATTCAAAACTGCATTTAGCGAAAGTCCTTACATCCTGCGGAAGTAAGGAACGGGCGTTTTTTGCCCGGCTTTTCTAATGGTTGTAACTAAGTTGCGGCTTGTGCCAGGCAACGGTGTAGTTAAACGAATCTCTTTCCTTTTGATATAATTAATATACTATAAAGAGTTTGTGAGGCAGGAGGCGTCAAAGGTGGGAGAAAATGAATGGTGGAAACAGATGGTTGTTTATCAGGTCTATCCGAAGAGTTTCAAAGATACAAATAATGATGGGTTTGGCGACATTAAAGGCGTGACAGAAAAACTGGACTATCTGCAGAAACTGGGGATTGAAGCGATTTGGCTTAATCCGGTTTATCGTTCGCCGATGGTTGACAACGGTTATGATATTTCAGACTACGAAGCAATTGATCCAACGTTCGGAACGATGGACGATATGGAGGAATTGATTCACGAGGCAAAGATACGCGGCATTCGCATCGTTATGGATCTCGTCTTAAACCATTCTTCAAGCGCGCATCCTTGGTTTCTTCAATCAAGAAGCAGCCGAACAAACCCGAAACGGGATTGGTATATTTGGCGAGACCCTAAGCCGGATGGTGCTGCACCGACGAATTGGCGATCGGAGTTCGGAGGCTCATCATGGACTCTGGATACGAAGACCGGACAATATTATCTTCATACCTTTGCTCAGGAGCAGCCCGACTTAAACTGGGCAAATTCAGAGGTCCGAGCGGCTATCTATAAAATGATTAACTTCTGGCTGCACAAAGGCGTCGGCGGATTTCGCCTTGACGCGATCACATACATCAAAAAACCGGAACAGTTCACCGATCTGCCTGCTGATTCTGCCGACGGTCTGGCTGCTATTGGCGACGCAACGTTGAATCAACCCGGATTACTCGATTATCTTCATGAACTGAAGGACCATACCTTTGTCCATTATGATATTTTCACTGTCGCCGAGGCTCCGGGTATACGCCCTGAAGAATTTGAACACTTTACCGGTCCGGACGGTGTATTTACAATGCTGATTGAATTCGATCATGTCCGAATGGCGTTTGGTCCTCAGGACAAATGGTACGAACCCATTTCCTGGTCGCTCACGGACCTAAAAAAAGTTGTGACGAAAAGTCAGAATCAGGTGAATCAAACCGGATGGGTCGCGCTCTATCTTGAGAATCATGACTCGCCAAGGTCAATGAACAATTTTCTTGGTGATGATGCTGTCGGACCGGTACCGGCTAAGCTGCTCGCCACTTTTATATGCTGCTCAAGGGGACGCCTTACGTTTATCAAGGAGAAGAACTTGGCATAACCAACGTCCGTTTTCCGTCAATAAAAGACTATCAAGACATTTGGTCAATCAGTCAATATGAGTCGGCCATTCGCGAAGGGTATTCCGAACGTGAGGCGCTCGAAGCCGTCTGGCGATTCAGCCGCGATAATAGCAGAACTCCGATGCACTGGGACGACAGTCTGAACGCTGGTTTTTCCGAGCATCAGCCATGGCTTGGCGTTAATCCCAACTATTTACAAATTAACGCGAAAAGAGCGCTTCGCAATCCGGACTCGGTTTATTATTTTTATCAAAAATTGATTCATCTCAGGAAAAATAGTCAGGCATTAATTCATGGCGATTACACGTTGCTTGAACCGAACCATGAAAAAGTGTGGGCATTCACGCGAACCTATGGTCAAGAGGAACTTTTGATGATCCTCAATTTCAGCAACCAGCAAACAGATTTTGCCGCGCCGGAACAACTGCTTCCGATCACGGATAAAAAAATAATGCTCAGCAATGTTCCAAAACGTCTGCCCGATACGAATGATGGGATTCGATTACACCCATATGAAGCACGCGTTTATCTTGTTAAGTAAAAAAGGATGCGAGCTGAAAAACGGCTTCGCATCCTTTGTGCTGCTTCATTATCGCTTGTTTCGATAAAGATACATGGTGACTGGTGAAAATATGAGAATCAGTACTGCCGAGGCAATGAGTACCCAGATGATTTCGGCAACTGCAGCGCGACCGCCCATTAAACCGCGGATGGCGGTGGTCAGCATCGACACCGGATTGGCGTTGACCGCCGCGCGCAGCCAGCCGGGCATCGTCGCCGGATCAACAAAAATATTGCTGGCAAACGTGACCGGAAATAGAAATGTCATGCTGATGCCCATCACCGCTTTCGATGTTTGTAGGATGAGCCCGATTACTGTGAAAATCCAAGAGAGGCTGAACGCAAAGATCAGCACAAGAACGATACTTGCGACGATCTCAAGAATACTTCCCGTCGGTCGGAATCCAAGAATCAGCCCCAAGACGATGACAATAATTGAAGCAATGGTATAACGTACTGCATCTGCGATAAGTGCGCCGACCAAGGGCGACGGGCTCCAAATGGGAAGTGATCGAAAACGGTCGAATGTTCCTTTGGAGACATCATCATTCAGAGAAACACCGGTATATACCGTGGTAAAGATGACCGTCTGTACCAGAATGCCGGGTATCAAGAACTGCAAATACTCGCTTGTTGATCCAGCGAGCGCGCCACCGAATAAATAGGTAAACATTAGCGTAAACATTACTGGGAAAAAAGTGACGTCGAGCAGCTGCTCCGGTACGTATTTTATTTTCAACAGTGCGCGCCAAGCGAAGGTGAGCGATGTCGCAATTCCGTTTGGACGCGGCGGACGTACTTGCTCAACCAGTGCGGCACGCATTTTAGCCATATTCTGCTCTTCACTCATGACTTCGCACCTTTTTTCTGCGTTTCATTTTCTGCCGGTTTACCAGTTAACGTTAGGAACACTTCATCGAGGCTCGGCTGACCGAGCGAGAACTCACTGACTTCAAGCTGATTCGCATCGAGCGCGGCGAGTGCTTTTGATGCGGCCTTTGTCCCTGTAAGCTGCGCAGAAAGTGTGGCAGAATCTGAGGACAGACGCACCTTTGTTTTGAGCGCATCTGAGAGAAGCTGCTGCGCCTGGGCACGCGTCGATGGATCAAGAAGCCGAACGTGAAGCACGCCGGATCCGATGGAAGCTTTGAGTTCACCGCTCGTTCCTTCTGCGATAATTTTCCCATGATCGATGACAGCGATCCGGTCAGCAAGTTGATCGGCTTCATCCAGATACTGCGTGGTCAGCAGCACGGTTGTACCTGTCGTGACGAGTGCGCGCACAATATCCCAGATTTGATTGCGGCTGCGCGGATCCAAACCAGTTGTCGGCTCGTCCAAGAAAAGCAGATCGGGTCGTACAATCATGCTAGCCGCAATGTCCAGACGCCGCCTCATGCCGCCTGAATATTTTTTGACCTGTCTTTTTGCGGCGTCTTGTAAACCGAATGCATCCAGGAGTTCAGACGCTCTTTTTTTCGCGGATCGTGAAGGGTAACCCATCAGCCGCGCGATCAGAATCAAATTTTCGATTCCGTTCAGGTCTTCATCAACCGAAGCGAACTGCCCCGTGAGACTGACACATGTACGCACGGCGTCCGGTTCTTTTAGCAAATCGTGACCCATGATTTGGGCGCTGCCTTCGTCAGGCTTCAGTAAGGTGGCCAGCATTTTCATCGTTGTCGTTTTTCCGGCACCGTTTGGACCAAGAAACCCATAGACCGTTCCTTGTGGAATAGCTAAATTGATGCCGTCGACGGCGCGGTGTTTTCCAAAACGTTTGACTAAGCCGGTCGCTTTAACAGCGAGCGGCTGATGGTGAGTGTCCAAGTCGTTGTTCATCTTTCTCCTCCGATTTTTAGCGAGCAACTCGTGAAAGCACAACTCCTAAGTGTCACTAAATTCATGAAAAACGTAAATATGTGTCAATTGTATGAAATTTTTTGGATAAAAGCGAATCTAAACGCTTATAGGAACAGGTTCGGGTATTTTTCTAATAGAAAATTATTGGTAAATGCAAAATGTGCTGGCGATATCTGATACACGCGTGCATACTTATATGAGTAACAATGTATTCAATATTGTCAACCGAATGACAATACTTATGATAGTAAGTATCTATTTATTGAAACGAATGGAGTGTGATTATGTTATTTGATCGTCATGATGTGGATGGACAGGAGAATCGGGAAGTGCGGGGAAATGGGAGATGGCGGCTAGGCTATCATATCATGGCACCATCTGGCTGGATTAATGATCCCAATGGACTTGTACAATACAAGGGCATGTATCATGTCTTTTTTCAGCATTATCCAAATGGTGTTGAATGGGGACCGATGCATTGGGGCCATGTCGCAAGTCGTGATCTCGTCCATTGGAAGCACTACCCGATTGCACTTGTTCCCGGTGATTCCTTTGATCGTGACGGCTGTTTCTCTGGGAGCGCTATTGAAAAAGATGGCGAGCTGTGCTTAATCTACACGGGGCATCGCTATGCAGACGCTGCAAAAAAGAGCTCCGACCAGGTTCAATGTCTTGCCGTGAGCAGGGATGGTATCAATTTTAAAAAAGCTACGGAAAATCCGATCATCGCTGCACATCCTAAAGAAGGATCTGGTGATTTTCGCGACCCAAAGGTGTGGCGGCGGGACAGATATTTCTATTTAATTGCCGGGACATGTAAGGATCATATTGGATAAGTAGTCTTGTATCGTTCGAGCAATCTGATAAATTGGACCTATCTCGGTGTCCTCGCACAGAGTGACGGGAAATTGGGTTATATGTGGGAATGCCCGGATTTCTTTGAGCTTGGTGGTAAGCATATACTCATGATTTCGCCACAAGGCATTGAATCGGATGGTGATCTATATCAAAATTTGCATCAAACCGGCTACTTTGTTGGGGAATTTGATTATGAGTCCATTCGATTTAATTACGGGGCATTTACTGAGCTAGATCATGGTCACGACTTTTATGCGGTTCAATCCTTTCAAGATGATTCCGGACGGCGGATCGTAATCGGTTGGATGGACATGTGGGAGTCAACTATGCCCGAACAAACTGAGGGATGGGCAGGTGCACTGACCTTGCCGCGTGAACTGCATCTCGGTGAGAATGGTAAAATCCGCATGACTCCGGTGTCTGAATTAGTCCAGCTCCGTAAAAGAAAGCTTATCCGTGAAAGTGAGCTGCTGATATCAGAAAGCCGTTCATTCCATCAACTAAACGAAGAACTCATGGAGCTTGAGATACTCTTTGATCTCAAAAAATCGGATGCTGATCAGCTTGGCATTAAGCTACGCTGCGGCGAAACAGAGGGGACTGTACTTCAGTATGAAACTGCGAGTCGAGTCCTGACACTTGACCGATCAAAAAGCGGTGCCGGACCAGGCGGCACGCGGCGTACCAAACTCCCTGAGCATGATTCTCTCAAATTCAGAATCTATTTGGATCGTTCCTCAGTGGAAATATTTGTGAATGATGGCGAGAAAGTCATGACCAGCAGAATCTATCCGAGAGAACAAAATCAGGGCGTGCAGTTATTTGCTCGCGGTGGGCGATTAACCGTGCAAAACATGCATTCTTGGAAACTCAAAGATGTTTGGAAAGAAGACTAATGATTAATAGATGCTGCAAAATGCTCGACAACATTGCGGAGCCGCCTGATAAAAAATTTCAAAACACAAAATAAAACGAGCAAAACGATTGATAGACTTTTCTGAGGTGCCAGATAGATCGATAACGGCACGCAAAAAAAGGCGACTAGCAGTTGAGTCACCTTTTTCTCACATTGAATTTAAGAAAGTATAGCGTTTTGCCTTGCCGGTACGACGATAAGGTCATAAGATTCGGTTGGCGATCAGGTAAGCGCCCAATCTGAGAAATAAACGGAAAAATTCCGTTTAATTAGAAAATAAATGAAAAAATCGCTTAAATAAGCGGAGAAATTCCGCTTATCGAATCGAAAAACATGAAAATGGAGGGTTTTGCTGTGCATAAGCGGAATAATTACCCTTATGTACCTGTGAAACAAGCGCCATGATGCGAATAACCGGAAAAATTCCGCTTATTTTACACCGATGTAAGGAACCTTCACTAGCAATAGAAGAACTTTCGCTAATAACGCATATGTCCTGTATGCGACGCGAAAGTCACCGCATCATGCGGAAGTAAGGACCGGACGCTCTTTGCCCGGTTTATCTAAGCTTGTTAAAATGATGGCACTGAATCCGTGCCTACGATCTGCTTTTTCCACAAGCAGCTTAAGTATTATTGTGCTGCTTGCGGGGGCTGTTTCAGATCTGCAGTCCCAGCGAATTCAGGCTCATTATAAGTAAAATAGCTTTTCAAATGTTCATGATGGTCATCAAGAAAAAGCTCATTGGCTACAGCTTGCGCTATTTTTGGCAAACTGTACTTCATTCCGGAAAGTGCAGATGCGGAGAGTCCGCAGCTGATCATCGCCGAATAGTTGAAGGCATAAACGCCATGAAGCAGTTTTTTGCCCTCTTCATCGCGGCTTAAAAACGAAAAACCGGGACTTAGGTAAGGATGTGCGTCGAGAATAGGATTCTTCAGTTCTTCCGGAGCGCTGTATCGATCGCTCCAGCGGGCGATATGGCTTTCGATAAGTCTCAGTTCCGGACGAAGAGCTGGATCCGTACGAAGACCAGTACTGATGATCAGAAAATCAAAACTGAAAATATCTTGATCTGTTGTTACTGTTGCAGTGTTACCAGATTCTGCAACATCAAGCCATGGTGATCCGAGATGAAGCTGGAATCCCGACCACGAGGACGCGCGTGCGAACATGTCATTGGTCGGCGGCTGATTCAACTTGAAAAAATGAGCCATTACCGCATATTTTTCCGCATCGTCCAGCATATGAAAATGCTCAATCAGACCGGAAGGCTCTAACTGGCGGATTGGATTGACACGAGGCAGTTCTTTGCGCCTGACGAAGACATGTACCTCCGACGCTCCTTTTTCTAGAGCATAGTTAGCGTTATCAAAGGCGGAGGCACCCCCGCCTAAAATGGCGATTCTCTTTTCCTTGAGTCGGTCGAAATCAATCATTTCAGAAGTGTGTGCGTAGAGATTCCGTGGCAACTTTTCCGTGATCATCGGCGGAATATACCAATTTCCGCCGCCTTGAATGCCTGTTGCAAGGATCACTTTACGGGCGAGCAGCGTGTCGGACAGCGTCCCGTCTCCTTCGACTTTTAGATGATAAATGCCTTCTTCAGAAGGTTCGATTAAATTCAATTTGACTTTGTTCAGGACCGGGAGGCTGAGCACTTTACGGTACCAACGTAAATAATTCATCCAATCACCGCGCGGAATTTTTTCAATAGCCTCCCAGCTTTTCCCGCCAAACTGAGCCTCCCACCAGGAGCGAACAGTCAGTGAGGGAATTCCAAAATCTAGAGGGGTCAGCTGTTTTGGTGTTCTTAATGTGACCATACGGGCGTAAGTCGTCCAAGGCCCCTCCAAGCCTTCCTCGTTTTCATCAATGACCAGAATATTGGAAATTCGTTCACGCAGAAGGCCGAATGCGATTCCTAATCCGCACTGCCCGCCGCCGACAATTACTGCGTCATAGACATGGCCATCGGGATGGCTGACCGGACGAACCCAATCCGGACTGTCAAAGACAAGATAAGATAGATCTTGTTTCACTCGTTCGTTCAACGCTTCCAGACTCATCGCCGCACAACTCCTTGATGTGAAGTTTTATTACATCATTTATATTCATAGTATTATTTTCTACCATGCAGATCAATTACACTATGTCTAAATTTTCTTATTTCATTTATTCACTTTCACTAGAAAAGATGATGAGGGCAGTCGAATCGGCTGTGCAAAACAATTCATCCAAAAAACAGGATCCTTTTTTGGACTATTTACACATGACTTCATGGGTTGATTTGAGTTAATCTTGTAATAGGTAAGGGTGAAAGATCAAAGCAGATGATTTATTTTCGAAAAATTATGATAAAAATGTGGTGGTCAGAAAATGGAGCAGGATCGATTCGGTGCCTTTATCCAGGATCAGATGAATGTTGGACCTTCCGGTAAAGGACTTCTTGATGATATGAATTTTGCCCTCAAAGATGCCTTTGCTTTAAAAGGACATGTCAATAGTGCCGGGAATCCGGATTGGCAGCGGACACACCTAGCCGCGGAGATGCATGCTTGGGCGGTTGACCGATTGCTTGTGAACGGGGCAATGCTTCGCGGTGTCACTGTGACAGATGAGCTGATGTACAGTTTAAAAGGAGACAATAGTCACTATCCGCCGACCATAAATCCGCGACTTCCTGAGTCTTTCTCAGGAGGCTCGTCAAGCGGGTCGGCTGTTGCTGCAGCAGCAGGATTGACCGATTTTGCCATGGGTACCGATACCGGCGGATCCGTTCGCATTCCATCGTCGTATTGCGGACTTTTCGGGATTCGCCCGACCCACGGCGTAATTCCACTGGACGGGGTGATCCCGCTTGCACCGAGCTTTGATACGGTTGGCTGGATGGCGCAGAAGGCAGATGTTCTGACGAAGGTTGGCAAATGTCTGCTTCCCGATCAGAAGGTGTCAACCTACAGCAATTTTTACCTGCTTGAGGAAGCATGGAACCTGATTCCTTCTGAAAAAGACGAAGCAACGTTAAAACAAGCCGTTTCTCGGTTTTTCCCAAACAATGCCTTTAAGCACTGCCGCTTGCCTTTCTCATCTCTGCAGGAGCTCGTCAGGACTTTTCAAATTATTCAGGGCATTGAAGCTTGGCAAGTGCATGGCCGGTGGATTGAAGCAAATCATCCTAAATTCGGCAGGGATATTGCCGGAAGATTTGAAGCAGCCTCGAATATGAAACGCGATGATGCTTATGAACACGCCGCTCAAATCAAAAAGCAGTTCAGACAAGCGATGAGAAATCTTCTTGGATCAGAAAGCTTGCTAATCCTTCCGACTACTTATGGATCGGCTCCAGAACGCGGCGCATCGTTTGAGGAGAGTGAAAATGTGCGCGCACAAACCATGAAGCTGACGTGTATTGCCGGAGTATCAGGCTTACCGCAGATCACTATTCCAGTCATGGACCAAGGTCGGCCGCTTGGGCTTTCTTTAATTTCCGGTGATAGCACAGATCGGCAGCTGCTGGCGTTTGTGGAGAAGCTGTTAAGCGAATATGGCGGTTCACATAGACAATTGGGGGATGCCGAATGAGGCTTGATACATTGAATACTGCGGACACCGAGACGTTTGTTAAGCTGCTTGACGGAATTTTTGAGCACTCACCGTGGATTGTCGCAGACTTAGTCGGCAAAAAGCCGTTTTCATCTATTGATAAACTGTTCGAGGCGATGTCTGCCACAGTCAAAACCGCCACACATGAACAAAAAGCGGCGTTAATCAATGCCCACCCCCGACTTGGATCTGCTGGGAAGATGACGACTCGTTCAAACGGCGAACAGCAGAAGGCAGGGCTTCGGAATATGGAAGAAGAGGAAGCAGCCGCCTTCTCGAAATTAAATTCAGACTATGAAAAAGCATTTGATTTCGCGTTCATTATGGCTGTCCGAGGTAAGACAAAACCAGAAATTTATGCCGCAATGAAAAGTCGATTGAACAATACCAGAATAGCTGAATTTGAAACGGCAATCGGCGAAATCATGAAGATCGCCAGGTTTCGATTGGATGATCTGCTGCAAGAAGATAAATAAGTGTTGCGGGAAATATTAATGGTCGAAAACGGATAATGCGATTAAAACAAACGAGGGGATGTTCATGGGGCAACTGACGACACATATTTTGGATTTGACAAAAGGCAGACCTGCAGCAAACGTCCGGATTGATGTGTACGAAGTGGATGGAGAATCGACAATATTTTTAAAGAGCAGAGCGACAAATCAGGATGGCAGGTTGGATGCCCCGCTGCTCACTGAACCAGCTTTTCACAAGGGAACTTACGAATTGCATGCGCATATTGGCGACTATTTCAAGCTGGCGGAACGTGCCCATGGCACGCAATTTCTGGACATCATCACGGTCCGGTTCGTTGTTGCGTTGCCCAGTGAGAATTACCATGTTCCTTTACTCGTGTCTCCATATGGTTATCAGGTTTATAGAGGAAGTTAATCAGTCAAAAATAAAGAAGCTCGGCGAATTTTCCGGGCTTCTTTTGTTCGTTCTATGAAAGAATATCAAAGAATAAATTAGGATTTCGTAGCACTTGTCTCAGCGATCATCTGCTTCGACAGATCAGTAACTTTTTCTTCGGTCGTGTGGCGGCCGACATTAAATATTATATTTAAAATAAGGGCGGTAAGACTTCCGGAAACAATACCGTTATTTGTGAGAATCTGCACGAGACTCGGAAACTTTGCGAACAGCTCAGGCTGGACTGTAACACCAAGTCCAACACCGATGGAGCAGGCCACAATCAGCAGATTTTCCTGGCGTGCGAAGTCAACTTTGCTGAGCATTCGGACACCGGAAGCGATGACCATCCCGAACATAGCGAGTGTCGCGCCGCCGATCACAGCGTTTGGAATCAACACGGTTAAAGCGCCGATTTTTGGAATCAAACCAAGAACAATCAATGCGATCCCGCAAACAATAGCAACCTTGCGGGTTTTGACACCAGTCATTTGGACGAGGCCGACGTTCTGCGAGAATGTTGTATAAGGGAAGGCGTTAAACAGCCCGCCAACGAGAATAGCCAATCCTTCGGCGCGATACCCGTGCTCCATTGCTTTCTCATCGATCGGCTGCTCGCAGATTTCGCTGAGCGCCAGATATACGCCAGTTGTTTCGATCATGCTGACAATGCCAACGATCGACATGGTAATGATCGCATCAATGTGAAAAGTTGGTGCGCCGAAACTGAATGGCTTGATTAGGCTGAACCAACCGGCGCTGCCTAGCGATGAAAAATCGACCATGCCCATAAAAGAGGCAGCAATGGTGCCAATGACAATGCTGAGCAGAATAGAAAGGGTGCGCAGGAATCCTTTGAAAAAACGATTCAAAATGATGATCAGCGCGAGTACGCCGAACCCAAGACCCAGATTTTGTGGACTTCCGAATCCTTTGGCGCCGACACCGCCGCCTAAATTGTTGATGGCAACCGGAATCAGCGTAATACCGATAATCATGACAACTGTGCCGACAACGACCGGCGGGAAAAGATAAACGATTTTCCCAAAGAAGGTGGAAAGAATTAGGACTACTAGTCCGGCAACCAGGATCGCGCCGCAAATTCCGGGCATCCCATACGATTTTCCGATGATGATCATTGGTGAAACAGCAGTAAAGGTACACCCCATCACGATCGGCAGTCCAATACCGAAATAGCGGTTTTTCCAGGCTTGAAGCAATGTGGCGACACCACATGCTGCAAGGTCAATAGAAACAAGCAAAGCAAGCTCAGCGCCTGTCAGGCCGACCGCACCCCCGACAATTAAAGGAACGATAACAGCTCCACCATACATTGCCAGCATGTGCTGAATGCCAAGAGATAAAATTTTTCCGGGTTTTTGTAGTGAATCCATTTTTCACACTCCCATTCTATAATCTTTTGTTTCTATATAATAAAGAGATAACGCCAAGTGAGTCATCTCAGCTTGCCTCATTTTCTTCCTTTAAGGGATTGCCGTTAAAGGGGTGGTCGCTCATTTTTATGGATTCGGACGGACAGCCTTCGAAGGCATCAACAACATCATCAAGACGTTCATCTGGAATCTCGGTGGTTCCCTGGTTGCCATCAAGAAGAACGCGTGAGGTGCCATCATCATCATAGCCGAAGATGTCAGGTGCCGCGCACCCGCAGGCACCACACGCAATGCAGGTATCTTTGTCAACGATTACATATTTCATAGCTCGTTCCACCTCCTTTTGCAACAATTTAAAAAGCTTCTGTTTAACTGGTATAGTGCTTGCCGAGTCCCATTTCTTTGAGCAGCTTGCGATAGGCAATCGATGTCTTGTCTGCCATAATATGTGCTTCAGCCATAAGATCGAGAGGCAGCTCTTCCGGTTTCTGATTCTCGACCATTTCTTTGTCTTCATTGAAAATTTTCAAGTTGAATGCACAGGCATCCTCGATTGATAGATCTTTATCAAAATTTTGAGAGATCGGACAGAAGAGCCGCGTTTTCCGCGCGGAGATCGGACAGACGGCGTTCAGGATCCAGAGCAGTTTGTCGTCTGGAAAATGGACGACCAGCCTGGCTGCAAGCGGCGGATAGATATCATATTCCCTCAGCCATTTGAAGTCGGCAGGTGACGGATCCTCCACGCCTTTCGGATAGTTGCTGACGGAGCTCAGATAGTCGGTGTGCAAGCCATCATCTGTACGGGTCACTTTGTAGCTTGGAACAAAAGCGTTATTACGATCAGCAAACGTATCTGTGTGCACCCAGGCGAAGTGGGCGACATCCAGAAAACCTTCAACTTGCCTTCCTGCCGAGCCGTTAATGTCGACGACTGGTGCAATGAATGAAACATAGTCGGAATTCTGCCATACTGGAAGCGGAGGAATCTTTTCTTCTGTACCAGTTAAAGTTGTCCAGACCAACCCGTATCGCTCGACAGTTGAAAAGACCGTCAGGCAGAGACGTGGCGAAATCTTTGCTTCCGGGTGAGCGGGGATTGAAACGCACTGTCCATCGGAGGCATAACTGAATCCGTGATAGGGGCAAACAATGTTATCATTTTCAACCCATCCCATGCTCAGCGGTGTTCCGCGGTGGATGCAGAGATCACGGGCAACTACTGGTTTGCCATTGGCACGATAAGCAACCAGTTCGACATCAAGCAGCTTGACCGCTAGCGGTTTGTCCGTGATTTCTTCGCTTTTTGCCACGGGATACCAGTATTGAGCAAGGACGGTCCAGTCCTCCACGCTGAATGTGCACTCTGTTGGATAGGGTATGCTCCTTTTGGTATTTACAATTTCCATAGCGATTGTCCCTCCCAAAATATTCAATTCTCAGAAATCTTATAATAAATTCGGTGAAATCTACATTGTTATGTTAGAAATTCTTACAAAAAATTGCTTTTTTTGTAGATTAAGCTCATGGACAAGTTGTTCCTTTGGATAATGTGACAAAAATATGAACATTTAAACGATGCGTTTTTTATCATTATAATATTATGAAATGGAACCGTTGAATGCCGATTATTACTTAAATAGATCACAGGTTCATCTCCACGTTAATGATACCGTTGTGCTCGGCAAGGTACCCAATGGTGGTCAGCCTCATTCTGGCTGGCTGCTTAAAGGAGCCAGCCCTTTTTGATTTAAAACCTTTTTTACGATTCAAGTTGGTACAGGTGGGTTAACAGATATCGGGGATGGAAAATGGCTGGATCAATCGACAAAACATTCGAAAAATGGTTCACTAAGAGCAGGAAGTAGTTCGTGAAAAATGGGGGAACGATGGATGAATGTCTCGGATATTTTTTCTCAACCAATCTTTTCTGGATTCAGAATCATTGCAGGCGATGAAGGGTCTGATCGAGAGATTCGCAATATTAATATGATGGACGCTCCGGATATCATTGACTACCTGAAACCAGGTGACTGGCTGGTTACCTCAGGCTATCATTTGAAAAACAATACCGAGTTTTTCAAAAAACTCGTTCAGCAGATGGCAGGAAAGGGATGTGCCGCACTGGGGATCAAAACCAAACGGTTTATCGATGATATCCCCGATGAAGTGATTCGGATTGCGAACCAGCTATCATTTCCACTAATTTTTATTCCGAATAGTATCCCACTTGTTGATATTGTGAACCAGACATTGACCTTGATTCTTCATGCACGCACGCAGGAACTGCAATTTGCGATTGACACGCACCAACAGTTTTCCAACCACATCATGAATGGTGAAGGAATCGTGCGGCTTTTGAATAGCCTTTCGAATTTAATTGGATACCCAGCTGCTCTTCTTGACAATTATTTCAAACCCATTGCGGTGACAGGTCAAGAAACAGATGGATCCGGACAGGAATTGTTTGCACCATTAAAGCAAGCGGGTTCTTTTCTTGCACAGATGAGCAGCTCGTATTCCGCTTTTTGTTTGAGAGAATCACATCAGGCGTATACACTTTTCCCTCTTTATACCTATAAAACAAAGCGTCATTTTTTGATTATAGGGGGATTCATCTCACAGGAAGAACGAATCATGGTTTTGACTATTGAGCAGGCAGCAAACGTTCTTGCTTTTGAATTGATCAAGGATGAAGCACTAAAGCAAAGTGACCGAAAGATACGCGACGCCTTTTTCCTGAAATTAATCACAGATGAATTTTCTTCAAAGGAAGAGATGGTTAGCCGGGCGAAGGAATTCGGTATGCTGAGTGAACAAAAAACAATCCTTGCGGTTGGGAAACTCGATATTGATGACAGCCAGATCAGCTTTACAAAATTCAGAATGAAGACAAATGATGTAAGTGATTTTATCGAAGGAGAAATGGAAAATTTGCCTTTTAACGGCTACTTTTTTGTGAAAGATAGTTTCTGTATTTGCTTGTTTGCCGTAGGGGAAGGATGGGTCGATGGTCCGCGGCGGCTCTTGCCTTACCTGAGCAGAGTTCAGAAACGAGTGGAACAATTTTTTTCTGAAACTATTTCTTTCGGATTTAGTAATCTTTGTGTTGATCTCTCCGACTTGTCGCGGGCGTATCAGTCAGCGGTCGATGCGTTGCAGTCGGGCTTGCGTTCCGGACGTCGCAAATTTATTCAAATCTATCATTCCAAAGGTTTTTCCGACCTGTTGCGCATGGTGCCATTGGATGATTTGAACAAGCTGTATCGTGAAACGTTTCAAGGGTTGGCGTTTCCAGAGAGGGAAGAAGATAAGGAACTATTCCATACGCTCATTGTCTTTTTTGAGTCGAATTGCCAGATATCCGAGACGGCTAAGAAATTATTTATTCATCGGAACACCGTTATCTACAGAATTGATAAATGCGAACAGCTTCTCGGTACGGATTTGAAGGATCCTGAGACGGGTTTCTTGATTCGTTTCGCGTTTCGCTTAAAATCGCTCCTTGATGAATCAAATGAAATGGATTACTCGCAATGAGTAATTGTGCAGTTTAACTGAACTTTGATGAAAAAAATAGAGATTGTGTCAATGGTCGCATTTTAAAAATTTGCTAAAATGAAGCTGTTCGATACATGTTACGTAACTTCACATAGAAAGAGGGCTCGTCAGATGGCTTTTCGAACCTCAGCGCCGTTAACGGAAGAGATCGCTGAACGAATCAATTGGTTAGGGCAGATTGGACGAACCGACAATGGCGGTGTAACGCGCTTGCTTTATAGCGATTCGTGGCTGAAAGCGCAGACCGCTGTAAAGAAAAAAATGGAAGAAATGGGGTTTTCCGCTCGTTTTGATGACGTCGGTAATGTTTTTGGAAGAGTGGAAGGAACAGAAGAACGTGATCGTGTGATTCTTACAGGATCGCATATTGATACAGTTGTTGACGGAGGAAAATATGACGGAGCCTTTGGTGTACTTGCGGCGATGATTGCGGTCAGCAGACTGAAGCAAGAATATGGCGCGCCCAAAAAAACAATCGAGACTGTCGCGCTTTGCGAAGAAGAAGGCAGTCGCTTTCACTTAGCCTTTTGGGGATCCGGATCGATCACCGGACGCTATCAATTGAACGACGCCACTACAGTGACGGATGGACAGGGCGTAACCCTTGAGACTGCCATGCGCCTAATGGGATTCGGTCAAGGCAAATATCCGGCGGCAAGACGCGAGGATATCGCCTGTTTTTTGGAAACGCATATCGAGCAGGGGCAGATCTTGGAGCACGAGCATTTGGCGTGGGCGCCGGTCAGTCACATTGTTGGAATGAAACGCATGATTATTCACCTTTCCGGAGAGAGCAACCATGCAGGAACGACGCCTATGACCGGTCGCCGGGATGCTCTGTACGCCGCATCGCAAATGATTTCCGATGTCATTAGTCACGCGAAAGAGCAGAACAACGGACTTGTGGCTACGGTGGGCCAGATAAGCATCCAGCCTAATGTCGGGAACGTTATTCCAGGCGGTTGCACGTTTGCACTTGATGTCCGTCATCATGAATATGAGGTTCTCCATGATTTCTGCACGCAAGAGCTTGAGAATTTCCGGGTGATTGCGGAAAAAGAGGCTGTTGATCTGGATAGTAAAACATGGCTTGATGATGCGCCGGTGAAGATGGATCCGGCCATGACACAGCGCCATGTGTCGCTTGCGCGGAAGGCAGGCATTCCATTTAAGACAATGGTGAGCGGCGCGGGCCATGATTCGCAGATCTTCGGCACCTACTGCCCAACGGCGATGATGTTTGTACCCAGTCACAATGGCATCAGTCATTCGCCTAAGGAATTTACGAAGCTGGAAGATTTGGAAACCGGTGTACGTATGCTGATGAAAATTTTGCGTGAAATGGCTTATTAAATCATTTACTTGCGGAAAAGAGTGGAACTATGGAAACAACGATGGAACAACGCATGCTAAAAGTACCTCCGCGTAAAATTATGACTCCGGGACCGGTTGAGGTCGATCCGCGCGTACTGCGCGCGATGTCGATGCCGATTCTCGGGCAGTTCGATCCGGCGTTTACGCAGGTCATGAACGAAGTAATGGCTATGCTGCGCGAGGCTTTTCAAACAAAAAACCAGTGGGCTTATCCGATTGATGGAACCTCGCGGGCCGGACTTGAGGCGGTCATTGCTAGTCTCATAGAACCGGGGGATCGGATGCTTGTCCCGATCTATGGTCGTTTTGGCGACTTGTTTGTTGAAATTGGCGAGCGTTACGGTGCGGAAATTCATACGATGACTTGCCCGTGGGGAACGGTTTTTGATCCGCAGGATGTTATTGATGAAATTAAAAAGGTACAGCCAAAAGTTGTGGCGCTTGTACACGGGGAAACGTCAACCGGACGGATGCAGCCTCTGTCTGAAATCGGCCATGCATGCCGAGAATTGAATGCGCTGCTCGTCGTCGATAGTGTGGCGACGTTCGGCGGTGCCGATGTCCGCGCTGATGAATGGTGCCTTGACGCTGTGATCGGCGGCGCGCAAAAATGTCTCTCAGTTCCCTCGGGAATTACGCCGATCACATACAACGAACGAGTGGAACGCGTTATTTTGAGCAGGAAGAAGGTTGAGCGTGGAATTGCGACGGATTCAGACAAACAGGCAGCTGCCGTCAGGCCGATCCGAAGCAATTATTTTGACTTGAGTCAGCTTCAGGACTATTGGAGCGAACGCAGGCTGAATCATCATACTGAGGCGACATCAATGGAATACGCGCTGCATGAGGGGTTGCGGATTGTTTTGGATGAAGGGCTGGCGAAGCGTTTTGCTCGGCACAAATTAAATGAAAAAGCGCTGGCGGCAGGCATTGAAGCCATGGGACTTGACTTGTTCGGAGATCCGGATTGCAAAATGCCGACAGTCACCTGCGTGTCGGTTCCTGAAGGCGCGAATGCAGATGAGGTACGAAATGTATTGTTGAATCAATTTGGTATTGAAATTGCCGGTTCATTCGGCTCTCTTCAAGGGAAGATTTGGCGAATCGGTACAATGGGCTACGGCTGCCGCAAAGATAATGTGCTCACGGTTCTTGCCGGCTTGGAAGCTTCGTTGATTCGTTGCGGTGTCTCCGTCAATCGCGGAGAAGGGCTGCAGGCGGCGATGGATGTTTATGATGGGGCGGCGGATTAAATAACAGTTCGGATTGTTTTCATTTTAAGGGAGATGAAGGCTGTGCCTTATGATTTGCTGATCAAAAATGGTGATGTTGTGCTTTCGAATGAAGTGAAACGGCTCAATGTCGGCGTTTTAAATGGAAAAATTGCATATCTTGGCGAATCACTGAGCGAGCAGGCAAAGCAGATCATTGATGCCGAAGGAAAAACGATTTTTCCCGGAATGATTGATGTTCATGTTCATTTCGATGAGCCCGGCCGAGAGAATTGGGAAGGCTTCGAAACCGGATCGGCGATGCTTGCCGCGGGCGGCTGCACCACTTTTTTTGATATGCCGCTTAATGGTGTTCCATCAACGGTTACTAAAGAGGCGTTTGTTGATAAAGTGGCGATTGGTGAAGCAAAGTCACATATTGATTTTGGCCTTTGGGGCGGACTTGTCCCGGAGAATCTGGATGACTTAGTTGATCTGGCCGAAGCAGGCGCAATTGGATTTAAAGCCTTTTTATCTCCGTCAGGAAACCCCTATTTTCACTCTGTTGATGATGAGTCGCTTCTTGAAGGAATGAAACGCATTGCGAAAACCGGATCGGTGCTCGCGCTTCATTCAGAAAGTGCACCGCTCGTCACGTTTCTTCAAAAGGAAAAAGAAGGTAGCGGGTTAACAGGATATGATGACTATGCGGAATCCCGACCGGTCCAAGCGGAAACTGAGGCAGTTTCGCGAGCATTAACATATGCTGAGGTGACCGGCTGTCCACTGCATTTTGTTCATATCAGTACGGTCGAGGCTGTTGCGTTGATTCAAGCCGCTAAAAAGAGAGGGCAGGATGTTACACTAGAAACCTGCCCGCACTATTTACTTTACAGTCATGAGGATTTTCGCAGGATCGGCGTTGTGGGTAAATGCGCGCCTCCACTTCGTGCAGAAACGGAACGGAGCGGCTTAGTCGATCTTCTGATTCGGGGACGGATTGACATGCTCTCTTCAGACCATTCGCCATGCGAGTGGAAAGACAAACAAACAGACAGTATATTTTCTGCATGGGGCGGGATTAGCGGTGGTCAATTTTCGCTAGTAAGCGCGATTGAGATCGCTTTAGCCCACCATCTCCCGCTTACTAAAGTGGCGGATTGGACGGCGAAGCTTCCGGCAGAACGCTTCCGGCTTACGTCACGAAAGGGAGAAATCCGCGAAGGTGCCGATGCGGATCTTGCGATTGTTGCGCTGGATGTCCCTGAACAGGTGACCAAAGACAAACTCTATCAGAAAAATAAATTCAGCCTGTACGAGGGCCATGTTTTCCCTTCAAGCATACAGACGACGATTAATCGGGGGACGGTTGTCTTTTCTAAAACAGATGGCATCAATGGTGCGGCTGCCGGAAAATGGCTTGGCACCGAAAAGTAACCGTATAAACTCCTATAAATAATGAATGGACCGTGTATCAACTGTGCACGGTCTTTTTACAGCTTAAGAAAATATCAGATTTTGCCTTGCCGGTACGACGATAAGGTCATAAGATTCGGGTGTGGGCGATCAGGTAAGCGCCCAATCTGAGAAATAAGCGGAAAAATTCCGTTTAACTAGAGAATGAATGAAAAAATTGCTTAAATAGACGGAGAAATTCCGCTTATCGAATCGAAAAACGTGAAAATGATGGATTTTTCTATGCATAACCGGAAAAATTACCCTTATTTGCCTGTGAAACAAGCGCCATGATGCAAATAAGCGGAAAATCTCCGCTTATTTTACGTTACTTAATTAAGGATCCAAATGATTTATTAGAAAACTTGGCTTCGCCAAGCCCCTGGCGAAGGCGAAGACTTAGTTGCGACGGCCATGGACGGCCTAGTGTCCGGTGAGCCGCAGGACGCGGCGTTTTTTCGGACCGCTTACACTCGTTTCCTTTAAATGTTTTCTTAAACTTTCCTACCAGTGTGAATTAGAAATGTCTGCTCACGCACAAGGTTGATGATTCAAAACCGCATTTGGAGCAAATGGGCTTTCGCTAACAATAGAAGAACTTGCGCTAAGTGTAAGGAACTTCCGCAAACAGCAGAGGAGCTTTCCATTGCATATGTCCTGTATGCAACGCGAAAGTCATCACATCCTGCGGAAGTAAGGACCGGGCGCTTTTGCTCGGTTTTTCTACTGCTTTATCGTGTCATGAAATATGACATGATTTAAAGGGAATAGGTGAATGAGTACAAAGAAGAATTACTTTTTTATTCATTATGGCTAATGACAAACATTGGAATGCATTTTAATATAATATTTGTAATATTTTTTAACATTATTTGTGATTTAAAGAAACATTCTTTGCTCGTCTTTTTAAAAAGGATTAGGCGCGCGAAGAAGGGTTGGCTGATGATGCGTTCGTCAACTTGTTTGCTAATATCTAAATATTCTGGGTAATGGAGGGCATACGTATGGGTTCACATGAAATTTTTAAAGGGACGATCACGGAACCGAGTTCACGTCTGTATAACGAAGATCTGGCTCCCGCCAAGGAAAGACGCTGGACGACCTACAGCTTATTGTCGATGTGGATGTCTGATGTGCACAGTATCGGTACCTATACTTTTGCCGCTGGCTTATTTTTTCTTGGATTGACCGGCTGGGAAGTCCTGGTTGCCGAAATCATTGGCGCTTTTGCTGTCATGTACCTTGCGAATATGACCGGTGTTGCTGGAACCAAACTTGGTGTGCCTTATCCGGTTCTGTCGCGCATTTCATTCGGTGTATTCGGCGGGAACGTGCCTGCATTGATTCGCGGATTCATCGCCATCTTTTGGTATGGAATTCAGACGTACCTTTCATCCGTTGCCGTTGTCGCAATCCTTTTGCTTATCTTTCCGGACATGAAATCGATGATGGGCTACACATTCCTCGGACTTTCGCTTCCCGGATGGATCGGTTTTCTTTTCCTTTGGCTGCTGCAGTTCGTTGTATTTAATTATGGTATGGAATTCATACGTAAATTTGATAACTTCTGTGGTCCGGTTGTTTATCTGATGATGCTGATCTTAATCGTTTGGATTGCGATTAAGGCAGGTGGAAAAATAAATATCGGTATCAGTCCGGTAAAAATTTCATCGGGACAGGCCGTGATTCAATTTTTTAGTGCGATTTCACTTGTTATCGCTTATTTCTCAACAATCATTCTGAATGTCAGTGACTTTACTCGCTTTTCGCCTTCGGTGAAGACGACGAAACGCGGCAATTTCTGGGGGCTGCCCGTTAACTTTACCGCCTTTTCACTAGCATCTGTTGTTGTGACAGCCGGAACCATTACTGTATTTGGAAAAGCGATCACGGATCCGGTTCTCCTCATTCAGCGTGTGAGCAATCCGTTTTTCCTTGTTGTGGGCGCAATCGTCTTTATTATTGCCACAATGGGAGTGAATATCGTCGCTAATCTTGTATCTCCAGCCTATGACTTTGCCAATCTGGCACCTAAGCATATCAATTTTCGCCGCGGAGCGATGATCACATCGATTCTCTCAATCGTTGTCATGCCGTGGCAAGTTTACAGCAATCCGGTTGCCGTCAACTATTTCCTCGGCGGACTCGGCGCTTTTCTCGGACCGATCTTCGCCATTATTATTGTCGACTATTATTTAATTAAGCGCGGTAAGATCAATGTGCAAGCGTTGTATGAAGAGAAGCAGGGTGACTATTGGTATAAGAACGGATATCATGTAAAAGCGTTCGTCGCATTTATTGTGGGAATCATCATTACGGTTCCTCTGGCACTCATTCCCGTATTTTCAGCTGTCGCCGCGTTCTCATGGCCGATCGGTGTGCTCATTACCGGGGCTGTATATGGTGTTATGATGCGCAGCGAACAAGTTGCCGCAGGTGCTGAATTTTCTGGAGCGGAGTAAGGTAAAGAATTCCTAATTTGTAGATAAATAGATGGGACAAAAAACATGAGCGAGCAGCTGCTTACTCATGTTTTTATTTATTCATAACCATTTACCCGGTTCAATAATGATCATTAAAAAATTTTTTTAACTCTTTTTTTCTGTCGGCAGGCAGCAGATGCCAGCGAATTCCATGAATTGCTCCATCCAGTGCATAGAGCTTGCACAGGCAGGCAGTCGGATCATTTTCTTTTATAGCGAGATAGGCGTGCTCGCTCCCTGTAGCTCGCAATTCTTCCGCAGTGCAAATATTAATTTGGCGCAATTCGTTAATAAGGACCTGTCCGATGTTAGGGAGACTAGATAGATCAGTCATCAGAAGCGCTCTTCCATGCAGGTAGCTTACTCATCATGAATGCTGCTGATTTTTGAGCGACATTGGTGTTGAGCCCCTGGGTTCTTACGATGAACTTGGTCATAGACACCAGTTTTTCATCATAGCTTTGCATACTTCCATCTGGCCGCGCGCAAAATTTGCAATAGTCCTTCGTTGTGTCGCCAAGTGGATAATCGTCAGCTTTTTTCATGGGCATGCCGCATGCAATACATTGCTTCATTTTTCATCAGCCTCCGAATCAAACACGTTAAGCGCCGGTTCCAGGCAGGCTGCAACGCCTTTAATTCCGGATACGGTCAGTGTCATTAAAATTGTTTCTTTTAGTTCATCACGCGAAGCGCCAAGCTTTTTCAACATGTGGGTATGGGCTGTTACAGCAGCAGTATCTCCTTGTGATGCTTTCATGGAGATATAGATAAGCTGTTTTGTTTTTGAATCCAGTCCTGTAGATTCTGATAGAGACTTGATGAGATTATTAAAAGCTTGCGCGGCTTCAGGCGCTTCTGTCATGAAGAATTCCATTGTATTCATTAACCATTCGCCTCCAGAAGTGTTAAAAAATTTGAGATTAATTGATTTTTATAAACGGCGAGGACTGATCCTTGTGGTGCAAACAGCCTGCGGTTCATCAGATAGTAATGAACGAGTCCGATCCATGTATTGAACAGGAAAGAAAAGCTGAGATTCTTTATTTTTTTCTCTTTCTTCAATTGATTCATGACTTGATCCAAATGATGGGCAATTACCGATTGAATACCGATCACTGTCTGCTGCGCTTCCTCCGGCAATTGTGACAGGTCCATGATCAAATGCGTATAAAGCGGTTCGCTCGCTTCAATCGCATCCAGATGTGTTTGCAGAACTTCGTTAAGGGAATGTCCCGGTTCTGATGATTTATGAATTTGTGAGGTCAACGACCGTCCCAGATTTTCAATCACTGCCAGGATTAATTTTTCCTGTGATTGAAAATGGAGAAAAACAGTGCCATGAGCGACTCCGGCTTCTTTGGCAATCATCTGTGTTGATGGGCGTATGAAGCCATGGATCGCATAAACCTGTTCGGCGGCAGTAAGAATTGCTGTACGTGTCTGTTGTCTTTGGTGTTCTCGTTTATTCATTAACTGACTCCTTACTCACTGACTGTATAGTCATTATAAATCTGTTGTTTAAAATTCGCAAGTCATCGGTCAGCAAACGGCGTTGACAGCATCTTTTTGAAATGCTTCAATTATCCTTGAAATGAAAAAACACGATCCGGTTGGTAGTCCGGATGTATCAATGATGATATCAGTATCCTTCCCTCCTCGGGATGTCCGTCATTTCATGAAAGAACAGAGGAGGCGTTTTCTATGAAATTAACCGTGTATTTCGATGGACAGTACTGGGTCGGTGTTGTTGAAGCAGAGAACGATGGACGGATGATAATCGTGCGGCATGTGTTCGGACCGGAGCCGAGCAATCCTGATCTTTTATCTTTTGTTCTTCACGACTTGAATCGACTGGTTGATCGCAGCCTGCCCGTTGCTTTAGAGAAAGAGAATGTCTATCATCGTAAACGCATCAATGCAAAGCGATTAAGACGGATTGCTGAAAAAGAGTCCCGGAGTCTAGGTATCGGAACCAAAGCGCAAAAAGCGTTGAAAGAGACATTTGAACAAAAAAAGAAATTAACTTGCTCGCGCAAAAAGGAAGAAAGAGAGATCTTAGAGAAACAAAAGTATCAGCTGAGAAAAAAGAAAGCCAGGCTGAGGCATCGCGGGAAAGCCTGATTTACTGCTAAAGTAAAGCGCAACCATTTTGTATCAGAAAAGCATGGTATAATAAAGGCGGATTGAACAGAACGGGGGACGAGTACAGATGGATAAAACACCACTTTTTCTAGCGCCGGCGCTTCACGATAAAATATGGGGCGGCACGCGGTTGCGCGACTTGTTCGGGTATACCATACCGAGCGAGACAACCGGCGAATGCTGGGGGATTTCGGCACATCCGAACGGTCCGGCTGTGATCAAGAACGGTCCGCTCGCAGGGCAAACGCTAGCCGACGCATGGTCGGAGCACCGAGAATTATTCGACAATTATGCCGGAGATGATTTCCCACTGCTGACCAAAATTCTTGACGCACGCACAGATCTTTCCGTGCAAGTTCACCCGGATGACGCTTATGCGCAGGCTAAGGAACATGTGCCATTCGGCAAAACGGAATGCTGGTACATTATTGACTGTGATGCGGATTCAGAAATTGTGTACGGTCATACGGCACAAACGCGAGAAGAATTTCGCAAGGCCGTTGCCGAGAAAAAATGGGACAGCCTGCTGCGTCGTGTAAAGGTAAAACCAGGCGACTTTTTCTATGTGCCAAGCGGGACCATACACGCGATTTGCGGCGGCTGCCTGATTCTTGAGACACAACAAAGCTCGGACACAACCTATCGCGTCTATGACTATGACAGACCAGGAGCGGACGGAAAACCGCGCGAACTGCATATTCAGCAATCAATCGATGTCGCGAATTGTCCGCATGTCGACCCTGAATTAACTTATCATGTGCGTCAGGAAGCAGAAGCGAAGTTCACGGAACTATTACGGGAGAGCCTATTTACTGTTTCTCACTGGGAAGTACGCGGCCATACGGAACCGATTAAGAAAAACTGGCCGTTCCTGCTAGTGAGTGTGCTTGATGGTAAAGGAAAGCTTCAAATTGAAGGCTCAAGCTATGATTTGAAAAAAGGCGATCACCTTGTTGTACCGGCGGACGTTCAAACACTGCAAATCTTCGGAACCGCGGATTTGATCGTTTCGAATCCGGTATAATTAATGGGTGCCAAGCGTAAAAAATCGACCATTTTAGTGATCGGTGCGTCATGTACTCACGACTTTCCAAGTCAGGCAGCCTCAGCGGTCTCTGAGCAAGTCAAGCCCAAACCACGGCGCAGAAAAAAGAAATCAATGATCAGCCTGAGCAGTCAAGGTGACGCGCGCGTTCTCTTTTTTAATGGGATTGACGCTGAAAATGAGAAGAAAAATTGGACTGCTGCCGAGAAAGTCATTTCGCGTTGCAGCGCTGTTTTGCTGCTGCAGGATGCGGTTGTCGGCGTAGCGCTTCAAGCTGCCGAGATTGCTAAAAAGCATCATGTGAAGGTATTGATTGATCCTGAGCCTATGCTCGATTTAAAAGAAAAAATAAAACGCGCGTCACTGCAGATCACGTTGAAATCAAGCGGAGATCGAAAGAAGCATGCCGTCAGTAAAAAATGGCGGAAAAGACGCAGCTGTGTCTAATAAAAACTGGAGCGAGGGATCATCTCTCACTCCAGTTTTTCCACCTGTTGAATTATTTTTTCTTTAGAAAATCATAGATGGTCGCAAAATCGTAGTCACCTTTACCTTGCTGCTGGCATAGGCCGTACATTGCTTTAACCAAGTTTGACAGAGGCAGCGCAAAACCATGCGCGTAGGCTTCCTCGGAAGCGAGTTCCATATCTTTATAAATACTGTTCACTTTAAAATCGGCATTCTCGAAATCTTCCTTCATTATTTTGTTTTCTTTGAAATGAAGAATCGGCGCGGCAGTTGGACCGGCGAAGAGTGATTTGATCACGCCGGTCTTGTCCAAACCAAGGCTTTCACCAAAAGCGACCGCCTCGGAGAAAGCGGCAACGGTTTGTCCAAGCATCAAGTTGTTGACAAGCTTCATTGCTGTTCCGGTACCGTTTGGCCCTTTATGGTGCACTTCTTTTCCCATCACATCGAGCAGTGGCCGTGCTTCGGCAACATCTGCTTTGTCACCGCCGACAAAGAAAATCAATTCGCCTTTCTCAGCGGGTCCGGTTGAACCGGCAACCGGTGCGTCCAAAAAGCGAATGCCTTCCTGCTTTGCGGCGCCCGCTAGTTTTGCCGATTGAGTTGGGCTGATCGTGCTGCTGTCGACCCAAAGCGCGCCTTTTTTCATTCCTGCAAGCAGTCCGTTGCCGCCGTAGGCGACAGCGTCAACCGCCTGAGGATTTGCCAGCATCGTGACTATGATCGATGCTTGCTCACCAACCTCCTGCGGTGAGTTCGCCCATTGTGCGCCCTTGTCAATAAGTGGTCTGGCTTTCGACTGGGTACGGTTGTAAATGATCAAATCATACCCCGCATCAAGCAATCGGCCCGCCATCCGGCTGCCCATGATACCGATACCAATAAATCCAATCATCTGTGTCGCTCCTTAAGTGCGCCGAACAGTTGCGATTCAGCGCTTATTTTAGAACTAATGTCTGTATCCAATTCCTACAGTCAGAATAGCACACATTTTTACCGATACACATTAAATTGCCTTATATCAAGGGTTGCTATGAGGGGGATCGTGATATAATGGACGATACGGAATGCTTGATACGGAGGTATTGTTTTGATTGAAATCATTGCTACTGCAGAATCGTACGAACAGGCGAAAGCGCTGCTTGACACCGGTGCGGACAGGCTTTATGTGGGCGGACACCCATTTGGGCTGCGGCTGCCGGAGTCACTTGATTTAGAACAAATCGGCCAAATCACCAAGCTTGCTCATCAACGTGAGAAAAAGGTGACTGTGGCATGCAACGCGCTGATGCACAACGAGCAAATTAAAAAATTGACTCCTTATTTATCCAAACTAGCGGAGCTTGACGTAGATACACTCTCCATTGGTGATCCCGGCGCAATTTTTGTCCTTAAAGAGCTTGGTTTTCCTCTGCAATTTATCTATGACGGCGGAACCTTGGCTACGTCGGCGGAGCAGCTCGCGTTTTGGGTTGGACAAGGGGCGTGCGGCGCGGTCGCTGCCCGAGAATTGACGTTAAAAGAATTGATCACCATGCAGAAGATGCTGGAACAGCCGATTGAGGTTCAGGTCTATGGGCCGACCTGTATTCATCAGTCCGGGCGTCCGCTCTTAACCAATTATTTTAAGTACACAGGCGGAGCGGATCAGGCTGAGAAATCCGGCGAACTCTACTTGCGCGATCCCAAGAATGAGAACAGCCAGTATCCAATCGTTGAGGATGAGGAAGGAACACATATCTTTTCGACTGAAGATTTGTCATTGATGGGCCAGCTGAAATTGATGGTTGAAAACGGACTTGATACTTGGAAACTCGATGGTGTACTGTGTCATGGCAATCAATTCGTGCAAATTGTTGCCCTTTTTGACGAGGCGCGGCGATCGATTGATGCGGGGAATTTTATCGCGGAGAGCTTTTGCAACCGGTTAGCCAAGATTCAGCCTGAGCAACGGCCGCTCGGAACCGGATTTTATTTGAAAAGTCCTGAGGACGTTCATTAATTGCATGACGAAGGAGAAAGCTGATGAAAAAGATTGAAAATAAGCCGGAAGTACTGGCTCCGGCAGGCAATTTGGAAAAGTTGAAAATGGCGATCCGCTATGGAGCGGATGCGGTGTACATTGGCGGACAAGCATTCGGGCTGAGATCACGCGCCGGAAATTTCTCCTATGAGGAAATGACGGAAGGCGTGGCGTTCGCCCACGACCGAGGAGCCAAGGTATTTGTCGCGGCCAACATGGTGACGCATGAAGGCGACGCTCGGGGTGCGGACGACTTTTTCAAGACACTGAAATCAATTGGTGTGGATGCGGTCATCATTTCGGATCCCGCACTTATTGTTGTCTGTTTTAATGCCGCCCCGGGTCTCCCGATTCATCTGTCGACACAGGCATCGGCGACTAACTACAAAACACTTGAGTTCTGGAAGAGTATAGGACTTGAGCGGGTGGTACTTGCTAGAGAGGTAGGTATTGAAGAAATTCGTGAAATGAGACGCCACACAGATATTGAAATTGAGGCTTTTGTCCATGGGGCGATGTGCATCGCTTATTCCGGGCGCTGCACACTCTCCAATCATATGGTGAATCGCGACGCGAACAGAGGCGGCTGCGCTCAATCCTGCCGCTGGAAATACGATCTGTTTGACATGGATAATGGTGAGGCAAAATCGCACCTGCGTGATGGCGAGCCGTTTTCGATGAGTGCTGTTGATCTGTCAATGCTCCATCATCTGCCGGATATGATTGATGCCGGAGTGAACAGCCTCAAAATTGAAGGACGCATGAAGTCGATTCATTATGTTTCGACAGTCTCCAATGTGTATCGCAACGCGGTTGACGCTTATTGTGACGATCCTGAGCATTTCAGCTTTGATCCCGCGTGGGACGAGGAGATTTGGAAAGTCGCTCAGCGTGATCTGTCGACCGGTTTTTATTATGGTGTGCCGACGGAGAAAGAACAACTCTTTGGCAAGCCGCGTACGATTCCGAAATACACATTCGCCGCTCAGGTACTGGATTATGATCCGGATACGCATATCGCCACACTTGAGCAGCGCAATAATTTTGGCATCGGTGAAGAGGTCGAATTTTACGGACCGGGTTTTACCCATTTCAAACAAACAGTCCGCGACTTGTGGGATGAGGACGGAGAGCCGATTGACCGTGCTCCGAATCCGATGATGACCGTGACGATGACAGTCGACGCACCTGTTGAGCCCTATTTTCTGATGAGGAAAAAATAAATAAATTGTTGAGAAACCCCTTTGTTCACAACAAGTGAGCGGAGGGGTTTAATTATTGTTAAATTATATTTGAACTGCCGGATACCATTGACTGAAGCGGCATAGGGCTTGCCTCAATCATAGGGTTGCCGTCTCCCTGCTCTTGAATTTTCCGAAAAAAAAGACTACGCTATTGTTAGCAGTCGCATAAGATGAGTGCTAATCCACATTTCCTGTATCACTATTGAATTTCATTTTAAAGGAGTGCGATTTTCGATATGAGTGAACAGGTAGCTTATGTCAGTACGTATTTACCGCAGAAGTGTGGCATCGCCACATACACGTATCATTTGAGACAGAATGTGCAGAAAGCCAAACGTGATTCTCTCGCAGATCCCGTTGTCATTATCAAAGACAAGGACACACTGTATCCGGAAGATCCGTTCTCAAGCTGGGCCATTGAGCGGGAAAACAGATCCGATTATACGCGGATCGCAGAGCAGTTGAATCACAGCGCGGTTTTAGCAGTTTCGCTGCAGCATGAATTTGGTATTTTTGGAGGAAACGCGGGCGAATACATTCTCGATTTCGTCCGTACACTTAAGAAACCGCTCGTCACCACGTTCCATACCGTCTTCAAACACCCCGAAGAACCGTACGCGTCCATTCAACGTGAATTGGTCGCGCGCAGCGACAGGATTGTGGTGATGAATCACAAAGCCATCACCTATTTAAAAAACGCTTTCCAGATCTGTGAAGATAAAATTGCGTTCATTCCACACGGTACACCCGTTCCGGATATGAAGAAGCGTTCGGATTTCCGAGGGAAAATTGGCTGGACGAACCGAAAAGTGATTATGACATTTGGTTTTCTAAGCCGCAACAAAGGGATAGAAGCCGTACTGTGCGCGCTTCCTGAGGTTGTGAAAAAAGTACCGAATGCGCTCTATGTGATCATTGGTCAGACCCATCCGAATGTGAAGAAGCAGGAAGGAGAATCTTATCGTAATGAACTTAAATCGTTGATCCGTCAGCTTCATTTGGAAGATCATGTGCAGATGATCGATGAGTTCATGACTGAGCAAGATCTCGTTCACTACATCACAGCCTGTGATCTATATATTACGCCTTATCCGGGGCTTGACCAGATTACAAGTGGCACGTTGGCATACGCGATCGGGCTTGGTCGACCGGTGCTGACAACCCCGTATCGCTACGCTCAAGATCTGCTTAAGGGCTATGAAGAGCTATTTGTTTCCTATGAGGACAAAGCAGGATGGGTGGATAAAATGAACACATTGCTCTTCAATGACGCCTTACGCACCGATTATCAAACGAAAATGGCACACGTTGGACTGTCGATGAGCTGGCCGCAAGTCGGTAAAAAATATAAGCAGATATTCGCGGAAGCAGCAATGAAACAGCCGTCAACCGGGGTGGACACGATTGCCAGAATCCAAAATTAAGTTGACGCATTTGAGACGAATGACCGATGATACCGGACTCATTGAGCATGCATTAGGCAACATTCCGCGTCGCAGCGAAGGCTACTCAACGGATGATAATGCCCGCGCGCTTTGGCTCGTATCGGAATGGCAGCGGTTTGCGGCAGATGATCCGGCAGCGACAGAGGAAGCGGTCCAACTGGTTCGTTTGTCTGAAATCTATTTATCATTTCTTGAATACGCCGAGCAGCCGGACGGTCACTTCCATAATAATTTTGCCTATGATCGTTCTCCGGAAGCGGAACAGCCGTCCGATGACTGCCTTGGTCGCGCGCTTTGGTCCTGCGCGGTTGCCAGTTTGACTCAACCTCATCCGGACAGTCGATTCGCCGCAGCGATGCTCTTCCAAAAAGCGTTTCAAGCGGCGGATGCGATGAACCATTCACGCGGGATAGCCTATGCGCTTTCTTCCGCAAGTTTGCTTCTGGCCCGCAGCAATGAATTGAGCGGGGTTCCAGAGTTCCAAAATTTTATTCGGCAAGAAGCACCGGAGCGTGTTCAGTCTTTTGAAGCGAAATTACTGGCTCTGTTTGAACAAAATTCAGATACCGATTGGCGATGGTTTGAGCATGCCATGACCTATGGCAACGGCGTACTGCCTTGGGCGCTTTTTCAATCGTTCCAAGTAACTGGAAACAGTGATGCCCTGCTCATCGCTAATGAATCGCTTGATTTTCTAATCGAGAAAATGACGATGGCAGACGGACTGATTCATCCAATCGGCAATCAGGGGTGGTGCACGCGGAAACAGTGCAGCAGGTGGGATCAGCAACCGTTAGAAGTGATGAAACTGGCACTCGCAGCCGAGCAAGCCGCTCGCTTACTCGGCAACCCTGAAAAATATCTTGGAATCTTGGGACAATGCCGGGATTGGTTTTACGGCGCGAATGATTTGCACGCTTCGCTGGCGGACGCAACGGACGGCGGATGTCGTGACGGTTTGGAACAAAAAGGTGTCAATCAAAATCAAGGAGCCGAATCGACGATTGCTTATCTGATGACGGAACTGATCTACCGGCGAACCATGAGGGAAAAAGATGCCCTCGTTGAGAATCATGAGCTAACCTTTTAATTTGATGCATGTTAAAAATGAATTGATATGCCGAATCTATTGAAAAAATAGATTACGTGCATTATTTTTTTGCGCTTTTTTCTCGAGAAGGACAGAGGCTGATTTTAAAGAAGGAAAACCTTCACGTTTCTTATAATAGAAGAAACGATTAACACGCGGCTCAGTCTACGTAGAACTGGATTACGCGGGATCCGTTGATAAAAAAATAGCAAAAACACAGTTGAATACTATGAATAATGGTTGACTTCTATACAGATGGCTCATACGATGGATTTATAGGAAAAGATGACCATGCTTCTATGGTGGAATCGGGTAGTGAAAGGGGACAAATGAATGGCCAATTTTAACGATTCAGATTTTGTGACGCGCTGCATTCATGTAGGTAACGACATTGACAAGGAAACAGGCGCGATCCGCAGGCCGATCACGATGGCGAACAGCTACCGGCTGCCGGATGACGCGTCGACACTTAATTGGAGTGATCCGAACAACATCATTTATACGCGGACGACATCGGCAAACCAGTTGTATTTGCAGGAACGCCTGGCATCACTCGAAGGCGGCGAAGATTGTGTTGTGCTCGCCACCGGTGTCGCCGCTTTGGCGGGTGTGTTCTTCAGTTTTATCGATAAAGACGCACATGTGATTTGCACGGATGTTTCTTACATCGCGGTTTACCGCTTGCTTCATGACTATTTTCCGGATAAATACAGCGTCGAGGTTTCGCTTGTAGATACCTCGAACGTGGAAGAGGTACGAAAAGCGATTCGTCCGAATACAAAATTAATCCATTTGGAGACTCCTGGAAATCCAACCACACGTGTCAGCGATATCGCCGCAATTGCCGAACTTGCCCATGAAGCAGGCGCTCTTGTTTCCGTTGACAGCACATTTGCTTCTCCTTATATCCAGAGACCACTCGAACTCGGAGCTGATCTAGTGATTCACAGTCTAACTAAGTACATAAACGGACATGGAGACGCAATGGGTGGCGCGGTGATTGGAAAAACCGAATTGATTGATAAAATAAAACGAGAAGCAATGGTTAATATCGGCGGGGCAATCAGCCCATTCAATGCCTGGCTGATCACGCGCGGTGTCGTGACTTTGCCGCTGCGCATGAAGCAACACAGTGAAACGGCGCTAAAAGTCGCCCAATTCCTTGAAGCATATCCCGGAGTCACGTTCGTCGCTTATCCGGGACTTGAGAGCCATCCGCAGCACGCGATTGCCAAGAAACAGATGCACGGATTGTACTCCGGCGTTCTCTCTTTTGGCATTGATGGCGACGTCGCGCGTCACAATGATTTTGTGAACGCATTGCAGCTCATCATCTCCGCCGTTTCGATCGGACATGACGAGAGCTTAATCGTCTACACCGGTCCGGATGATGAACGAATTAATTACTATCCTGAGGAATTCCGCAAGCGCGGATTCCTGCGCTTTAGCGTCGGACTTGAGAGCGCAAATGATATTATTAAAGATTTAACACAAGCGTTTGATAAAGTAGGCTTGTGAACTAAAGCGATATGGCGGAACCCAATTCAGGGTTCTTTTTTTGTTGCAAGATAAGAAAGTCTTAGATTTTTGGCTTAGTAATAAAGTGAAAACCAAACACGAAAGCGCGAGACTCCTGCGGGATCAGCGAGTGGCCACTGAAAAAGTCCAAAATTTTAAAATCAAAAATTCGCAGATGAAAAGCGAGCCCTCAGATCTGCTTCTAAGCGACGTTTTCTATATGGGGAGACATTTTTGACCCCCAAAAAAGTACGTTTTTTTGAGAATCGACAGTTTTTCAGTGGCCTCATCAGCGAGCCAGGGGAGACCCCGCTCGAGGAGGCTCCCGGATCGCCCGCGGCAAGCGAGCAGCTGGAGTGTTGCACAAGCGCGCAAGGTTAATGGCAAAGGATCAGGCTTGCCCGGTACGAAGATAAAGGTCGTAAGATTCAGATGGGCGATTAGTTAAGCGCCAAATCTAAGAAATAGACGGAAAAATTCCGCTTATTTAGAAAATTAATGAAAAAATAGCTTGAATAGACGGAAAAATTCCGCTTATTTTATTCCGGCCATGTTACTTAATCAAGGATCAAAATGATTCGTGAACTAGAACTGTTTGTTCAAGACAAGCTTGATGATTCAAAACCGCTAATTCCTATTTAGAAATGCAAAATTATTTTTTAGTCAAGTGAACCAACTGGAAATTTATTTTTATAAATTAAAACAAATAAGCTGTTAAATTATGATCTTTATGTTATTGTAATGATAACAAAATAGAATAATAATTCCAATCAACAGTTTGATGAAAGAAGATGTCTCGCAGAGCGACCTCAAGATTTATGGCGATTATATAAGCGAATTGTTTCACTTGTGGCGAAGCTTTCGGTACAGTAAGCATACATAGGTGGACAGATCATCATGGATATTTTTTTCACCAAATTGTACGTTAATTATATTAACCGGTTGGCAATTGAGAGTTCTGATTAAAGGAGATGTTCATGTGGCTGATGCTAAGCCTGTAGAACACGTGGATTCACGTCGAATCGCGGGAAATATTCTTAAAGGTTCCTTAGGCAATATGATTGAATGGTATGACTGGTATGTTTATGCCGCTTTTGCAGTGTACTTCTCAACGGATTTCTTCCCGTCAGGAGACACAACATCACAACTGCTGAATACAGCGGCAATTTTTGCGATTGGCTTTTTAATGCGGCCGATTGGCAGTCTGATCATGGGGCGCTACGCCGACCGTCATGGCCGCCGCGCCGCTCTGACACTATCGATCTTGATTATGGCGGGCGGTTCGCTCATCATTGCCGCGACACCAAACTATCAAACGATTGGTATTTTCGCACCGATTATTCTTATCCTAGCCAGACTTTTCCAAGGATTGTCGCTCGGCGGTGAATACGGCACTTCTGCAACCTATTTGTCGGAAATGGCTAACAAAGGACGTCGCGGATTCTATTCCAGTTTCCAGTACGTAACCTTGGTCGGCGGACAACTCGTAGCACTCGGCGTCCAAATCATTCTGCAATTATCACTTAATGAAGCTGAATTGAGAGCATGGGGCTGGCGCATTCCATTCGTGATCGGAGCGCTCGGAGCACTTGCTGTTCTGTGGCTGCGACTGTCGATGGATGAATCCGACCAGTTCAAGAAAATGTCCGGAAAAACCAAGAAGAATGCGGGAACCATTAAAGCTTTGATGAAGTACCCGAGAGCGGTTCTAACCGTCGTCGGCTTGACGCTCGGAGGAACGGTCGCATTCTATACCTATACGACCTATTTGCAGAAATTTATGATCAACTCCGTAGGACTCGACAAGGAAGTTGTCAGCATCATCAACTTTGTCGCACTGCTCATTTTTCTGATTCTGCAGCCGCTCGCCGGTATGTTGTCTGATCGAATCGGCCGCAAACCGCTGCTGTTCTTCTTCGGTATCAGCGGCAGCGTCTTGACCGTGCCACTGTTCCTACTCATGCGCGCGTCGCATAGCGTAACCGCAGCCTTCCTATTGATGCTGCTCGGTCTGATCATCGTCACCGGCTATACCTCGATCAACGCGATCGTCAAAGCCGAGCTGTTCCCGACCGAAATCCGCGCGCTCGGTGTCGGTCTGCCTTATGGATTGACCGTCGCCATCTTTGGCGGTACCGCCGAATTCGTAGCCCTGTGGTTCAAGAGCATCGGCATCGAAACCATGTTCTTCTTCTACGTGGCCGCCTGCGTCTTTGTCAGCTTGATCGTCTACTGGCGCATGCAAGAGTCGTCAAAAACTTCGTATATTGAAGCGGAGTTGGAGGAATAAATCTAAGAACGAATTAACTAGAGAAAAGTTTAAACCCAGCATCTGATTCGGATAAGATGCTGGGTTTTGAATTTATAGACGATTTTAGCTGAGATCAAGAAAAAACAGCATAAATTTTCTAAGTTATTTTGTCTGTCATCCTGATTTTCTGTTGGTACTAAAGGATTTATACATACTAATCCGTAAATCAGCAAACGAACTCAATTAGTTAGAAAAATAATTGAAATAACCCTATCCATCAGCTACTATAAGATCGTAGATCAAATAAAAAGCCTTATTTTGTCGGTGTTTAACTAGAACATGGATGTATTGAAATGACAAAGTGAAGGTATTCGATACGGTCCAGGAATTGGTTTAACTAGAACATGGATGTATTGAAATTATGGCATGATCGTGCCCCGCCTTCGCAATCTGCTGGTTTAACTAGAACATGGATGTATTGAAATATCTTTAAAGTCCAAGTGGAACCGTTTATTGTATGGGTTTAACTAGAACATGGATGTATTGAAATTGGGACACGAAGCATAAGAAATTCGATGACAATCCGTTTAACTAGAACATGGATGTATTGAAATAGCAGAGACATCAATCAGTGAGAATGCGCAGGCAATCGTTTAACTAGAACATGGATGTATTGAAATTATCTCAAGTCGGTCGGCATTAACGATGAGGGTCATAGTTTAACTAGAACATGGATGTATTGAAATTTCACCATCCCATCGGTTCGCTTGCTTCTGCTGCTGGTTTAACTAGAACATGGATGTATTGAAATCAGGGTTGGACAAGCTACCGCGTCTTTCCGGATGAGTTTAACTAGAACATGGATGTATTGAAATAATGCTTCACAGAGGTAATCGTACGTGTCGGCTTCCGTTTAACTAGAACATGGATGTATTGAAATTGAGAGTATCCGAATTGCCGGAAGCCACACGGCAGGGTTTAACTAGAACATGGATGTATTGAAATGCAGCTATCCATCAAGATCGACGAGGTACGACAAGGTTTAACTAGAACATGGATGTATTGAAATTCAGTTAGTCCACCTCGTTGTTGTCGGGTCTCTTTTGTTTAACTAGAACATGGATGTATTGAAATAGTAACTCGCCACGATGTGCCAGGACAAGCACACGCGTTTAACTAGAACATGGATGTATTGAAATAATTTTTTATTGAGCAGGTCAGCTAATTCGTTAACGGTTTAACTAGAACATGGATGTATTGAAATAACTTTGAAACTGTGAAATCGTACTCTCCCGCCGGTGTTTAACTAGAACATGGATGTATTGAAATGATCAATTAAATGTCGGAAAATCGCACGAAAATGAGTTTAACTAGAACATGGATGTATTGAAATACGCTTGATAAGCAGTATGCAGCTGGTAAGTTAAACGTTTAACTAGAACATGGATGTATTGAAATCGGCTATCTAATTAAAAATGGTCGTGAGAAAAATAAGTTTAACTAGAACATGGATGTATTGAAATGTATACACCAGTGCTTTCGGTTGATGCGCGTTATGGGTTTAACTAGAACATGGATGTATTGAAATGCTGTCCGATCTCCTTCCTTCGCTTTAGCTGTCTACGTTTAACTAGAACATGGATGTATTGAAATAGATTGAAGCCAACGGCGTGGCTGTCGTTGCGGACGGTTTAACTAGAACATGGATGTATTGAAATTGATCTCTTGATTGTCCATTTTGTTACCCCCTTAGTGTTTAACTAGAACATGGATGTATTGAAATTTAGCCGCCCAAAAGTTACGCTGAGCAAATCCCTGGTTTAACTAGAACATGGATGTATTGAAATCCGATAAGCAACGGCTTTTTTGCATGTATTACCTGAGTTTAACTAGAACATGGATGTATTGAAATGATGATTCGTATACCAAGCTGCAGGAATACATGAACGTTTAACTAGAACATGGATGTATTGAAATAACTCTTGACGGTCTGCAAACCACAGTGTCCAACAAGTTTAACTAGAACATGGATGTATTGAAATCAGACAAGGAGGCGAAGGACATGCCACAGAAATACAGTTTAACTAGAACATGGATGTATTGAAATTACATTCGTGTCGGGTGCGATAATGGAGCAAAAATGTTTAACTAGAACATGGATGTATTGAAATTTATTCCAAAGTCGAAGTTGATGAAATGCGGCAAGAGTTTAACTAGAACATGGATGTATTGAAATATAATATCGTCCCTGGATAGACAGCGAAACCGTGCGTTTAACTAGAACATGGATGTATTGAAATAAGGTTAAAGTAATTGATGGCGTATTTGATAGCCTGGTTTAACTAGAACATGGATGTATTGAAATTGGATAATGCCCAGCGACGACAGCGCACCGAATACCGTTTAACTAGAACATGGATGTATTGAAATAGTTCTGCAACACAACTTCCGTCTGCCAGGTATTTGTTTAACTAGAACATGGATGTATTGAAATTAAGCAATGGGGATGTAAGAGTAGGGATTCACACCGGTTTAACTAGAACATGGATGTATTGAAATGAGTAAAGTGCTTAGCGAGTTTTCGCAGAAATATGAGTTTAACTAGAACATGGATGTATTGAAATTGACCGCGGCGATATGAAGAACTTAGGCACGTACTTGTTTAACTAGAACATGGATGTATTGAAATCTTGCTTCTCATCTTCATTAATCACAAGCTTGTCCGTTTAACTAGAACATGGATGTATTGAAATTACGTTTCAGTGACGTAGCCGACATTGTCTGTGGATGTTTAACTAGAACATGGATGTATTGAAATAAAGCCTGGAATGTTCCTGTTGCATCGACACCAGTGTTTAACTAGAACATGGATGTATTGAAATAAGTGGATGTCCTTGATAAATGTATTCAAAAACTCAGTTTAACTAGAACATGGATGTATTGAAATACGATAAGCGGGTGCATCTATCGGTGATGGACGGCCGGTTTAACTAGAACATGGATGTATTGAAATCCGGTGCTGACGCGCGTTGCAATGGCTTGCAATCCGTTTAACTAGAACATGGATGTATTGAAATATAATGTATAATTATCTCATCAAAGGGAGGATAGTGTTTAACTAGAACATGGATGTATTGAAATCGCCTGCACTGCCGGAGCGATCAGTGCGTTAATCGTTTAACTAGAACATGGATGTATTGAAATGCTACGGCTGAAACATTTGAAAGTCCTACCGCTTGGCGTTTAACTAGAACATGGATGTATTGAAATGCGGTGCTACGTTCTTATATTCTTCCATCTGCCACAACGTTTAACTAGAACATGGATGTATTGAAATCTTGGATGGCGGTAAGCGTCTTGGCAGGCATATAACCGTTTAACTAGAACATGGATGTATTGAAATTGAAACAGGATGCACAGCAAACAGCTAACGAACGAGTTTAACTAGAACATGGATGTATTGAAATTTCGTCGAGGCGTTCAATTTAAACCAAGAGAATGCATTTAACTAGAACATGGATGTATTGAAATGATCCATAAGTACACCAACAAATTCAGAGAGCATCGTTTAACTAGAACATGGATGTATTGAAATAGTGGAAATAGGACGTCTGATGTTCCCTTGACAGCTGTTTAACTAGAACATGGATGTATTGAAATTCCAAAGCTCGTCCTGCATATTCGTCACATTAATTGGTTTAACTAGAACATGGATGTATTGAAATCTGAAAGCCCGGATCGAACGGGCGAAGGGGGCGGCAGTTTAACTAGAACATGGATGTATTGAAATACAATGAGCCGAGTGTGACCGGTGCGAGTGGTGAACGTTTAACTAGAACATGGATGTATTGAAATCTCGTTAATCGCTACGTTCCGGACGTTAGTCAGACGTTTAACTAGAACATGGATGTATTGAAATAGAATCTCTTCCTGCGGAATACTCAAAGCAGTAGAGGTTTAACTAGAACATGGATGTATTGAAATGCGTCAACTTCATATGATTCAGCATGATGATTAACGTTTAACTAGAACATGGATGTATTGAAATACGATTAACTCTTTTGCGCTCAATGCAGGGCGAATCGTTTAACTAGAACATGGATGTATTGAAATTCGTTTGCAACGGCAAATTGTACTCGTCGGGGAACAGTTTAACTAGAACATGGATGTATTGAAATATGGCAGCCTAGCTGATGTTTGCGAGATAACGTTTGAGTTTAACTAGAACATGGATGTATTGAAATATGGTAAGCGGAATGAGGCGATCTTTGCCGATTGAGGTTTAACTAGAACATGGATGTATTGAAATCACCATATCCGGCGATGATGGGCAATGTTAAGCCATGTTTAACTAGAACATGGATGTATTGAAATTTGTACCACAAATCGGAGGTTTTAAACATAGTAACGGTTTAACTAGAACATGGATGTATTGAAATCTTTTTCTATTTCGGCGCGTGCAAGACGAGCGATTTGTTTAACTAGAACATGGATGTATTGAAATCCTTTAAAGGATCCATTTTATACACCCACTCATTTTGTTTAACTAGAACATGGATGTATTGAAATTTCGAGACGATACCAAGGCCCACATGACCGCCGACGGTTTAACTAGAACATGGATGTATTGAAATTTACAAACAAATACGTCAACTTGGAAAAATGTTATTAGTTTAACTAGAACATGGATGTATTGAAATAGCACTCCTTCAGCTGCTACAACGTGTGGCGCATTGGTTTAACTAGAACATGGATGTATTGAAATTGGACATAGATCTTGCCATGGCATCAACGCCTTTGGTTTAACTAGAACATGGATGTATTGAAATATCGCTGAATCTCGTCTGTACTAATTCCTTTCCATAGTTTAACTAGAACATGGATGTATTGAAATTGAAGCTTTTACAGGATATCTCTGCTATCGGCCGCGGTTTAACTAGAACATGGATGTATTGAAATAAGATAGACGCAGTTAATGATTTACTTGATCTAATGTTTAACTAGAACATGGATGTATTGAAATGTGGTTAGATCAGGGCATAGCTTCAGATAGTCTTCGTTTAACTAGAACATGGATGTATTGAAATTTGATACGCCGACCTCATCACATTTCTGTTTGAAACGTTTAACTAGAACATGGATGTATTGAAATTCGATTCCGTTCACCTTATACACAGCGCTGTAGAGTGTTTAACTAGAACATGGATGTATTGAAATTACCACCGCATTCCGGAGTATAATAAATCTTGAAAGTTTAACTAGAACATGGATGTATTGAAATACAAGCGCCTCGCTTGTCCATGCATTCTGTACGTCCGTTTAACTAGAACATGGATGTATTGAAATATAGTAATGACTTCTCCATCTTTAAGATTATCAATAGTTTAACTAGAACATGGATGTATTGAAATCAACTAACCGGCGACCATAAGTAAGTGGAATCACTCGTTTAACTAGAACATGGATGTATTGAAATGAAGAAGTTATTCTTGCTAATGGGTTACCTTGGTATAGTTTAACTAGAACATGGATGTATTGAAATGAAGGAGTCCATGTTGCTCCAAATGGAGAAGTTTACGTTTAACTAGAACATGGATGTATTGAAATTCCGTAGCCATATTCCGCTCGATGTCCCCCATCAGAGTTTAACTAGAACATGGATGTATTGAAATCGCGCAATGGGAGCGGGATAAATGATGCGAAATAATGTTTAACTAGAACATGGATGTATTGAAATATGGTATATGAGGAGAATTAAATATGAGCGAATTAGTTTAACTAGAACATGGATGTATTGAAATTTGGGAAAAAGGTCCGGAAGCGTGTTATGAAGAAGGTTTAACTAGAACATGGATGTATTGAAATATGAAAAATGGAGTTCCTCGCCAAACACAAAAAATAGTTTAACTAGAACATGGATGTATTGAAATATTTGTGTTCGGTATCTGTGAAAAATCAAAAGACGTGTTTAACTAGAACATGGATGTATTGAAATTCGGTCATCGCGTCAACTGAAATGATTACCGATGGCTGTTTAACTAGAACATGGATGTATTGAAATTAAAACTCACCTACTTAGTTGATCTTTTTCATAAGGTTTAACTAGAACATGGATGTATTGAAATTTGGTTTCTCAGAATGCTTTGCTGTACTAGGCTCTGTTTAACTAGAACATGGATGTATTGAAATTCGGCACTGTGGCACCGCCCACAGTGGACACCGGAAGTTTAACTAGAACATGGATGTATTGAAATTTTTGCACAAGCTGGCCACTAGTACCGACAGCCGCCGTTTAACTAGAACATGGATGTATTGAAATAAAAATAGAGCGATAACGATTAATGCACCGATCACGGTTTAACTAGAACATGGATGTATTGAAATTGGGATGCGGCGCAATAGGATGCCTAATCCCTATCGTTTAACTAGAACATGGATGTATTGAAATCGGCAACGCTCTACGACGCTCAAATGAATTGCTTAGTGTTTAACTAGAACATGGATGTATTGAAATTTTTGGGCTGAAGCAATTTAGCGTTTGGAAAGTATGTTTAACTAGAACATGGATGTATTGAAATTCGAATGGCAACGATTTCGCCAGTCGTGCTATCCAGTTTAACTAGAACATGGATGTATTGAAATAGAAGCATCTGACCAGATTCAAGGACTTCCATCATTGTTTAACTAGAACATGGATGTATTGAAATCGCAATTACGGTTAATGGGGTAGAAAAGAAGTTTGTGTTTAACTAGAACATGGATGTATTGAAATTCAGAATGCGTACTCGAATCAATCGAGTTGAATCTTGTTTAACTAGAACATGGATGTATTGAAATATGTTTTTCACGATTGCTCTGCCGGGGCAGGGCAGTGTTTAACTAGAACATGGATGTATTGAAATACAAGAGCGCCGGTTTGTATTAATCGGCGCGCTCTGTTTAACTAGAACATGGATGTATTGAAATACCATCACGGCAGCTATTGCTGATGAAGCAGCAGCTGTTTAACTAGAACATGGATGTATTGAAATCCGCCAAAACCATCATCTTCGCCCTCTACAAACTGCGTTTAACTAGAACATGGATGTATTGAAATAAATTTCAGCACGGTCTTGTGATTCGCCGTTGACTGTTTAACTAGAACATGGATGTATTGAAATTTAAGCAACAGCAAGCCATACTCGCACAGAACGGAGGTTTAACTAGAACATGGATGTATTGAAATTTGTCCAAGTGGTCCGGATTTAAACCAAGCTGTAGGGTTTAACTAGAACATGGATGTATTGAAATATGCAAAGCATTTCTGCCCAATCAATCGTGTCGATCGTTTAACTAGAACATGGATGTATTGAAATATATTCTCGATATGCTCAGGGTAGCGAAAATCCGTCGTTTAACTAGAACATGGATGTATTGAAATCTTTTGGTCACGCTCCTTTTTTTGCAATAGAAAAGAGGTTTAACTAGAACATGGATGTATTGAAATAAGGAACCGTTGAACAGTTGAAAGGCTCTCTTGAGACGTTTAACTAGAACATGGATGTATTGAAATCATTAAAGTTGGCGCACTTTACATGGAAATGGGAACCGTTTAACTAGAACATGGATGTATTGAAATTATCTTGGTTATATGAAACACGCAAATTGTAATCGTGTTTAACTAGAACATGGATGTATTGAAATAGAGTCGAAGCGCAAACGGGAAATATCGCGTTAAGGTTTAACTAGAACATGGATGTATTGAAATATTGTCATAAGCTCGGTGAAGGCTTCGCCGCCCGAGTTTAACTAGAACATGGATGTATTGAAATTAGTTTGGCGCGTTAATTTGGGCATACGCCGTACTCGTTTAACTAGAACATGGATGTATTGAAATATCAATGAGTGATATCGTTGCCGATCTGGTCTCTGGTTTAACTAGAACATGGATGTATTGAAATAAGGAAACAACGCTTTTAAACCGTCGTCAAGCAGAGTTTAACTAGAACATGGATGTATTGAAATGTCTTAAGCCTCCGTCCGTGCCACATATCGGGGTTAAAGTTTAACTAGAACATGGATGTATTGAAATATCCTCGCCAAGCCACATAAGATGAGACCGTGCGCGTTTAACTAGAACATGGATGTATTGAAATATTGTTCAAATGGTATGTGGCATTCTAGTATTTATGTTTAACTAGAACATGGATGTATTGAAATACCGCTTTGGCTATCGCTTGATCCTGCGGATGTTGGTTTAACTAGAACATGGATGTATTGAAATATTCTACGCTTGTCGCGGAGAACCGACGCAAGCCGTGTTTAACTAGAACATGGATGTATTGAAATTTCTATCAACTTGGTCTTGAAGTAGTTCCTTCTGGTTTAACTAGAACATGGATGTATTGAAATCACTACGACCGATCCCCAAAGCATCGCAGATCATTGTTTAACTAGAACATGGATGTATTGAAATTTAAGAAACTGGCAGCAGAGGGCATCTACATCTGCGTTTAACTAGAACATGGATGTATTGAAATTTGTGATGATCGGGACGAATGATCGGCAGACGCAGTAGTTTAACTAGAACATGGATGTATTGAAATTATCTTTCCTGTGCCTGTCCCCGCTACGATCGCACGGTTTAACTAGAACATGGATGTATTGAAATCGAAGAAGATGTGATGAGTACAGAGACAGTCAATAGGTTTAACTAGAACATGGATGTATTGAAATGATCGATGTTCCCATCACTAGTGACGACACTGTTGGTTTAACTAGAACATGGATGTATTGAAATTATGCCCTCGCTCCAAAAGATGAGTCAACTGGTAATGTTTAACTAGAACATGGATGTATTGAAATCGGAAAGATCGCCACTCGTTGGTTTCCGGTAGATGGTTTAACTAGAACATGGATGTATTGAAATTCGTTCGGTCGGTCGGGAACAAGCAACGCAGCCGCGGGTTTAACTAGAACATGGATGTATTGAAATAAACACATCCGGATTGCTCTTGAACGTCACAACATCGTTTAACTAGAACATGGATGTATTGAAATTATTTTTCTTACACATTTACATCGTCTTTAAGTTCCGTTTAACTAGAACATGGATGTATTGAAATTTGCGTATATAAATTCTTAAATTGAGAGCCAAATAGGTTTAACTAGAACATGGATGTATTGAAATTGATCGAGAGACAATCCAATGTACACCGGGGGAGATAGTTTAACTAGAACATGGATGTATTGAAATATATTATGAAGGTCTGACTGCGGAACGTCGTGTCACGTTTAACTAGAACATGGATGTATTGAAATAGAGCAATATCAGCGATCGTATCATTATCTGTTTCGGTTTAACTAGAACATGGATGTATTGAAATATGCCAAGGTCCTCGGCCAGCTTTCGCGCGATCGGCGTTTAACTAGAACATGGATGTATTGAAATATGATATACGCTTCCACTTCGTTCCGCTCCTATCAGTTTAACTAGAACATGGATGTATTGAAATTTGGTCATGACGATGGCTCTACCGGGGCAAGGCAATGTTTAACTAGAACATGGATGTATTGAAATATAGTTAGATCAGCTTTTTAACTAGTTAACATATTGGTTTAACTAGAACATGGATGTATTGAAATGGGATTTAAAACGTTTAAATACGCTGCGCCCCGTCTTGTTTAACTAGAACATGGATGTATTGAAATTGATTTTTCGTTACTTCCAAAGCACGAAAAAAACCGTTTAACTAGAACATGGATGTATTGAAATTAAATGTCTTGTACTTTGTTTTGTGCGTGGACATTTGTTTAACTAGAACATGGATGTATTGAAATCTTCAGCGGTCAAGGCTGTAGGGAATACGAAAATCTGTTTAACTAGAACATGGATGTATTGAAATATCTGCTTTTCAACCGCTCTAAGGGACGCAGGAAGTGTTTAACTAGAACATGGATGTATTGAAATTATATATAAAATAAATGGGGTGACTCGGAATGGAGGAGTTTAACTAGAACATGGATGTATTGAAATATGGCAGCATCTAGGACATCCTGATTGCGATAATATGTTTAACTAGAACATGGATGTATTGAAATACGGTTAAGAAAATTATTGCAGCATTTGAAGGCGAGTTTAACTAGAACAAGGATGTATTGAAATAAGGAATATTACATTTAATACCCTGCCACTGACCGCTGTTTAACTAGAACAAGGATGTATTGAAATAGCAGATTGACTTTCGTCTTGATAAATTCTTCTGTGGTTTAACTAGAACATGGATGTATTGAAATAATCATATATAGCATCGAGCCAACCAAAAAGAGGGTGTTTAACTAGAACATGGATGTATTGAAATATGGAATGTTGCATTTAATCCCCTTCCACTGACCGCGTTTAACTAGAACATGGATGTATTGAAATTCAAAAGTTCACCACTCGCACCGGTCACACTTGGCTTAGTTTAACTAGAACATGGATGTATTGAAATTTCTTTTTTATGGAATGGGTCAGAATGGAAGGACGTGTTTAACTAGAACATGGATGTATTGAAATCCGCTTGTCAGATTGCCGGTCGGCTCTGCCGCGGAAAGTTTAACTAGAATATGGATGTATTGAAATTACTCAGAGGATGGCTATAACTGCCAAACTGACCCAGTTTAACTAGAACATGGATGTATTGTAATCATGCTTCCCTGAGCATTTCAAGACCTTCAATGTCAGTTTAACTAGAACATGGATGTATTGAAATTCAACAGCCTGCTGGACGTCCGCGATAAATGATAATGTTTAACTAGAACATGGATGTATTGAAATCTAGCCCGCTTCTGGGAGCTGGGTATTCAGCGTTTAACTAGAACATGGATGTATTGAAATTGGTACCAGCTCGCCGGACCCGATCCGGTTGCGGGTTTAACTAGAACACGGATGTATTGAAATTGAGTACTGCCATCGCAAAACGTCACGAGTATTTTGTTTAACTAGAACATGGATGTATTGAATTTGGCAAACGGAGCAGATGATCTGCCACTCGTAGACAGTTTAACTAGAACATGGATGCATTGAAATTCCATATTGCCAAGCATCGTAACTTGAGTAACAAGGTTTAACTAGAACATGGATGTATTGAATTTTGCTCACTCATAGTTTCTCATTCGCTATTATTTTACTAAACCAGCGCTGAAAATTATAATTTACATTTATTAGAATATTGACAAAATATAAGGGTGAAATTAATATATAAAGAAATATAGATTTTTTAACGTTTAACGTATTGAAAAATAGTATTATTTTTTCAATAGTATTATTTTTTCATCTAACTAGAACATGGATGTATATTATGTTTTCATATTTTTTATAATTCGGAATTAAATTGTGATTTTATAGAGGAGGTAAATAAAAAATGGGAAAGAGAACATACTCACCTGAGTTTAAAAATCTTGTCGTTAGCCAGTTTTTTTTAGGAAAAGAGAAAAAAGAGATAATCAAAAAATATAGTTTATCTCGCTCCACATTAGACGAATGGATTAATTTCTTTAAAAGAAAAGGACCATTTTAAATGAGCGTTTCATTTATGGACATAACAAAAAAATAGTAGTATGTGTCGAAAAATAGCTGGATTAAAAACGGAGAATATTCTCAACTTTTGCTCACAACATTTACTAGATCATGTATAATAAGTCCTAGGATAAATTCAGGAGTGATAAAAATGGGATATGAGATCGTTGTAACCACTCTCCTCAAACGCAACCTTCCTTATCAAAACGCCCAAGAAGAAATTGGTCGATTAATTAACTTGTCGATGCTTAAAGATGATCATTTAAAAGTATTTCATAAAAAAAACGATTATAAATTCTATTCATTTAACAATCTTTACCCAATTGAAAAGTCCGGAGTCTATCAAAAAGGTAAGCTGTATATCTTCCGAATCAGAGCAGTTCAAGAAACATTTGTGAAAAAGATAAAGTCATGCTTATTTAACCTTGGAAATGACACTTTTCAAATAATATCTTCTGAAATCCACAAATTTCATCCTAAGTTTATCAATATGCTTTACACAGCAACACCGGTTATTGTGACTATTGATGGTGGTCCGTTCATGCCCGACGACAATTTGTCATTATTAAAAGAACGGTTAGAAACGAATGCAGAAAAGAAGTATAAGAAATTATTTTCGGTAGGGCCGAGAAGCACTGATTTTATTGAAAGAATAGAGATGATCAATCGGAATCCAACAGTAACGCGTTATAAGAACATGACCTATTTAGGTAATAAGTTAAAGGTTTTTATTCGTTCAGATGATGTGTCGCAATCACTCGCGAAAATCGTTGCTTCTGCTGGTCTTGGCGAGAAGTCCTCATCCATTGGAGCTGGATTTTGTTTTGTTTACTAAATAACGATGAAAGGTGGAAGCGCCTTGATCAAAGATTTACAGTTTTTGTATCAGAAAGCTATTGATCATACTGATGGAAAAATTATCTTGGATAATTATGAACTCAAGGAAGGTTTGTACTTGAAAATCAACCCGAATCTTTCTCTAGAGTCAAATCAGTTGGAAGAGTCCGATCGGGTACTTACCATCAGAAAAAAGTCAGAACTCGATACATCGACGCTGACATTGAGGGACTGGTTCTTACCAAGAGATTTTTATTGCAGTGCGATATCAGCAAATAAGTTTGTGGACACTAAGACTAAGAAATTACATAATACGAATTATTTGTCGCTTTTTATGAAGCTGGATACGTTTATTGCAGATGATCCTCAAAAGGAAAAGCAATCGAAAAAAGACAAGTTTCTTCTTGAAGATGAATGGAAAGACTACATAAATACTTTTTACACGAGTAAACTGGCTGCTGCTGATCAAAAATTAAGAGACATTACCGGCTATGCAGAGCTAAAAAAATGGTTGGACAGTGAAGAAAGACACGCCATACGAAGCTGTATCCTCAAATTTCTTCTTAACAATTATTCCAACCTCATTCAATGGATTCATCGATTGAAAAATGATCACAAAGCCAAAAATTATCTGCGACTGTTTTTTGAGGCTGACGAGAAAACCTATGAACAAGAATATCAAATTTATGTTTATCCAAGCATATTTTTGAAAAATGATTTTAACGTTGAGTATGGAGATTCCATTTTTGGAGTACCTAGTTACAACGTCGGTCTTAATAGTAAGAAACCTTATTTAAAATCACGCACAAAAAAATCCCAAGTTCCGCTACTGGTTTCCCCCGAGGAATCGGCACTTAGAAAAAATCTCTTCTCATGGTTACAAGCACAAAAGGCGTTCGCTGTTCACCAAATAGCTGAAAGAGAACTTTTTGGCGAAAATAACAAAAGTAAAGCTAATGAAACGATTCATTTAAGGTTAGACGGCAACGGTGTTATAAACTACTATGAAAAGACTCCCTTTTCGCGAGGCAATCAACTGGATAAGCCTTTTTTGCTTGAGAATATTATTCAAGCGAGAGAATGGGTTGACAAAAAACATTATCAAATTGCTGAAAATCGTGAACCTATTCTGAATCCGAAGAGTTTATTGCAAGTAACCAGTCAACTGTTCTTTAAAAATTATTTACACTCCAGCATGTTATACGATGAACCAAAGATCAAATCGGGTGTTTTTCCAGGAGAAATGCTCAATTCTTTTTTGAACAGCCGACAAGCACTGTATGATTTCTTTTTCAAAGGTACGGATCTTACATTAAAACCGATGATTGATCGTCTTTCACAAGAGATAATAGAGATTCAGCTATTAAAAACTGTTAGTGGGGTAAGCATCGGTAACTTGGGACAAGCCTATAATTTGAGATTGGCATGGCTTCGTTATTTTAATATCGACGGGAGTGAAGAGAAGATGCAGAAGTTAACAGAACTTGTGCAGGGACTCAAAGAAAAATTTTCACAAAAGACAGCTGTTGAATTAAATACTAATCAAGAATTTTATTTCACGGCGGGACAACTGGCCTACTATCTGATGTCACAAAGTGAAACGAAGAAAAAAAACTTTGGGATGTTTGAAGGTGTTTTAAGGGCTAAGAAACCATCTTTGCTAAAAAGACAATTAGACGATCTATTTATGACTTATAGTCATGCGATCTCAACAGGTAATATTACTTTTAAAAATGCATTTGCGGCCATTCAAGTTTATCCCGAAACAAAGAAGATGATCCAAAATGAAGAGCGAGACTACTTAATGGCAGGAATTTTAGCAAACAATATTTTCTTCCAAAAAAAAGAATCGCAAACACAGGAAGGCGGGGAGTCAAATGACTAAATTCAATAAGCGCGTATATGGGTTAATCGGTGTTTCAAGTTTGCTTGCAAATTGGAATGCGGATTTTACGGGGCGCCCCAAATCACTGGCTGATGGCACAGTGTTTGGTAGTGACAAAGCGTTGAAATATGCGATGAAACGTTATTGGGTCAATGAAGGGGAGAAGGTGCTGTACATTCGAAGCTATCAAATGAACAAGGGAAAACTTCAGCCCCGTGAATTAAAAGAACAATATGAGCAAGTATTTAATACGGAATTAAAGAAAAAGGAATCCGCAGATGAAGTACTTGGCAATCTATTATCGGCTGTTGACGTTGAAAATTTTGGCGCAACGTTTGCTGTTGAGGATCAAAATATTAGCTTGACGGGTGTAGTTCAGATTGGTCAGGGCGTCAATCAATATGAGGATACGGTTACAGAAATTCAGGATATTCTTTCTCCGTTTCGTAACAGTAAAAAAGAGGATGCGGATGCTTCTAGTTTAGGTAAAAAAATTGTCAGTAATGAAGCTCACTATATTTATCCTTTTTCCGTCAATCCGCAAAATTATGATGAATACATCCCAATGGTTGACGGATTTGATGGATATTCGGAGGAAGCATATGTGAAATTTAAGCGGGCGGCAATGGTCGGCGCTACGGCTTTAAATACAAACAGCAAATCTGGAGTAAGCAATTCTTTTGCTCTTTTCATAACGTTTAAGGAAGGCGAAAATGTCTACCTTCCACAGTTGGACAACTATGTTGCCTATGAGAAAATTGATGGAAAAAGTATGATTGATGTTACTCTATTGAACGAGTTGTTGTCTCCTTTTCAAGATCAGATTGAAAGTATTGAGTACTACGCTGATCCGTTTAAAATCGAATTTAAAGGTAATGAAAACGATGTGAAAAACATTTATACCTCCGAATTTTTGTAATGAATAAATCTGAGAGTCTTGTGGTATTAAGTCAAGACCTAAATAAGATTTATTTCTGTGCTCTTCACCGATGTTTCAAAAATGAGAGTACACAAACCTAAGCCTTCACTAATTACCAAAATTTTGAAGGCGATAAGGAGGCGGATCTTTACTGATTATCGGCGATTCCACCTCCCTTCGGCGTGTAAATCAGGTGGTCGCGAAGCAGCACGTCCACCAGCCGAACTAGTTTTCTTGCTGTTAGTACGAGTGCACGTTTATGGCGAAACTTAGGAACTTCGTTGAATTTTTTCTGGTAATAGGCCCGATAAACCGGGTCACATCGCTTTACTGAATTGGCAGCTTCAATTAAGTAGTAGCGAAGGTATTCATTACCCGTGTGTGTTCGTGGCGTGCGTTCTGCCCGAAAAGTTCCAGACTGAGAGACTTTCCAGTAGAGGCCGGCATATTTAGCGAGCTGAGCCTCATTGTCAAAGCGGTCAATCTGACCAATCTCGGCAATCAGACCGGCCGTGTAGACCGGACCGATTCCCGGAACACTCATGAGACTCTGCGCCTCCGAGATGATGACGCATAGGGACTCAATGCTCTTGTCCAGTGTCTGAATTTGTTTCTTCAACCCGGTGATGATACGGGCATAGGTGGCAAGCACGACATCAACGGAATCCTGAAGGACTTTGCCAATGCGGTAGGAATCCCGAATCGCTTTCTGAATCGCTTTGGCCAGCTTTTCCGGATCACTGAAACGTCCTTTCCCGGCCTTGTTTAGGTGTTCCGCAAGATCCTCCATCTTCATCTGGGAGATCTCATCAAGAGACAGGGAATCGCTTAGGATGTCCATGATGGACGCGCTGAACACAGAAGTCGGAATTTCCTGAGTCAAGGTGTTGCACGTGTAGTATAGATTTTCTAAGAAGTGCTGTTTACATTCGGTCATTTGATGAATCAGTTGGTAACGGGTTCGTGTCAGACGCTGGAGAGCAACATATTTTTCTTCCTTGATCACCGGCACTTGATAGCGTTCAATACGTAGAAAATCGGCAATCCGGAAGGCGTCAATCGTATCGGTCTTGTCCTCGTCAAACAGCCCTTTATAACGATGAATCATCGTTGGGTTGAGGGTTACGACATCCAGAGGCAGCTTCTTCAAGTCCGCATCTTCATGAAAGAACACGGCCGGATGAAAGCTGTAGATGGATGTAGACTCCATGCCGATCACCACCCGTTGATAGTGAGCGGCTGAGTGGAACTTTAACACCAGTTCCTTAATGGCACCAGCACCGATCAGATTATTCGCTAAAGATTTTTGGATCAGCTTATTTTGATCACTGTCCAAAAAGCAAACGTCTAGTTTCTGTGAACTCACATCAATACCAACAAACAATTTCATTGGGAAGGACCTCCTTTCCTGATCAATTTTGGAATAAGCTCGGATACTCTGTGATGTCCCCTAATTACAACTGCATGAACGCGACCTCGCGATCAGTAGACCCTGACTACGCGTTCAAAGCTGCCTCATCCTGCTTCTGATGAGTTGAACCGCAGCCGCTACATCTTGTGCGTCAGCATATCTGGCAGTTGCCTGGGCGGCAGACTTTAAACGTAGTCGAACTACAGGAGGAATAAGCCTAGTCCAGTTGGATCCATTCCAATGAACAACTAGAGGATATCACGCAGTACCCGAGCTGAACAGGGATGACTATTAACTTCAAAACTTATTATACGAGGAGGAAGATTTATGGAAGCAATCGCATTTGAACTTTCCGGAAAAACGGCTTTTTTTAAGAAACCGGATGTTAATGAATATGCCTATTTCACATACAGTCATATTCATAAAATTGCTTTACTGGGATTGCTCGGTTCTGTTCTTGGTCTCAGTGGTTATTGGCAACAGTATGAATCCTTGCAGAGTGATGGAGAGACTGAGCAAAATCGTTATCCGGAATTTTTTGAACGCTTGCATTCAATAAGTGTTTCCATTGTTCCTCATGGAGATCGTGGTTATTTTGCCAAAAAAATTCAGGCTTTTAACAACAGCGTTGGTTATGCTAGCCAGGAAGCCGGCGGCAATCTTATTGTAAGAGAACAATGGCTCGAAAATCCTTATTGGACAATCTATCTGTTGCAGAATAATGTGTCATCAGATATTTATAATCACTTAAAAAAATTATTGCTTAATCGCCAATCCACATATATCCCCTATTTAGGAAAAAACGATCATCCGGCAAGGATTAGCGGAGTACGAGTTATTAAGCTTGAAAATCAAGATGTGATTGATGGAATTAATTCGTTGTTTCCTGTCGATGAGGTGGAATTTGCGCGTAGGGGAACTGTGGATGAAGTATCCAGTCCTTATTATTTTAGCGAGTGGATGCCGGTTGATTTAACAAGGCGGACAAATCACTACAGACTTAGAGAACTTGCTCATACGAATAAAAGAATACAAGAAGTCAAGGATAAAAGTAAAATTTTTCAGACAGAGATGAAAACCCTTTATTTTATTTAGGATCTGAATAATCTGTTTGGAGGGGAAATCTTTGAATATAGCAGATTATCTGAATAAAGATGCTGAATTGTTTGCGCATGTCGATGGAGTGCGACGGGAAACGTTAAAAGACCATTCCAATTTGGTGATGGATTACTTTCATAAACTGTCAAAACACAATCAACTGAGCCTAGACAACTTGTTAAATAGTATCACTTTTGACGGTGAACCTCTGAATCAGGAAGATATACATTTCATCCGTAATGAATTTGAAAATGCAATTTTATTTCATGATATCGGAAAGATTAATAGTGAATTTCAACGAGTAAAAATGGGGCAACGGATTGAACGAAGCGCGTTTAATAACTCGAATCATTCATTGCTGTCTGCCCTTCTCTACTTAGATATTTCGGAAGAACGATTAACTGGACTTTCAATCGATATTTGGAAAAAAGCGTTTCTCAGATACATTATGGTTATTTTTTCATATGTGATCTCTCGCCACCATACATACTTAACCGACTTCAATCTCCATGACTACGCACAGAAATTGAATGCTCTATATTTATTATTGTTAAAAAATGAAGACGTACTTCGATATTACTCAGCTAAAGAACAATTGCCAAACATGTATTTTTTGGAACAAAATAGCATGGACGCTACTTATTATCTGGAAAACGAAAATAATTGCATCAGCGATGAAGATGAGGGGACATCTCTTTATTTGCTAGCCAAGATGCTTTATTCTTGCCTCGTTACCAGTGACTTTATGGCTACGTATCAGTTTTTCAATCAGAATGAGCCGCAATTCTATTTTTTAAACAAAGCAGATAAAAAAGTACTTCTGAATCAATTTAAAACATCCGGAATATATCAGTCAGTCCAAAGCTATAGAGATAATCCGGAACATTCAAAACTAGCCCCGATTAACCAATTGCGTGCGCGACTTTTTATTGAAACTGAAGAGCAGTTAGTCAAGCATATCGACCGTTCGATTTACTATCTAGAAGCGCCAACAGGCAGTGGGAAGACTGTCGTTTCGGTCAACCTTGCCTTGAATCTGTTGGAGCGCAGAAACGAATTAAACAAAATCATCTATATATTCCCATTTAACACATTGATTGAACAAACAAAAAATAAGCTGGATGAGTGGTTTTCTGTTCTTGAGTCGCGCTATCGTATACAGGTTGTGAATTCAGTAACTCCAATTGTACGAGTGAATGAAATGAAAGATAGGGATGAGAAATCATTATCTGAAGATGTAAATTATGATGAAGAATTGTTGCGAAGACAGCTACTTCAGTACCCGGTCACGCTAACCTCTCATGTCAATTTTTTTAATCACCTGTTCGGTACTGGTAGAGAATCCAACTTGGGATTAGCCACACTTGCAAATAGTGTGGTTATTCTTGATGAGATTCAGAGTTATCGTAATGACATTTGGCCGGAAATGATCAAGATGCTCAATGATATGAGCGAAAGATATAACATTGTATTGATCATCATGTCCGCGACCTTGCCAAAGCTAGATAAATTGTTGAAAACCGGGGAAACGTTTACACCACTCGTTGTGAATAAAAATGATTATTTCTTAAACCCCATTTTCAAAGATCGTGTTCGAGTGAATTTTGATCTGTTAAGGGAAAGAAAGTTATCTATTGATCAGTTGGTTCAGGAGATTAAACGAATTAAAGAAAAACATGGTGCCGTTCGTTTGCTTGTCGAACTGATCAAAAAAACATCGGCTCGCACGCTCTACCATGAACTAAGGAATGTGATGCCTGATCAAACAATCATTGAATTGACTGGTGATGACAGTCGCTACGTTCGAAGCAAAATGATTGCGTTGATTCAAGGAACAAAAGATCATCCGCCAATTAGAGATGTTATTATTCTTGCAACTCAAGTGATTGAGGCAGGTGTTGATATTGACATGGATATTGGTATGAAGGATATTTCACTCTTAGATAGCGAAGAACAATTTCTGGGACGAATTAATCGTGCTTCATCAAAAAAAGACAGCTGGTCTTATTTTTTTGACCTTGATGCTTCCAGCTCTATTTATGGAAAAGATTTGCGTTTGGAAAAGGATTTGCGAAATTCGGACTATCAGAAGGCATTAGTAAGTAAAAATTTTGACGACTTCTATCAGCTTGTTTTTCAGCGCTTTGCTGAAATTAGACGAAAAAGAAATGATGATTATCATCATTTTGATCAACTGGTGAATGAATTACAATTTCCAGAACTGGCAAAGTATTTATCATTGATTAATCAAAAGACTTATTCGCTCGTTCTCAACTTTTCAATTGAAATGAATGGGGGCAAAACCACCGGAGAAGCAACTTGGAATCTTTTTAAGCAGTTGCTTAGAGATAATGAAATTTCCTATGCTGAGAAGCAAGTCAGATTGTCGGAGGTTAGTGAAAAATTAGATTATTTTACCTTCAGTACATTTAAAGAACCACAATTTTATGACGAGAAGATTGGAAATATGTACTATGTTCAAGATGGAGAAAGGTATGTCGAATGGGATGAAATAATTGGTGCATCAAAATTTAGGCCGGAAAAATATGATGAGGATAGCGAGGGGGACTTGCTATGAAAGTGACCGGAACGATGATCAATTATTTTTTTCATTGCCGCCGTCAGTGCTGGCTTTTCTCAAACAAATTCAATATGGAAGATAACAGCGAGAATGTGCGTATTGGAAAGATATTACATGAAATTGAAGAAAAGAAAGCGAGAAAAAGTGAAGTGGCTATTGAAAGTATAAAGGTGGACAAAATTACCGAACGTTTTCTCGTCGAATTTAAAAAATCGGATGCAGATGTTGAGGCGGCAAAATGGCAGCTCCTCTATTATCTAAAAATATTGAAAAATAAGGGGATTGAAAGAAGGGGTAAACTAACATTTGCTGAGAAGAATAAACAAACGAGCAGAGTGATCGAATACAATTTAACCATTGAGTTGGAGAAAGAACTTGACGATGTTCTACAACAAATAGAAGAATGTGTGACAAAGGATGTTCCCGAACCGCCTCTGTACGATAAAAAATGCAGACGTTGTGCCTACTATGATTACTGCTATATTTGAGGAGGAAAAATAATGGGAACGACCAAATATTTACTGACCATGGGTGAACTGCATCGAAAAGATAATACACTTATTTTTAAAAATACCAAGGGATCAACTCATATTCCCATTGAGGGTGTGCGCGAGTTTTACTGCCTTAATGAGATCAGTATAAACACAAAATTACTTGATATATTGGGAAGAACAGGCATCATTGTTCATTTTTTTAATTACTATCAACAATATTGTGGAAGCTTTTATCCGAAAGAGCAGCTGATTAGTGGCCGTTTAGTAGTACGTCAGGCCATTGCTTTTAAAGAACATCGAACTGAAGTCGCTGCTCAAATCATTAAAGGAATAGCAAAAAATATTCATTTTGTTCTCTACCATTACTACAGACAAGGGAAAAAGGAGTTAAAACCGTTCTTGGATTGGTTACGGAAAGACGTCCCAATTTTGGCGACAAGCGAAAGAGACATCCATCAATTATTATTCTTTGAGGGAACCATCTGGAAGCGATTCTATGAAACCTTTTCAATTTTTTTACCGGAAACCTTTGTTTTTAACAAAAGAGTCAGGAGACCGCCTGATAATCCAATGAATGCACTAATCTCCTTCGGTAATTCACTGCTTTATTCGAAGACAATCGCTCAAATTTATAGAACACATCTCGATCAATCCATAAGTTTTCTTCATGAGCCAAGCGAAGCGCGCTTTTCTTTATCATTAGATTTATGTGAAGTATTTAAGCCAATTATTGTCTTTAAAACCATTTTTGAATGCATTAATAACCGGAAGCTACAAGTTGGAAAACACTTTGATAAAGAATTAAACTACTGTTTATTGAATGAAGCTGGCAAAAAAATCTTTATTAAATCCTTTGAGGAGAGAACTCAATCCGTATTCGCACATGAGACATTAAAGAGAAAGGTATCACTTCAGGGAGCGATTAAGCTTGATGGGTACAAGCTGATCAAACGTATCACCGAAGGGACACCCTTTGTTCCTTTCAACATGGAAGTGAAGAAATGAAACGTCTCAATGCAAACTATGCCTTTGTCTTCTATGATGTAAATGAGAAAAGAGTTCAAAAGATCTTTAAAATATGTAAGAAATATCTTACACACTATCAGAAATCAGTTTTCAGAGGAACCATTACACCATCCAATCTCATCAAACTAGAACATGAAATACGTAGTAAAATCAATAAATCTGAGGATTTCGTCACAATCATAAAAATGACGAATGACAAACAATTCGAAGAAGTAGAGATCGGTAAACCTGAGGATTTTGATTCTCTATTTCTATAAAATTGAAATATCCAATAGTATGCTGTATTGGAGTTTTGTCATGGATGAATTTTGTTTTTTATTTCTCAAGTTTCATGGATGTTATGAATTCTATTTTCTTACTTTGCCGTTTTGATTTAGCGTAATCTTAATGTTACAACAATCACTGTTAAAAATGAAAATTTAGCTTGAATCCTGATATATATTGAACTGAACGTATCAGAAATAAATAGAACCCATGAATCATGTATACAACCCGCCCCTTTCCAAGATAATAATCGTGAGGATTGTTTTTCTTTTTGGACAATCATCTTAATGATGTCTTCTAAGGGGTACTTATTATGAATTGTAAAGTACGTGTTTCCAGTATTGAACTATATAATTGCAAGAATGTTGTGCAGGGGAAGTTGTATTTTCCATGTGCGAAAAGTCATTCGATGAAACGAGCGGATGTGCTGGGGCTGTATGGGCAAAATGGGTCCGGAAAGACGGCTGTGGTCTCTGCATTTGACGTGTTGCGTACGCTGCTCGGTGGAAAGCCGCTGAGTCCGGATGTTGACCGGCTGATTTATCAGCGGAGTGATACGGTGCGCTTTGTGTTCACCTTTCTGATCTGTGTTGAGCGCCACTATTATGAGGCTGTGTATGACGTTGCGCTGACCAAGCGGGACTTGGATGCGGATGACGCGGTGAATTTGGCAAATGATCGTGCGCATGATCCGGTGTTTATTTCGCATGAGGAAATTCGCTACAAGGAATTAGTTAAAGGCGCGCGTTATAAAACAGTGCTTGCGTTCACGCGGGAAGGGGAGGAGACGAAGCTGTCGCCGAATGCGGTTGCGTCGAAAATGAAATCCAGAAAAGAAGATCTGGTGGTTTCATACAAAGTCAATGCGGAGCTTGCTCATAAGGAACATACGTCCTTTATTTTTCGCGCCGAGGGTTTTCAATTGCTTGGCAGGGCGCTCGAGCAGCGACCTTTCGAACTGTTGCAGGCGCTTAAGAATGTTTTCGCCAGTCGTCTCTTCGTTTTAAGCAACCATGAATCCGGCATGTCGCTCGCCAATCTTTCGATTCCGATTCATTGCCGGAGTGCGGCGTTGAATCTGGATGAGGACGGTTATGGTGTGGTGGAACTGCCAATTAACGCACCTAAGAAGGTCGACATGGACACTTATGGAATTCTGCATACAATGTTCACGGCGATCAGCAAGATACTTAAAGAGATTGTTCCGGGATTGACGGTGGAAGCGAAGAATTTAGGAAGTCAGACGATGAGTAATGGCGATCCCGGCGTGCGTGTTGCACTCGTAGCGAAACGGGAGGGGCGGTCACTACCGATCGCCTGTGAATCTGATGGTGTGAAGAAATTGCTCACTGTGCTGAGTTCTTTGATTGTGATGTATAACGATAAGAACGCGTGTATTGTGATCGACGAACTGGACGCGGGCATTTATGAATTTTTGCTTGGAGAACTCGTGAAAATTTTGAATGACAGCGGCAAGGGACAACTGCTGTTCACCTCGCATAACTTGAGAATTTTGGAAGTGCTGGAAAAAGAGAATCTTGTGTTTACATCGACCAATCCGGAAAATCGCTATATTGTTCTGAAGGGCATTCGAGACAGCAATAATATACGTGATGTCTACTTTCGCGCGATTCAGCTCGGAAATGACGGAGAGGCTGTTTATCAGGAAACGGATCGCTACGAGATCATGGAGGCATTCGATGAAGCGGGTGAATTAAATCATGGCTAAGAAGAAAGTGGTTGTTTTTATTGTTGAGGGAGTTTCAGATGAACGCGCAGTGGCAGCTATTCGAAAATACGTGTCCTATAACTATACGATTTACATCCATGTCACTCATGGTGATCTGTTCACGAGACCGGGTGTTAGAAAAAGCGTTAAAACGCGTGTCTCGGATCAGGTTCGAAAAATCATGAATGAAACGAAATATCGCAAACAAGAAATCTTAGCGGTTATTCAGCTCACAGATACAGACGGGGCGTTTGTCGATGATCAGGATGTTACTGTAAACGATTCGGTTGGTAAGGATCCGGTTTATCGTGAATCCGGAATTGTCGTAGCAAATAGCGGGATTCGCCAGTACATACAAAAAAGGAATAAAATGAAAGCATCCGAGCTGCGGGTGATGAGTACAGCGGATGAGATCATGTCGGGAATCTACTACTTTCTTTACTATTTTTCTTGCAACCTCGACCATGTCATTTATAATGATCGGAACATGAGCATTGAAGAGAAAATCAACCGCTCGCGAAAATTTGAACGAGAATGCAGCAGTTGTCCGGAACTCTTTCATCAATTCTTTGAAGACAACGCTTTTGCAGTTCAAGGTTCTCTTGATGACAGTTGGACATTTATCGAGCGAGGGACGCATTCAGTGCAACGGTACTCGAATTTTCATTTGATTTTTAATTTGTTAGACAGCTTGAATGAGCAAAATATATCGCAGGAAACACTGCGTTAGGGGGCAATCATGGATCATCAAATCGGCGGAAAATCATTGACGGAATGGGAACGTGTGAATCCAATCGTTAAGAAAATCGAAGCGGGCAGTGAAGTGTTATGGCTCAATCCGCATTACGGCGAACAGGGAGCGAATTTTGTTTCCGATCAGGATGTTTCGGATGCTGAGTCTCGGTTACAGCGATTCGCGTCTTATTTTTGCGCTGCTTTTCCGGAAACACGTGCTTCACGCGGAAGAATCGAATCGCCGATTTACACGCTGCCCAAGATGCGGGCATTTCTGGGGAAATTCGGCGGCACGTCGATTTCCGGACGGCTGATGATGAAGGCAGACAGCGAACTGCCGATATCTGGATCAATTAAGGCGCGCGGCGGGATTTATGAAGTGCTGAAGACAGCGGAACAATTGGCGATGAGCGCGGGATTGCTCAGAGAAACAGATGACTACGCAAAACTTGCGGAGAAATCGTTTCGAACCTTTTTCTCGCATTATTCGATCGCGGTCGGATCAACAGGGAATCTTGGACTCAGCATTGGCATTGTTGGGGCAACACTTGGTTTTCACACGACCGTACACATGTCGGCCGACGCAAGTCAGTGGAAAAAAGATATGCTTCGGGAAAAAGGCGCGATTGTTAAAGAGTATGAGGCAGATTACAGTGTGGCGATCACAGAAGGGAGAAAGCAAGCAGCTCAAGACTCCCATTGTCATTTTATTGATGATGAAAATTCGAAAGACCTGTTTGTCGGTTATGCCACAGCAGGTAATCGATTGAAAAAACAATTTGCCGACGCGGCGATTTCGGTGGATGCGGATCACCCGCTGTTTGTCTATCTGCCATGCGGAGTAGGCGGTGGACCAGCGGGGGTAACGTTTGGTTTGAAGCAAGCATTCGGTTCCCATGTGCACGTCTTTTTTGTCGAACCGACTCATGCGCCTTGCTTTTTGCTCGGACTATTGACGGGCTTGAATGATCAAGTATCGGTGCAGGATTTCGGACTTGATAATCGTACGGCGGCTGACGGATTAGCTGTTCCGCGTCCATCGGCTTTTGCCGGAAAAGCTGCCGGACACTTAATCTCCGGCTGCATGACCGTGTCGGATGAACGCCTTTTTCAGTATTTAAAAGCACTCAAGGATACGGAAAATCATTGGATCGAGCCATCTGCCGCGGCCGGTATCATCGGACCGCAGATGCTTTTGGATAGTCGCGCCGGCCAACGCTACCTAGCAGAGCACCAATTAACGGATAAAATGGTCAATGCGTGCCATCTTTTCTGGGCGACCGGGGGCGGAATGGTTCCTGAAAAGAACAAGGAAGCCTACTATGCGCAGGCTTCCGGGGTTCGTCCGATTGCTGATTAATGATTGTTTTTATCCTGATGACTTGTGTACTCGTTTGGAACATCGTGTCCGTCGGCATTGTTTTTTTGCTGAGCCAGTCGTCCGTTGCGGTGTTCGCCTGTATTTTCCCTTGCCTTAAATTGGCGATTGAATTCTTGTTCTTTGTTCATGAGAAAAGACTCCTTTATTCTTTGTGTGGAACAACGATTAGAGTGCTCAAATTAGAGCTGAATTATACTTTTTAATGAGTTGACGGAGGAGGATCATCGTCAGCCGCTGACCAATCATAAAAGGGCTTTTCACGATTGATCGGTGCGAAAACTCTTGCTGCGTTCATAAAAAAGTTGCTGAACACGACGTGATGTATTCTAATAAACGCACGGACATAATTCCTATTATTCTGACGAATAGATTACCTTATCCTGTGCCAATGTCACAAAACACCTACAAATGACCTGGACAATTGCGCTATAATGGAGAAATATTAAGAATTTATTTTGTGAAATTTACACTTGACGCTGTTACAGCATTTATTCTGACATTATTTAAATTTGAATTCTTGATGGGCATGGAATTCTATGATGGGGGATTGAGCTATGTTAAAAAATCCTAAGGCATTCATTTTTTGGCTCGTATTGATTTTGCTTATTGTTGGGATGATCTACAAGGGATCATCAACGCCGTATGCGGAGCAGAATCTGCAGCCTTTTCTTAAAGCGCACTTTGAATGGACCTCTGAGACCTTTCCGCATGTCGATTTTAACTATGGAGGAGAGCGGATTACTTCCGACGATCCATATGCTTTGTTTGAATTTGTTTTCCGAAAGGCAAGTCATGTGACTGAATATTTTCTTTTAACCTTTATGATTATTAATCTCTTTATGACGACCGTTATGCCTCGAATGCTTTGCTATCTCTGTGGTCCCGCGATCGCTCTGTGCTACGCGATGTTCGATGAATGGCATCAGACGTTTGTTCCGGGCCGAACCGGCCATCTGATTGATACATTTACCTTTGACTTGGCAGGAATGATTTTAGCGATGATCATCGTGTTCATTCTTGATCTCTACTACTATCTCTTTTACACCGGCAGTCATCATTCCTCACGTCTGCATGCCGAGCAGCATGGATAATTGCTAAAATTTAATAAACTTTTCAGATATACAAACCGATATAATAAGTGATATATGATGGGCTGTGCAAGCATGTAGAGTGATCGGATTGGGCTTGAAGGGATGGATCGGCATGGCTTTAAAGAAGAAAAAGGCGGAAGGCAGTCTGAATTCAAGACGTTTTAACCTTCAAAGCCTCTATTTAGTAATGTTTTTTATTGGTGTTTTGGGTGTGGCGTCAGCGTTTTATTTCCTCGGGACTGTCCAAATGGTTCTTCCTGCTGTTGCTGCCGCCATTGTGCTGCTTGTCGTAGGCGGAATTGCCCTGCGCTTTATTTTTATAGGCTATAACAAACGCGTACACAAGTTGAGGATAGCGGTCGGAAGAGCGGAAACCGGGGACATGAGTGTCATCGTCAAAGATTCCGAAAATGATGAGCTTGCCCGTCTTGCTGAAGGCATCAACCACATGATTCGAATGAACCATAGTGTGATTGAGAGCATGTCTGAGGTTTCGGATAAAGTAAACGATGCATCTCAGACACTGGTGTCAAGTGTGGAGGAACACACCGCATCGTCAAACGAGATTGGATCGACAATGACTGAAATCGCCGCCGGAGCCTCCGATCAAGCGGAGCTGATGGTCAAAAATAAAGAAGCGACCGATCAGTTGAAAGAGAGAATGGGAAGTATTACGGAACAGACAAGCTTGATGAAACAAGGTGCCGAACAGTTAGCAGAGGTTTCAGAAAAGAATCAGCAATCCGTGATTAAGCTGAGAGATCATTCAGTGCGGACGATCAGCACCACGGCGGATATTATCGACGCCATTGCGTCACTGGATTCACGATCGAAGAATGTGGGGAAGATTATCGAAACTGTTTCGGAAATTGCCGGACAGACGAATTTGCTCGCTTTGAATGCGGCAATTGAGGCAGCGCGTGCCGGTGAACAAGGTAAAGGGTTCGCCGTTGTTGCCGATGAGGTTCGAAAATTGTCGGAGCAAACGGATCGGGCGCTCAAGGAAATTTCTGATCTGATGAACGGTATTCGCTCCGACACAGAGAGTACCGTTGCGTTTGCAGGAAAAACGAGTAAAGTGCTCGAAGAACAATTTGTGGTTGTCAGCGATTTTGAGAAGGCGTCCAAGCGAATTGCCGAAGCTGTATCGGACAATCAAGACAGAATCAGCCAAATTTCTTCTTCGATCAATGATATGGCTGAGCGAACACAAGAGATTAAAGAACATATTGACGGTATTACTCAAATCAGCGAACAGACAGCCGCGGGTACGCAGCAAGTGACTGCGTCGATTGAAGAACAGACTGCCGGCATGGAGCACTTGACCACACTTGCGTCCGATTTGGAAGCAGACGCGGGAATTATCCGGCAAGCGCTGAAGGGTTACACGCTTTCTTAATAGAAATTAAGCATGGGCTAGTTAGGATCGATGTATAGATAAAATGCAAGCATAGTATTCTGGGGGGAATCATAAATGAAAAAAGAGGAGAGCAACGCAAAAAAGACAATCAAACCGAAAACTGCAGCAGAGGAACATTCGAAGAATAGTTGGCGATTGATGGGCGAGAAGATAAATTCGATGGGCAAATTTATCCGAAAGCTGCTGCAAAATGTGAGTGGACGCAGTTTATCAACGATGAGTCTTCGAAAACAACTATTGATTCCAATTGTCAGCATTATCGCTATTGTTGGCATTATTGGAGGATTATTCAGCTATCTCTATGGAGCGAGGCAGACGACAAGCCAACTAACGCAATCGACGATGGCTCAGTTGAAGGCAACGAATCAAACATTTGATACATACTTCGACGATGCGCAGTCTGTCGCTCGCCAGTTTACGATGAGTAAAACGCTTGGAAATGTGCAAAAAGATAAGGATGACATCCAGCTTTCTTTCCAAAACGTGCTCAGTTCCAATACAAAATATCAAGCAATCAGCTATGCATCTGCGGACAAGGACATTGTGCGTGCGCCTCTTTACTTTTTTCCAAAGGGCTACGATCCAACTACAGAAGGCTGGTATAAGGCGGGATCTGCCGCAAACGGGAAATCGGTTTGGACCGATCCTTACAATGACAAAGTCACAAAACAAAAAGTAGTAAGTGTGGAACAGGCCGTTGTTGATGAAGGAAAAGTTAAAGGCGTTGTCAAGATGGACCTGTTCATCCAGTCGATTGTTAATCAAGCGAGTGCAGCCAAATTAGGTAAAACCGGCTATGTGACGCTGCTTGACAGCAAAGGTACTTATATTGCATCCCCGAAGAAAAACCAATTGGGTAAGAGCGTCGCAGGTCAGGATTTTTACAAGAAAATGCGCGGTATGGGTAATAGCGGTAAATTTTACGCAAAGATTGATGGATCCCAAAAACTTGTTTCGTTCGATACGAATAAAACATCCGGTTGGACCCTTATGGGAATTATTGATAAAAGCGAGATCTCTAAGCAAGCGAATCTAATCACATTACCATCAGTTGTGACATTGATCATTATTATTGCGGTAGCGATCTTATTGACAAGCTATATACTTGGACGGATGATCGCGCGCTTGAGAAAGCTTCAGGAAGCTGCCGGTCGGATTGAAAAGGGCGACTTAACAGTTAAAATGCCCGTTGAAGGCAATGATGAATTATCACAATTAACCAAAAGCGTAAATCAGATGGCGCAAACAAACCGTGAAGCGTTTAAGAAAATGATTGATGTATCGCATCAAATTATCGGCGCTTCGCAGACATTGGTGGCTAGTGCCGAGGAAAATGTCGCTTCGGCAAATGAGATCAGTGCAACGGTAACTGAGATCGCTGCGGGGGCATCAAATCAGTCTAAATCCATTGATGATAGTCAATCGTCGCTTCAGGATCTTTTGAAGCAGGTCAATAGAATCGATGAGCGCAGTAAAGAAGTTCTTAGTGGAGCATATCGGATGACGGAGTTCGCCCGTGGAGGTCTTGACAAGATGGATCATCTATCCGTTCAATCAAAAACTTCCGCCGATACGACCCACCGGATCATTAGTACGGTTCTGAAATTGGAGGAGCATGCTAAACGTGTGCACAAGATCATTGATGTGCTTGATGGTATTGCGAGACGAACGAATCTGTTATCGCTAAACGCCAGCATTGAGGCGGCACATGCAGGCGAACAAGGGAAAGGTTTCGCCGTGGTTGCCGGCGAGATTCGGAAGCTTGCTCAGCAGACCAATCAGTCGCTTAAAGAAGTCACCGATATGGTTCAATCGATGAATGAGGAGATCCAGCAGGCGGTCGCTTATTGTGAGCAAACAAATGATACCCTGAAAGGTCAAGATGCGGCAGTCGCCGAATCCAATGATGCGTTTAAAGAAATCGAGAAAACGATTGAACGCAACGTTACGGGCATGAAGACGATTGCCGATGCGATTATTAACACGAATCAACAAATTGAGCAAATAACTCAAGGTGCGCAGACGATCGCCGCAACAAGCGAAGAGACGGCAGCGAGCACAGAGGAAATGAGCGCTTCCGTTCAAGAACAGACAGCTTCGATGGAAGAGTTGAATAAACTGGCCGGTGATCTGGATCAACAGGCCCAGATGATGCAGGAAGAAATCAAACGGTTCAAGATTTGATCACCAAGTAAGTTATATAAGGGCATACAAAAACAGGTCTGAGAATTTCTCTCAGACCTGTTTTTTCAGGACAGTTTGTTAAATTAAATAACCCAGTTGCCTTTGCGGAAAATAGGAATCTGCTTTCCATCCGCCGTTTCACCATCAATAGCCAATTCCCCTGAACCAATCATAAAATCTACATGTGTCAAACTTTGATTTGCGCCGAGTGATTCCAGTGTGTCAAGAGACATCTTTCGTCCACCGCGATAGTTTAATGGAAAGGAATGACCGATGGCCAAGTGACACGAGGCATTTTCATCAAATAATGTATTGTAGAAAATGAGATTGGTTTCTGAAATTGGTGAATGATGCGGGACGAGGGAGACCTCGCCAAGGTAATGAGCGCCATCATCAGTTTCAATGATTTGCTTGAGTGTGTCTTGTCCTTGTTCTGCATGATAGTCAACGATTCTGCCATTTTTAAAGGTAATTGAGAAGTTGTTAATCAAATTACCGCCATAGTTTAATGGTTTTGTACTGGCAACCGTCCCGTTGACTCCATTTTTATGCGGCATCGTAAATATTTCCTCGGTCGGCATGTTGGGTTGGAACGGAGTGCCTTGATCATTGACCATACCGCCGCCGACCCAAAGATGTTCTGCGGGAAGCTCAATCGTCAAATCAGTGCCCGGAGCCTTATAGTGTAATTTTTTGAAGCGCTTCTCATTGAAATAGTTGAGCTTGTCTGTCAGTGACTGAATATGCTGCTGCCATGCTTCTTCAGGATTCGCTTGGTCCGCACGGGTAATTTTAAAAATATGCTGCCAAAGCGTATCCATTCGCTCGGACTCTTCCATTTTTGGAAAAATGGTGGCAGACCAGGCTAGGGTTGGGACTGAGACTATTGTCCAGCTTACCTTCGCGCTGCTTTTATCATTTGAGAATTGTTTATTCGCGGCCGCGGCAGCTTTTTGCGCCGCAGCTATTCGTAGTGGATCGATTCCTTTGAGCAGTTCGGGATTGGGTGAGTAGATATAAAGGAATGCCGCATTTTGATCGGAAAGTTCCTGGAAAGTGCGCGCGCGCCAGTCAGGAAAATGGCTTAATGACTGTTCAGGAGCAAGTCCGAGCTTGAGACGTGTTATCTGTTCGTCATCCCAATCAACGAAGACATTTCGCGCCCCAACTTCGTAAGCCCTTTTTACAACTTTCCGCACGAATTCGGGTGATTCAATAGGCGCAAAGATCATGACATCTTGATCTTTCTGCACATTAAGACCAACTGTGACCGTAATATCGGCATAATGGTCAAGTAACGTTTCAAAATTATCCATTCAATAAGCCCCCTGTAGGATCCGTCCATTTAATATCGTTACCACTGTAGGCAACATTCTTGACACCAATCATTGCCATTTTATCACAGTGCAGAAGCTTAGGCATACAGATGTAGAGCAAGGCAAACTAAGAAAACGAAAAACGGGCGAAACGAATTCGGGCATTCGCATACGATAGTAAGGAAAATCATGTGGAGGTGATGAGGATCATGGGTGCTTCAGAAGGATATGGAAAAAGCTCAGGCTTCGCGTTGGTGGTTGTTCTGTTTATTCTCTTAATCATCATTGGTGCTTCTTGGGCTTATTAAGGAAAAAGGATCGACCGGATGTGTCCCCGCGCCGATCCTTTTGTACATAATCTCTATACAGTTGTTTCATAAACTGAATGAAAAATTTCTTCATTACACGCAAGAAACTCTTGTTCGGTCAAGGGAGTTGGGTACTGCATCATGAGTAAGTGAACGTGTTCGCCGGTTTGCTGCAAATCCGGCTGTATGTAGCCAAATTCACTAAGCGTGAAACCAAGCCGTTCATAAAATTGGATTCTGCGTTTCGCAAGATCAGTCATTGGTGTTTCGACCTCAATAAGCACCGGTTTATTCGCGCGCTTAAGATATTCTCTGAGCATGCGCGATCCGATTCCATGTCCGCGCAAGCTTGACTGTACGGCAAAGTGTTCGATAAACAGAAAATCGTTAAAAGACCACTCTGCAATAATTCCCTCTAGTGCGTTTCCTGACTGATCATAGCGGGATAAAATGGTGAAATTCATTTGATTTAATAGGTCGAATTCCTTGTCACGGGACCGAAATTCCGCGCGAGGAAACGAATTACTCATTAATTCATAAAAAAGGTCAAAATCCCCGTGTTTCAATGGTTTTAATCGCTGATTCATTCATTTTCCTCCATGTCCATATGAGACAGGTTCATTGTTTGCATGTCAAAATACTCAATATTAGTTTAGCATAGATGAGATACACAAGAACAAAGACCTCCGCTCAATTTGAGACGAAGGTCTTTGTTTCACTGGTACAAAAGTAGAGCGTTTTGCCTTGCCGTTACGCCGATAAGGTCATAAGATTCGGTTGGGCTAGGCGATCAGGTAAGCGCCCAATCTGAGAAATAAACGGAAAAATTCCGCTTAATTAGAAAATGAAGGAAAAAATCGCTTAAATAGACGGAGAAACTCCGCTTATCGAATCGAAAAACGTGAAAATGGAGCCTTTTTCTGTGAATAAGCGGAAAAATTACCCTTATTTACCTGTGAAACAAGCGCCAGGATGCAAATAGCCGGAAAATCTCCGCTTATTTTATTCCGGCCACGTTACTTAATGAAGGACCAGAATGATTTATTAGAAAACTTGACTTCGCCCACGCCATAGGCTTGGTGAAGCCCAGTTTTCTAATGGCGGCGGCGCATTTCCTTATGGATGTTCTTCCAACGCGCCTTTTCCTTGAGACGCTCCTGAACATCAGTTTTACGTTTCACGAACGCGAGCTCGCGTTGCAGTTTCAAGTAACTCGTGTAACGTTCCTGAGTTAATCGGCCGTCTTGCAGTGCGGCCTGCACCGCGCATTCTGGCTCATTATGGTGCGTGCAGTTGCGAAATCGGCATGCAGCGGCAAGTGTTTCGATGTCTGAGAAGCTATGGTCAAGCGATTCTTCAGAGGCTGTCCAGAGTTGCAGCTCGCGCATACCCGGCGTGTCAATGAGCACACCTCCATTGGGCAGGATGATCAGTTCACGATTCGTTGTCGTGTGGCGACCGCGGTCGTCATCCGCGCGAACCGTGTTTACAAGCTGAATGTCTTTACCGCAGAGCCAGTTGGTTAAGGTTGATTTTCCGGCACCTGATGAGCCGAGAAAAACAGCTGTTTTTCCTAAACCGAGATAGTCGGCAAATTGATCTTTTCCATCATCATGGAGCGCGCTGACGCTGATAATCGGAACGCCAAAGGCAATCGCTTCGACCTCCGCTATTTTCGTTTTGAGATCTGAGCATAGATCCATCTTACTCAGCAAGACAACAGGGTTCGCGCCACTCTCCCAGGCCATAGTTAAGTAGCGTTCCAGCCTGCGTATGTTGAAGTCATGGTTGAGGGCCATGACCAGAAATACGGTATCGATATTGGCGGCGACAATCTGTTCAACAGTTGCCCCGCCGGCCGCATGACGTGAAAATTTACTGAAACGGGGTAGAAGACAGTCAATGGTCGCTTTGTGTTCGGACGGACGTTCACGAATAATGACCCAGTCACCAACTGCCGGGAAATCTTCGCGCGTATCCGCTTGGTGGCGCATCTTTCCGGCAACTTCGGCCAAATATTCACCACGTTCCGTAATCAACTTGTACTGTCCTTTATATTCGGAAATCACGCGGCCGACCGATTGACCGCTTTCAAGATTCAAGGGTGTTTCTTCTAAATGATGATTCCAGCCATACATTTTTAAGTTCAATGAAAATCCTCCTGTTGAAAGAAAATTAGGTATGAAAAAAAGACCGTTCACACGGTCTTCTCACAAAATGGAAGTTGCCCTGTGACAGGCCCCCGCTCCCTAATAGTCAGTACAACATTCAGATGTTTCTGAGTATTGGGGACCGGCGGCACGCGACAATGAGATTGTATGCGGTAATGTTCGTTACATTTGCCATAAGACAGATCCCCTTTCCTAAACTAAATTTACTCAACTCATTATACGAGGAATCATCATCGCTGTAAAGGCAGATTTCAAAAGGCATGGACAGGACAAGCCGCGCATAAGATGAATCAGAAAGACATGCGCGGCAGTGAATGAAAAAGAGGCGATACAAATGAAAGGAAAAGCTATCGGTGTTTTACAGGTCGCGGCGACATTCATTGGAACGGTTGTCGGCGCCGGTTTCGCCTCGGGAAGGGAAATTATTCAGTTCTTTACCCAATACCATGCGTATGGTACGATTGGAGCCATTCTAAGTGGCGTGTTCATGACATGGATCGGTACAAAAATGATGATCTATGCAAGGCGAATGGATGCTTATTCTTTTAATGAATTAATTACTGCATTATTTGGTGAGCGAATCGGCAGCGTGATTCAAGCTTTGTTATTTTTTATCATTTTGGGCATGACCGGAGTGATGCTGGCTGGATCAGGAGCGGTATTTGGTGAACAACTGGGCTGGAACCGTCAAATTGGTATTCTAATTGCTCTTTTGTTAGGAGTTCTTTTTCTAATAAAAGGTGTCCGTGGTTTACTGTTTGTTAATTCACTTGTTGTTCCCTTGCTCGTTAGTTTTGTGCTGCTCACGTTTTGGACAAATAAAGCAGGTGCTCAATTCTTTCCAGAGTCGGGACATATTCGCTGGCTTTTTGCGGCGTTTAATTATTCTGCCTTTAATTTGTCCACGGCGCTTATTGTGCTTGTTCCGATGGCGAAGGAGTTTAAAGACGAACGCGTACTGAAATATGGAGGGATTCTTGGAGGGTGCGGACTCGCGTTGCTTCTCTTCCTATCCCATCTGATGATGTTGGGGAAATCCGATATTGCTCTGTACGAACTGCCCATGGCGGAGATGGTACGACCACTTGGTTCATGGATGCATATAGCATTTGTCTGCGTCATTTTCGGAGAAATACTGACTACATTTGTTGGAAATATATTCGGTCTGACCAGACAGCTTCACAGCGTGTTTCCAGCGCTGTTCACGATTCGTTTTGCCATGCTCACATTAATTATCTGTACCTTTGTTATCGGACAGTTTGGCTACGGTTCACTCATCTCCACGCTTTATCCTCTGTATGGCGCGCTATGTGCCGTGATTTTCATCTATATGTGCTTCGTGCGCCTTCCTGAAAAACAACGCTGATTTTGATGAAAAATGTCTTTTATTGAAAATTATTTTACTCACCTAACAAAAATTAAAGGAAAAATTAGTTGCAATATGTAGAAGAATAAAGTAGGTTATTGATAGGCACATAAGTTTCTTTTGAGAAACATATATTCTTTGAGCAAAAAAGGAGGAGCGTCATGTCCGTCCGAGAATACTCGAGATCGGACTGAACAAATTAGAAAAAACGACTATGGTGAAAAGACAATCTCCCGATTCAATCGGCTCAGAACCACACACGCAATCATTTGATCAGGCAATTGGGAAATCAAAAGGTTGGAGGCAAATGCTTCCATTTATTGGACCCGCGTTTATCGCGGCGGTTGCTTATATTGATCCCGGCAACTATGCGACAAATATTCAGGCCGGGTCACAATTCGGCTATATGCTTCTTTGGGTAGTCGTCGTCTCCAACTTAATGGCGATTCTCATTCAGACGTTATCCGCTAAAGTCGGCATCGCAACGTCACATAATCTTCCGGAGATTATACGTGACCGTTGGCCGCGAAAAGTTTCGATTTTTTATTGGATTCAAGGAGAAATCATGATTATGGCGACCGATCTTGCCGAATTTATCGGAGCGGCGCTTGGATTCCATCTCGTTTTTGGATTGCCAATGATTCCATCCGCAATTTTGACTGCGATTTGCGCGCTGTTGATTCTTGTATTTCAGGTCAAGGGCTTCCGTCCGCTTGAAATGGTGATCGCCTTGATGGTTTTTATCGTGGTTATCGCGTTCAGCTTTGAAATACTTTTTGCTTTGCCTGAGTTCAAACCGTTTGTCCAAGGCTTTGTTCCGCAGTTTCAAGGAGCCGATAGTGTATTGCTCGCTGCGGGGATCCTTGGCGCCACAGTGATGCCGCATGCCATTTACATGCACTCAGGGCTCACTTGCCGTCGGGTCATCGGACAGAACGACGCAGAACGCAAAAAGATTTTCCGATTCGAACTCATTGATATTTTGATTGCGATGATTATTGCCGGTGTGATTAACGCAATTATGCTTGCCGTGGCAGGATCCACATTTTTCGGCAATGAAATTATTGATGATTTGTCCGTTGCTTTCCACGGATTCAGTACGTATATCGGTCCGATTGCCGGTGTTTTGTTCGGTGTCGGTCTTCTCTCTGCGGGATTGTCGAGCTCATCGGTCGGCACGCTGGCAGGCGATATTATGATGCAGGGGTTTATTCATAAACGTATTCCGGTCTTTTTACGACGCATTTGTTCGATGCTTCCGCCGCTGATCCTGATCATCTCGGGAGCAAACGCGACAAAAGCACTTGTTATGAGCCAAGTAGTTTTATCGTTTGGCATCGCATTAGCAATTATTCCGCTCATTGTTTTCACAAGTAATAAGGCAATTATGGGGCAGCTTGTGAACCACAAAGTGACAACTGCCACCGCCTGGGCAATCGCAGCTGTCGTGATTTGTTTGAATGTTTTCCTGCTCTACCAAACATTCTTTGGATAATATAAACATGAATGAACTTCATACAGAAAGTTGAAAAGAATTCCGCATGTCGGGATTCTTTTTTTATAAAAAAACATAATCGAACAAAAATGAAACCGTTGACTGGATCAGTACAAATAAACCCTATTTAATGGTAAAAAGAGAAGCTTTGTCAAAGCTGTGACAATAGAAAATAACAGTTGAAAAGATAACGTTTACATGATAAACTACATTTGTAAACAAAAAAGAACATTTTAAAACATTAATGAAAATAGTAAATCAAAAGAACCGAAGAGTGAATCTATTCTGAGTGGTTTCTTGAGGAGGAGGAGAATGATGTGATGTTGAAAGAGGAACGCTTTCAAAAAATCATGCAGCAAGTTGATCAATTAGATACTGTAAGAGTCACCGATTTGGCGAAAAAATTGGATGTCACAGAAATGACGATTCGTCGTGATTTAGACGATCTTGAGGCCAAACAGCTGCTTGTGCGCATCCATGGAGGAGCGAGAAAGAAAAGAGTTCGTAACTACACCGAACTTTCACATGGTCAAAAACGAACCATCAATGTTGAGGAGAAACGCTACATTGCTTCGAAATGTGCGGAACTAATTAAAAATGATGAAACGGTTTTTATTGGCCCAGGAACGACGAACGAATTAATTTATGATTATTTGAACCACATCCAGCACGCAGATATCGTCACCAACGCAATTACGATTTTCGAGCGTTTTAAAGAAGACAGCAGATTTGATGTGATACTAATTGGTGGACGTTATCGGCAAAGATCGGGAACATTTATCGGATATTTCGCTAATCAATTACTGAATCAAATTAATGTGAACAAAGCGTTTATAGGGACCAATGGAATTATTGATCTTTATGTTACCACCGCCAATGAAGATGAGGGCAGTGGACAGAAGCTGATTCTGGATAATGCCGGAGAACGTTATGTGGTTGCCGACCATTCAAAATTCGGTATGGAAGCATTCCACCGTTTTTATAAAATTAGTGATTTGACCGGCATTGTTACAGATCCTGGTATCGATGAAGAAACAGCTGAGTTTTACAAGAATTACACACAGCTCATCTATTAACTCACAGGAGGAACGAGAAATGAAGATTATTATTGGTTCGGACAGAAAAGGTGCTGCACTTAAGGAACATCTGAAAGCGTATCTAGGAGAAAAAGGGTATGAAGTCGTTGATAAAACACCGGAATCCGGTGTGGACTTTATTGAATCCGCTTCCAGAGTTGCGAAAGCGATGCAGGAGCAAGAAGGGGACCGCGGTATTGCGATTGACGAATATGGTGCAGGATCGTTTATGGTCGCGACCAAATTTAAAGGTGTGATCTGTGCAGAAACATCCGACGAACATTCTTCGAAAATGACGCGTAGCCATAATAATGCGTCGATTATTACGCTTGGTTCAGGTATTGTCGGCGAAAAGCTGGCTGAAGGCTGTGCCAATGCATTTATTGAAAGCGATTACGCTGGTGGACGTCATCAAGTACGCGTCGATATGTTAAACAGAATGTGCTGAGAAAACCCGCTGAGATTTGAAAAATTTGAAATAGGTTTAAGGAGCGATGAACAGTGAAAGTAGCAATTGGGTGTGACCACATCGTAACAGAGATCAAAGATCACATGGTCGGATACTTGAAAGAAAAAGGATATGAAGTACTTGATGTCGGCACGTATGACAAAGTGAGAACGCATTATCCCATTTACGGACGCAAAGTCGGTGAAGCGGTCACATCAGGAAAAGTAGATCTTGGGATTACGATTTGCGGCACCGGCGTTGGGATCACTAACAGTGTGAATAAAGTTAAAGGTGTGCGCGCGGCACTTGTCCGTGATGTCGGCACAGCTGTTTACGCGAAGGAACAGTTGAACGCTAATGTGATCGGAATGGGTGGCCGAATTTCCGGAATCGGTCTTATTGAAAATATTGTAGATGCTTTCCTGGAAGCGGACTATAAACCGACATCGGAAAATAAAGCACTGATCGAAAAAATTGACAGCATTCCAATGAGTGATGAAGCTAATCACAATGCACATATTTTTGATGAGTATAACGAAAAATGGGCGGCCGGTTATTATCACGATTGAACGTGAAAATTGATCAGAAAGTCGGTGGAATCATTGATTTTAACTTTAACCTTGAATCCTGCGATCGATATGAATTACCGGCTCGATAAATTATTGATGGATCAGGTGAATCGCTGTGAACAGGTTGGGAAGACACCAGGAGGTAAAGGACTTAACGTCACGCGCGTCCTTCAATGTGCCGATGAGCCGGTCTGTGCAACGGGTTTTCTTGGCGGAAAAACAGGAGAATTCATCTCCGAAGAGCTTGGTAAAAGGGGAATCAGAAATAGTTTTGTTTCTATAGCGGGAAATACCCGTCACTGCCTTGCGATCATGCATGAAGGAAATCAGACAGAGATTCTTGAAGGCGGCCCGACCATTTCCGAAGAAGAGGCAGATGCGTTCCTCAGACATTATGAAGTATTGCTTGATAAAGCGGATGTGGTCACCGCTTCCGGAAGTCTTCCCAAAGGCTTAAAACCGAACTTCTACCAGAAGTTGATTGAACGCGCTCGAGAAAAAGGAAAACCATTCTTGCTCGACACAAGCGGTGAATCATTATTTGAAGGAATTAAAGCGCGTCCTGCGCTGATCAAACCGAATCAGGATGAATTAGCCGCACTCATTGGCAGACCATTAGCCAATGAAGAAGAAATCATCGATACGGTCAAACATTTGGCAGAAGAATCAGGGATTGATTATGTAATGGTTTCTCTTGGCAAAAACGGTGTGATTGGATGCTGTAACGGTGTCCTATATAAAGCGGTTCCGCCAAAAATGAAAACGGTTAACCCGGTTGGCTCCGGAGATTCTATGATTGCTGGTTTCGCCTACGCAATCAGCCGCAATGAACCATTAGAACGAGTTCTTGCTTATGGTGTCACCTTTGGAACCCTAAATGCTATGGAAGATAAAACAGGCTTTATTGATAGTGAACAGATTGTACCGTTTTTGATGCGTGTTGAGATTAGTCACTACAGGGAGGAGGAAAAGTTCAATGATGGGAACGCAACAACTATTTGATAAGGATCTGATATTTTTTGAAGAAGTCGGTGACGCAGAAGAACTTTTCAAATCGGTTGGTCAGAAATTGTTTGATCGAGGTCTTGTTAAAGAGGGGTATGTTCCTTCACTTGCTGAACGTGAAAAGAACTTCCCTACAGGCTTGGATTTACGTGTTGTTGGGGCCAATACCCCAAATGTGGCGATTCCGCATACCGAAGTTGAGTTTTGTAACTGGAAGGGGATTGCGGTCGCAATTCTGAAGAACCCAATTGATTTTAGAAATATGATTGCTCCAAGCAAACATATTGCTGTGCGTTTCGCGTTTTTTATCCTTAATGATGAGAAGAACAGCCAAACGAATCTATTGTCTTATCTCATGTCGTTCTTTACGCAAACGGACAGCGTCTCGAAATTAAGCGAAATGACGGACAGTGAAGAAATTTTTCAGTATCTTAATTCAAAATAAACATAAGGGGTGAATTGACTATGATTAAAATTCTAGCAGCTTGTGGCGCAGGTGTGAATTCAAGTCATCAAATTAAGGATGCGGTCGAGGAAGAAATGCGAAACAGAGGTTTTGAAGTACAGGCAGATGCCTTGATGATTAAGGATGTCAATGAGGAAGTCATCAGTAAATACGATGTATTTGTCCCCATTTCGACTCCAGATCTTGGTTTTGAAATTAATATACCTGTAGTTGAAGCAGGACCAATTCTGTACCGTATACCTGCCATGTCTGCACCGGTCTTCGATGAACTTGAAACGGTTCTTAAAGGATTAAAAAAATAAAAAGGTTCATTGCGCATAGAATGCGCGAGCGGGGAGGAATAAGAGATGATTCAAAGTATTGTCGATTTTTCGAATACCATTTTTAAGCCGATCATTTCTCTAGGTGCGCCACCGATGATGTTCATTATTTTAACTGTGCTCGCTCTAGCTATGAAAGTTAAGCCGACAAAAGCGATTGAAGGCGGTTTGAAATTAGCTATTGCATTGACAGGTATTAGCGCGGTTATTAACATCTTAACTAGTGGATTTTCTAAAGCATTAGTTGGGTTCGTTAAATCGACCGGTATCAATCTATCTATTACGGATGTTGGTTGGGCGCCGCTTGCCACAATCACATGGGGCTCAGCTTACACGCTTTATTTCTTATTAATTATTGTTGTTGTAAACGTTATCATGCTATCGATTAAAAAGACTAATACACTTGACGTCGATGTTTTTGACGTTTGGCATTTATCAATTACGGGTCTTCTCGTCATGTATTATAGCCATAATCTACTTGTAGCTACATTATTGGTTATTGTCATTGGTGCCATGAAGATCATTAATTCCGACTTGATGAAACCAACATTTACTGATCTTTTGCATGCGCCGAAAAGTAATCCGATGACATCGACGCATATGAACTATATGTTGAACCCGGTCATCATGCTTTTTGATAAATTCTTCGATAAGTTTTTGCCGTTTCTTGATAAATATGATTTTGATGCCGCAAAATTAAATAAGAAAATTGGTTTTTGGGGAAGTAAATTTGCTATCGGCGTCTACTTAGGCCTGTTCATTGGTCTGGTGTCTCGACAATCGCTGCAAGATACATTCACACTTGCTTTTACAGCCGGTGTTTGTCTTGAATTGTTCTCTTTAATCGGTGCATGGTTTATTGCAGCTGTCGAGCCGCTTTCTCAAGGAATTACGAATATGACAAGCAAGCATTTTAAAGGAAGAACATTCAATATTGGGCTTGACTGGCCATTTATCGCAGGCCGCGCCGAAATTTGGGCGGCTGCGAACGTGCTCGCTCCAATTTTGCTTGTCGAAGCCTTAATCATACCAAGCAATCATATTCTTCCACTTGGCGGGATCATTGCAATGGGTCTAACACCTGCACTTCTTGTTGTCACTCGTGGGAAATTGATTCGTATGATCGTAATTGGCACAATTTTGCTGCCACTGTTCCTTGTTTCAGGAACAATGATCGCTCCGTTTGTGACACAAACAGCTAAGGCGGTAGGGGCGTTCCCAGCAGGTGTCGCATCGACCCACTTAATAACCCATTCCACAATGGAAGGACCACTTGAAAAGGTTCTTGCGGTACTCGTTGGTAAAGCGACTGAAGGTAACGCGCAATTTATTTTATACGCAATCATTGCATTGATTGTTTATATCGGTTTGTTCGTATGGTACGCTCACCAGATGAAAAAGAGAAATCAAGCGTATTCTGAAGCAGAATAATAGGATTCTTGTGCTATTAAAAGGCCGTGAACGTGATCAAACACTTCGTGGCCTTTCACTCTGAAATCAAGAAAAAAATTGTTCACAGGATTATTGAATTTATGAAATTGACTTTATGACAGAAAATGACGTAAAATGAAGTTTGTGAGATAAAAACGATAGGCCACCTGATGAAGGTGCGACGGTTGTTTGTCGTTTATTTATATTATCGGACATGTTTGTTGTCCAATAAATTTTCTGGAGGTTATCAGTAATGGTTAAAATTTCCAAAGGTAAGTTTGAATTTCTCGAACAGTTGTCCGACAAAAATGGCGTTATCGCCGCACTCGCGATCGATCAACGTGGTTCTTTGAAGAGAATGATCGGCGCAGCTCAAGGTAAAGACGCTACGGTTGAAGAACTGGCGGATTTCAAAACGCTCGTTTCTAAAGAATTAACTCCATATGCAAGCGCAATTCTGCTTGACCCTGAATATGGTATTCCAGCGGGCAAAGCACGCGCAGCTTCTTGTGGTCTTTTGACTTCATATGAAAAAACAGGTTACGACGCTACTGAAGCCGGCCGTATTCCTGACCTTCTTCCTAACTGGTCTGTAAAACGTATCAAAGAAAACGGCGGTACTGCTGTTAAATTGCTCGTTTACTTTGACCCTGATGAACCAGATGAAATCAACGATGTTAAGAAAGCATTCGTAGAACGCATTGGTTCTGAATGTAAAGCAGAAGATATTCCGCTCTTCTTCGAAATCGTAACTTATGATGAAAACGTTACTGACAAAGAAGCATATGCGAAAATTAAACCGCAAAAGGTTCTTGACTCGATCAAGGTCTTCACACAAGAACGCTATGGTATCGACGTTCTGAAATTGGAAGTTCCTGTTGACATGAGCCGCGTTGAAGGTGTTGGCGAAAATGCTCCTGTTTACACTGCTGAAGAAGCAAAGAACTACTTCCTCGAAGTAGACAAACTGACAACGATCCCTTACATCTGGCTGAGCGCAGGCGTTTCAACTGAACTCTTCCAGAAGACACTCGTATTCGCACATGATGCAGGTGCAAAATACAATGGCGTACTTTGCGGCCGCGCTACATGGCGTGACGGCGTTGAAGCATACGGCAAGGGTGGAGAAGAAGGAGCTATTAAATGGCTTCGTTCTCAAGGTAAGGCGAACGTTGAAGAACTCAACGCGATTCTTGCTGAAAACGCAACTCCTTGGTATGACAAATTCGGCGGCAAAGACAAGATCGAAGTCGTTGACTAATTTAGTACCAATCAATTAATGAGAAGGCGCGACGGATTTTTTATCTGTTGCGCCTTCTTTTTACATAGTACCGGAAAAACAACTATTTTGTCGTATAACCCCTAATTAACAAAATAACAGAGCGAAGTTTATCTTTCGGTATGTTTCGGGGTACGATGATGATGTTCACATTCTCTAAGGGACATGTTATGATTTCACTATCATTTGTGATGTACTCGAATACAAAGATGAATCTATAAAGAAAAGGGAAGAGATCATGAAAAAGAAAATATTACTGACAATCGGAAGTATTATTGTTGTCCTTTTCGCCGCGGGTGGGGGGTATGTTTGGTGGATGTATCATTCGGTTGCAGCCACTGCAGGCAATATGTACGAAACTTCCGGAGGAAAAGGAAATCATCAGGCGGTTTCGCAAAAAAAGGCGATCAGCTTGCTCCTACTTGGTGTCGATGAACGTAAAGGTGATCGCGGTCGTTCCGATACGATGATTGCGACGACCTTGAATCCAACGACGAAAACGATGCAGATGATCTCCATCCCACGTGATACGCGAACAGAGATTGTTGGTCGCGGAACCATTGATAAAATCAATGCGGCGTACGCGTACGGCGGTACGAAAATGGCTGAAGATACTGCAGAGAAATTTATCGGTGATATTCCATTCGACTTCTACATTAAAATTAATATGGAAGGTATGAGTGAACTCGTCAATGCAGTCGGCGGCGTAACCGTAAATAACAAGCTTGACTGGAACGATGAAGGCTACTATAAGAAGGGTTATCACTACGCGCGCGGCAACATTACTCTGGACACAGGGGCAAAAGCGATGGGCTACGTACGGATGCGTCACCTCGACCCTCAAGGAGACTTCGGACGGAATCAGAGACAACGTGATGTGATCATGGCTATTGTAAATAAGATGGCGACTGTTTCATCAGTTTCGCGCTACACTCAGATTCTCAATGCACTTGGTGACAATGTGAAGACAAACCTGACTTTTGACGACATGAAGAATCTTGCGTTTAATTATCGTGACGCGCGGAAGCATTCCATTAATTACGAAGTAAAAGGGCAAGGCCAGAAGATTAATGGAATTTACTATCTTGTCGTCGGATCAGCTGAAAAACAAAGAGTCCATGATATGATTAATGAACAGTTGAATAACTAATTAACGAATCATTGAGTGAAAAAACGGGCGACCTTGAGTACTAGCCAAGGTTGCCCGTTTATAATTTAAATGGATTGTATTAGAGATGTTTACAAGACAACTTCAGTGGTAAAGAATTGCTTCATGTTGCGAATCAATTCGCTGAGATTCTTACTGATCAATAAGTGGTTCAATTCGGCTTTTTCAGCAATACATGACTCACTGCCATGGACAAAGATCGTCAGCCCAGGAAATTCATTCTTGAGCTGCTTCAACAAATCGATAAGGAATGCGTCATGCGCGCAATCGGAACATAAGACAGCTAGATAGTCCGCCTTTTTTCGCAGAATCTGATTGCGAATCATAGCTAGCCCATCAATTACCGGCAGAAAGTCTGTAGTCCATCCGCTGATCGCAAATAGATCGTCCATTAATTTGGTTCGCGTCAATCCGTTAAATGATTCAAGATTAGCGATTACAATTTCACCAATATCGCTGTTTGGAAGTTGATGAAAGACCTTCAGCATTTTCCAGCTGAGCAGTCTTAGCGTCGTAAACGCCGCAACCATGTAATCGGCTGTCATGAATTCTTTTTGAGATAAGCGTTCTTGAATTTCATCTAAAGAGCGTTCGAAAAGTTTGACAAACACATCTTCAATTCGCATACCATCGGAAAGCGCGTCGAGACAATCAACCGCTTTGACACTGTCCCCGTCAATCAAATAATTGATGTAATCACTCCATATTTGTTTTGCCTGCGTGAGTACCTCATGGCTGTCCCAACTGGTGATCGTTTTGACAGTTAACGAAAGGTCACTGGGCAGTTGTATGATTTTGCCGCTTTTCTCAAGTCGTATACGGGGCAAGATATCCGATCCTGAGGGATTGTTCAGAATGACGCCCTCCTCACCGGTAGACAGCAGCACTCGTGTTGCAGATGGAAATATATGTATGAAATTGATAAATGAATAGCAAATCTTTATGTCAAATAAATGGTTATTGCAACTGTCATTCAGAATAATTTGCATTGCTTTAGTTGTGTGCATCGGCTTTCGATAGGAACGATTTAAGGTCAAAGCAGAATAGACATCGACGATCATCATTAATTTTAAATCACGATCATTTGGCTTCACACGTAAATGATCCGGATACCCGCTTCCGTTAATCCGTTCGTGGTGAGAGCGAACGACTCGGCATGTTTCTTCTGGAAAATTCATTCGTTTGAGTAAGTCATAACCGTCAACGGTATGCAAAGTGATTTTCTCATATTCTCGTTGTGTCAATTTCCCGGTTTTTAATAGTATTTCATTCGGTGTATACAGTTTACCGATGTCATGCAGCAAACAACCAAGAATAAAATCCTGACTTACATGCCAATGCATATGTCTGTAAAAGAGGCTGGTTAGTACAAATACATCAAGTGAATGGATGTAACAGACAGGATCCCATTGCTTCAGACAGTCTAAGAGAAACCGGACTGTTGGATTGGAAAAATACTTTAAATAGAGAGCGTGAAGCCATCGATACGAGTCTTCGGAATGTAAAATTCTACCGCAACGGAGCTCATCGGCGATCTGTGTCATCTCATTTTGAAATCGTTCAGTAAGCTCCTTTCGTTTATGAGGCGTCATTTTTGACATCGGTGTGTAGGTATTCCGAAATGGCGCAATTGGAGGGGCATCGAAGATTGTGACAGAAAGAACACCTCTCCTTTTCAGATAACTGATTAATTCAGATGTAATCAGCATCCCGGTTCGGTAGAGCACAGAGGACTTGATATATATGTCCTTGGCTAGAATGCTTCCTTCCTTCAAGTTTTCCAGTGGTACGACTGTTGACATAAGAGTCATTCACTCCGTTCGATAACTCCCGATTAATTTTGCAAATCCTTCGTGCTGCGTAAATCGATTTAGTTAGTTTGATGGGGGGATGACTCCCAATGAATAAGTAGAACTACGTTTTTTTTTTTTTTTTTCATTTTTTTGAAAATAAATCGCTTTTATCATTGTATCAAGGGTTGTTAAAAAACGGAAGTAAAAAATGAAAGCAGTTTATCCAAATGATTCTTTCGGTGAAAATCAGATGAGGCTATTCACTAGCATTTATAAACGACAAATGTAGGTATAAACTCCTAGATCAATTAACATTATTCATAGGTCTGCCGCATTGAATTTAAGAAATCTCTTTAACTATTCAAGAAAACTGCCGATAAAAATTGAGAATGGTATTAGAGCAGCGGAAAGGGTTGACTTACATGGATGTGGCAACAGTCATCGGCTTGCTGGTCGGATTGCTTTCTTTGATTTTTGGTTTTCTGATGGAAGGCGGCGAACTAATCGCGCTTTTGAAAATTACCGCCTTCTTAATTGTGTTTGGTGGGACATTTGGCGCAGTTATTGTCAGCTTCCCGGGAAAGATTTTGGCCAAGGCCCCGTTTATTTTGAAATATGCGTTTGTTAAACCGAAAGAGCGTCCAAGCGATACAATCATTAAGCTTATTGATCTTGCAAATATCTCAAGGCGCGAAGGTTTGCTTGCTTTGGAAGGTGAACAGAGCAACTTCCAGAATGATTCGTTTATGTCAAATGGCATTCAGATGGTTGTCGATGGAGTAGATTCTGATGTTATCGACGACATACTGAATCGTGATATAGAACTCTACGAACAAAAGATCCTGTCGATTGCGCGAATGTTTGAATCAGCCGGAGGTTATGCGCCTACGATGGGCATCATCGGGACAGTAATGGGACTTGTCCATGTTTTGGGCAGTTTGGAAGACGCAGCGGCACTTGGTCCTGCGATCGCCGTCGCTTTTATTGCCACACTTTATGGGGTAGGGAGCGCAAACGTCATCTACTTACCGATCTTTACGAAGATTAAGAACAATTTGGCGAGTGAGATTATGATCCGTCAGTTAAAAACCGAGGGAATTCTATCCATACAATACGGCGAGAGTACAATGATTTTGAAGAAAAAGCTCTACGCTTTTCTGACTGAGAAAGAGTGCCAGGATGTGGAACAGGCGCTTAGCGGCGGCAATAAGGGAACCGATACCAATCGCCAGTTTCAAGAAGCGGGGCAGTCATCATGAGTCGGCATAGAAGAAAGCGTTATGCAAGACACGAAGAAGAGAGTGGCGGCAACTCAGAACGTTGGCTTGTAACGTATTCCGACTTGATTACCCTATTACTTGTTTTCTTTATCGTCATGTTTTCGATGAGCAGCATTGAAAATCAAAAATTTAATGCACTTGTTTCATCGTTGAAATCTTCTTTTCAAGGAGATTCGATTCTTCAGGGGATAGGCTATCCAAGTGCGGATAAGGGGCAAACAAAGCCCAGCGTTCCTTTAGTTAAGAAGTCACAGTCAATCAGTGATTCGGAAAAACAAAAGGATAAGAAGAAACTGGACGCGCTCTATGTTCAATTAGATAAATATATCAAAGACAATCACTTAAGTCCGGACGTATCGCTTACGGAGACGCAGCGAGGGGTTCAGCTAACATTCCGTGAAAGCATCTTGTTTGATCTTGGAAAAGCAAACCTTAGAGGAAATGCGAAGGCGGTACTGGGCCGAATCGGTAATATTTTAAAAAGTGTGCCTAATGATATCAGTATTGAAGGACATACCGATAATACACCATTCAGGAACAAGAGTTCAGCTATTCGCTCCAACTGGGAATTATCCGGTCTTCGCGCGCAAACAGTGATGAATTATTTGATCAAAAAGGACGATCTTATCCCACAAAGAATGCACTTTGTAGGATACGGTGAGTACAAACCGATTGTGAAAAACGATACACCGACGCACAAAGCGATGAACAGACGTGTGAATATTGTCATTATCCGTGAGGAAAAGAAGATTGATTCCGAGTGATTCGTGTTGAAAAAGCATTGATTCAGTTGATAAATGATTGCATCTTGTAGGGCTAACCGATATATTAGATACATGAGCAATTTCTATCGTATATCATTGTATCGATTTGAGGGTGTGCTGATTTGAAAAAATTTTGGTTGATTTTAGTTGCTGTGCTTTGTCTTGCGAGTGTGTTTGGAGGCAAGCTGTACTGGAATCATAAACTAAATCAAGTGAAGGCAGCGAGCAGTCTGCAAGATCAAGATCTTTCTGGCACTGACACCGCAGATTCAGACGTATCAGATAACGCCATTACCAAGAGAATTGCGAAGCTTCCAAAAGTATTGCGTCAGGCTGCAACCGAGGCCAATAAGAAAAACGGACAAGTCCGAATAGTTTTGGTCGGAAGTGACAGCGAGCAGGTCTTGGCACTTTTGCTGCAAAAGAAACTGGACGATGTTTATGGAGAGTCATTTTTTAAAGTATCGGCACAAGACTTGGGGAAGACCAACTCACTAACGTTAAACAAGGCGAAAATAAAAGACTTGATGCAAAGTGTTGATGGCAGCCCGGATCTTGTGGTTTATACCCCGCTTCTCTATAACGATGATCGGCAGGTCAGCACCGAAGATACGGAAACCATCGTCACTCTTTTTTCGGAAAAGGTAAAGATTACGTATCCAAAAGCTGCATTCCTTGTTTCCTTACCGAACTATTCATCTCAGAAGCCGTATATGAATGATCGTATTGATGATTTGAAAACATATGTTGAAAAGCAGAAAATCGATGTACTCAATTATTTAGCAAAATGGCCCAAGGGAGCCAGACGAGCAGATGTCGTAGGCGACGATGGGCAAACAATGAACACAGCTGGACGAAAAATTTGGATTGATTACATAAGCAATCAGTGGGGCTTAGATTAAGTAGAATGAAAATGAATCACGTGAAACCGGTCGCTGGCGCGTACCGGTTTTTCTATGTGCGCCCGGCATGGACGACAGCTAGGCGGTGAAAGTCCGCTACAGGCTTGGCAGTAGGAACTGTTAGCCAAAGGCAAGGGTGTCCACCGTGAGGTGGAATCTGAAGGAAGCCGGAGGCAAACTTCTGGGCTGATGAACAAGAACTGCATACTAAGGCTGAATAGAGACGGATAAGCCTGCGTAACAAGGTGAAGTCCAATACTGCCCGAATCTCAAACAGTATATGCAGCAGCCACATGGAAGGAAAGCGGTCGTTCTTACCCGGGGAGATCTTACAGGGGCCTCCGACAAGAGGAAAGAAAATTTCCACAGAAGCAACCGAGCCAGTGATGGTTTGGTGAACTGTAAGAAGTCAGCAGAAGCCATAGTAGTCCGACAGGACGAAGGGCTGAACAATAGTAATCTTGGAAGCAGCGGAGGTGTGAGTCATGCGACAATCACAGACAACATCAAAAGATGGCTATCTATCGAAGAATAGGATGGAATCCGAAGGTACGGTAGAAGTGTGCAGTACGACTCACGGTGAAACTGAAAGAAGAGATGGTGTGCATGATCTCATCACGAGAATCACCGACCGAATGAACTTAAATCGAGCCTATAAGCGTGTTAAGGCGAATAAAGGATCAGCCGGAATTGATGGAATGACCGTTGATGAACTCTTTCCCTTTCTCATGCGAAATAGGGATGAGCTTATCCAACAGATCACGAATGGCTCGTACGAGCCACAACCGGTAAAACGTGTGGAAATTCCCAAACCCGATGGATCAAAAAGAAACCTTGGCGTTCCGACTGTTTGTGACCGACTGGTGCAACAAGCGATCCTTCAAGTGATGGAACGAATCGTTGATCCGACGTTCTCAGACAACAGCTTTGGCTTCCGCCCGCACCGCAGTGCCCATAACGCAATGAAACGCGTCAAGGCTTACTACGAAGCAGGATATAGATATGCGGTGGATCTTGATTTAAAAGCCTACTTTGACACAGTGAATCATGATCAGTTGATGTATTGCGTGGAAAAACGGATTAAGGACAAAATCGTCCTTCAACTCATTCGCAAGTTCCTGCGCAGTGGTGTGCATACGAATGGAAAGGTTGTACCGACCGAGGCCGGTGTTCCCCAGGGGGGGAATCTCTCGCCCATTCTAGGCAACATTTATCTTGATCAACTGGACAAGGAACTGGAACGAAGAGGACATAAGTTTGTTCGCTATGCCGACGACTGTACGATCTACGTCAAAAGCAGAAGAGCGGGCGAACGAGTCATGAAGAGCATCACCACCTTTCTGGAAGATAAACTGAAACTAACCGTCAATCGGGAGAAAACTCAGGTCGGCAGCCCAACGAAACTTAAATTTCTTGGATTCTGCCTGCACACGACCAAGCAGGGATTGGGATTTCGCCCCCACATCAAGTCGAAAAAGCGCTTTGAGCGAAAGCTCAAACAACTGACGAAAAGAAGCCGAAGCGGTAACATCCGTGGGATCGTTAAAGAAATTAATGAAGTAACCACAGGATGGATCAACTACTATGGCATAAGCTATATGAAGAGCTATATTCGGCATATTGATCAGTGGCTCCGGCGAAGAATTCGCCAGATCATTTGGAAACGTTGGAAGAAAGTCAAGACGAGATATAAAAGTCTCATGAAACTTAACGTTCCAAAACCAAAAGCATGGGAATGGGCAAATACACGAAAAGGCTACTGGCGCATCGCCTGTAGCCATATCTTACATCGGTCGATCACAAACAAAATACTCGAACAGGTGGGACTCAAAAATCTAGTCCATCTGTTCGAGCATGTACACTTAAGCTATTGAACCGCCGTATACGGACCCGTACGTACGGTGGTGTGAGAGGTCGGAGAAATTATCTCCTCCTACTCGATGCGCTAATAAAGAGCACATTAGCGAGAACGGTATACAGGAAAACAGCCGCAGACTTTTAATTCAACTTGGTCTGCGGCTGCTTACAGCCAGTCGATTTACTTATGAGCGAGCTGCCAAACGCGTGCGATGTTCGATGAGGTGCGGATTAGATTTGCTCTCGCATCTTTTAATGCCTGATCGAGCGGAATCGCGCCGGGTACAATTGAAAAAAGCGCGTCAATCCCATGAGCGTAGACAGCGTCACAACCATCAGCCAATGCTCCGGCAAGCGCGATCACCGGAATATGCTGCTGTTTGGCACACCGCGCGACACCGATCGGCGTTTTTCCATAAATCGTTTGACCATCAATCTTTCCTTCACCGGTAATGACCAGTGCGGCATTGGATAGCTTCCGCTCAAGTCCGGATTCTTTAATGACTAAATTAATACCGGGACGAATGCTGCTGTTCAAGAAGAAGAGAGTGCCGGCTCCCAAGCCTCCCGCGGCTCCGCTTCCGGATACCTGGTCGATATCGGTGTTAAAGTCACGCATAACAATTTCTGCGAATCGTTTTAGAGCCTGATCTAATTCTGCGACATCATGGCGAGAAGCACCTTTTTGAGGTCCGAACACAGCCGATGCGCCTTTCGTTCCGGTCAGCGGATTTGTGACATCGGTTGCCGCCTCAAACCGCACATTTTTTATTCGCGAATCAAGTTTGGTCAGATCAATTGAATTTAAATGACTTAATGCCGCACCGCCCCTGGGCAACTCATTCCCGTCACGATCAAGAAGGCGCGCGCCAAGTGCTTGTGCCATGCCGCATCCGCCGTCATTGGTCGCGCTTCCGCCTAAGCCAAGAATCATGTGTCTGGCGCCGTGATCCATGGCGGAACGAATTAACTCGCCAACGCCGTATGTGGTTGCTGTGAGCGGATCACGTTCTTCAGGCTTAGTATGCTCAATGCCTGAGGCGGCGGCCATCTCGATTACCGCCGTGCGACCGTTGTTGACCAATCCATAAAAGGCGGTGAGTGGACTTCCTAGCGGACCGGTTACCGTTTGTTCCACGATTTCTCCCTGTAGAGCATCGACGAGTGAGCGAACGGTTCCTTCACCACCATCGGCCATCGGCACAAGTTCATAGTCGGCATCAGGCCATACATGCATGAGTCCTTCCTGAATGGCTTGAGCAGCCTCAAGTGCGGTTAAACTTTCTTTAAATGAATCGGGTGCGATGACAATTTTTCGTTGATTCATCTTGTGTTCATCCTTTTGACTAAGCGCTTTTTCTTTATTGTATCAGATTCAATGGTACAGGCGATGCCGCGTCCCATTTATTTCCGGGGAAATGACAAAATACGGCTCTCATCGACAAAGAAAAAGAGATTCCGTTGAATACCTGGAATCTCTTTTTCTAGCTGCTCATTTAAGATTTTTATTATTTTCCGCCATGAACCTTTCAATCTCATCGGTCGTTCGCGGTAACCCGGTGGTGAGTACTTCTGAGCCATTTTCTGTAATGAGAATGTCGTCTTCAATTCTGATGCCGATACTTTCTTCGGGAATGTAGAGTCCGGGTTCATTGGTGATTAGTTCGCCCGGAACCAACTTCATATCTCGGTACGGACCCACATCATGTGTATCCAAACCAAGTGAATGGCTGACACCGTGGAAGTAGTATTTGCGTAATTCTTCAGGCGTTTTAATCAGATTAATTTTCATCAATTCTTCTGTATAAAATTTGATCGTGAATTCATTCAGTGCTTTGAACGCAAGTCCGGGTTTCGCCATTTTCGTGATTTCCTGATTGCAACGGAGCACAATATCATAAATTGTTTTTTGACGCGGCGTGAACTTGCCGTTGACAGGAAAGGTGTAACTGATGTCGCCGTTGTAGTACTTGTGTTGTGCGCCGAGATCGAGAAGGACGAGGCTGCCGTCTTCAGCTGTTCCTGTATTTGCGGAGTAGTGGAGAACGGTTCCGTTAAAGCCGCTGGCGAGAATGGTCGGGAAAGCGAATTCCGTACAGCCGCGACTCTTTAAAACAAAGTTAAAGTAAGCTTCCAATTCATATTCTCTCATGCCCGGTTTCGCGCTTGCGAGAACGTGCTTAATTCCGTCCGCAGTGATTTTGCCGGCTTCGCGGGTCAGCTCAATTTCTTCAGCTGATTTAACAACACGGAACTTGCAAATGACTGGATATAAATTGTGGATCGTCAAGTATGGGTAAGTGACAGCGGCCTCCGCTGCGAATTTATTGGACGGTTTTGCCGGAAATTCCCATGATTTCGCTTCGAGATCCAGGTGCAGATGCATGTAAACACGGCTGTCCATCTGAGACCGTACATAGCTTTCAAATTTATCGAGCAGCTCGATGTTTTCAACACCTGACGCATCGCGCGCCTGATCGGGTGTAATGGTTTCGCCAACCCATCGGGCCATCCAAGGATCGGCGCGTTCAATAAACAGTGTTTCTTCAACTTTTCCACCGAACTTAGCAGCAACGAAAATCACTTTAGGTTCGATGATGCCTGTCATATAATAAAAATTGCGATTCGGATAAAATGGATAGCTTTCGTCTGCTGACTGGTGTGCTGCTTCTCCGGCGAAAAGCACGGTGAGGGACTGATCCTCCAATGTTTCATAAAGCTTCTTGCGATTCCGGATAAAAAAACTTTTGTCCATGAGGATCCTTCTTTCATTAATAATAGTCGCCTATAATTCTATCATTATCGTGAGAGGAAGTCGCCTGATGACCGATCACTGAAAATAAAAATGGTCATTTTCGATGATCATGTCTCCATTTCAAACCAATCACCTTCATAAAAAATTGCGCATGACCAACAACGTTGCGTTTCCACATTCTTCGAGGTTCCAGAGCCATACGAAACAACCATTCAAGATTGAGTTGACGCATCACTTTTGGCGCTCGCGGCTTCGTTCCGGATGCGAAATCGATAAATCCGCCGACGGCAATACGCGCCAATGGTTTCAACACGTCGGAATTTCGATCAATAAATTTTTCTTGCAGCGGCATTCCCATTCCGACGAGCAGAACGTCGGCACCCGAGCGGTTGATTATTTCAACGATTTCTTGGCTTGAAGTAAAGTAACCGCTATGGGCGCCGGCGATGGTTAACATGGGATGCTGTTCCTTTAATTTTTGTGCTGACTTCTGCGCATTTTCTTTCGTCGAACCGAGTAAATAAATTGACCAGTTATTTTCCGCGCATTCGCCGAGAAGCAGGGGAATAAGGTCTGTCCCATTTAGATTTTCCTCGAGAGTAACTCCCCACAGCTTCGCACCTAATTTAATACCGATACCGTCGTTAAGCAAGTAGTCGGCACGGTTCAGCACCGACGCGTAGTCGTGATCCTTTTGCGCAATATTAAATCCGTGATCATTAAGAAAATAGAGGTTCATGGATTGGTGATCCGCAAGACTGTCGGTGAACACAGTCACAAATTCTTGTTTTGTCTGAAAATCATTCATGTAGATGGTGCCCACTTGTTTTTTTTCTGTCATCAAAATTCATCCTTATAATGAAGCGATTATAATTTATTTTGCCTTCTTGTGTGTTGTTTTATCCTACAAGAGCTTTCAGTTGCTTCTTTGAATCATCAAAAAAATACCGAATTTGGTGTCTAATGCTTTTAATATTGTAAACTAATTTTAACGGATTGTGTTGATTGTTGAGATATTGTTAAGTTACCAGTGGCATTGTTTTTACAATGTGGTATAATTCCGTATAAGAAAGTTTAAGTTTACTATTCTTGTATCGAACGCAAATCCGAATTTATTATAAAGGGCGGGCTGAAATGATGGTCTATGTGACGTTCATTATTTGTTTTCTTGCTGCGGTTGCTTTGACACCTTTAGTTAGGAAACTGGCAATTCGTATTGGCGCGACTGATCTGCCGAACGCCCGCAAAGTACACAAAAAAATCATGCCGCGCATGGGCGGTTTAGCAATTTATTTAGCTTTTATCATTGGTATGCTGATTATGTGGCCGGACAGCAGCTTTACACTTCCGCTGATTATCGGCAGTGTCATTATTATTCTCACAGGTGTTTTGGACGACATGTATTCATTGTCTCCAAGAGTAAAAATGGTGGCTCACTTTTTCGCCGCGTTAGTAATTGTTCATAGCGGAATCAGCGTTGAATTTATTAATCTTCCCTTTAATGGGATTCTGCATTTGTACTGGCTTAGCATTCCGCTTACCTTGTTGTGGATTATGGGAATTACAAATGCCATCAATTTGATCGATGGACTGGATGGACTTGCTGTCGGCGTTTCGAGTATTGTGCTTCTCACGATTGCCGGATTGTCTCTGACAGAGGGCAACTTGTTTGTTTTCACTGTCAGCGCGATTCTTCTTGGCAGCACATTAGGTTTTTTGCCTTACAATTTTCATCCGGCAAAAATTTTCATGGGTGATACGGGAAGTTATTTCTTGGGTTACGTTATTTCCGTACTCGCTTTGCTTGGCTTTAAGAACGTGACTTTGTTCTCGCTGGTTGTTCCAATTATTATTTTGGCGGTTCCAATCTCGGACACATTGTTCGCGATCATTCGCCGATTGGTCAACAGAAGACCGTTAACTGCGCCGGACAAGTCGCACCTGCATCACTGTCTGCTTCGTTACGGATTCTCTCAAAGCCAAACCGTTGTTCTGATCTATGGTATGAGTGCGATGTTCGCATTGGCGGCGATCGTCTTCTCGACATCAACTTTGCTTGGCTCAATGATTATCATCATAGGTGTCATGCTGATGATCGAGTTGGTCGTTGAAACTGTTGGACTTGTGAGTGCCAATTACAAACCGCTGTTGAACACGTACAAGCGGCTCCTTAGCTTTGCTAAGGTTAAATGATAATTAGAGTTGAATAAGAAAGAGATCAGTTAAAAAGAACCGTGAAGTGGTTACAATGAGCCGCTCCACGGTTTTTGCGTTAATTATATATGAATAGTAACAAGTTGTGAACGCAACTTAATGAGTTATCCGATGTATGTAGGGATTTCCAAGAGAATTGACGCGGCAGGAACGCATGCGGACAAGGCTTCCGAGACTGTAGACGTTGGTGCAGAATCGATGAAGTGATGGAACAAATGACTGAGGGTATAGATCAAATGACACAGATGATTGGAACTGCTGATGAAAGCACAGAAAGGTGGCAGCCGCAACCGAGCAGCAATCTGCTGAGGGCGCATGACAGCATAACCGATTTTTACACCGGCCATATGAATCAGGAGGTTTGCAAAGTGAAACCAACTTGGAAAAAGGCAACAAGAAAGGACCTTGCTTCGGAAACTATATAGAAGTAAGGTCCTTTAATTTTTCTAGTGTTTATTACGTATTACTTTATTTCATTGATTGCTCGTTCCGGACGAGTCGGTGGCAAGTCCGGAATCATCAGTAGTTGGAGCACTTGAAGAGGATTCGTCACTGGTTGATTCGCTGCTGCTTCCGGCGATTGACTTGTAATTTAGTTGCTCCTTGAGCTCAGAACGCACTTTGTTCAAATAATTATCATCGAGCGCGTAATAGTAAATGCCGGTGCTCATATCATCGGATCCCTTCAACTGCAACGATTTAATTTCAGAGAGCGAGCCTGCATATTTTCGTAGACTGAGCAATTGCCCGAATGTCAAGTTCGTCTCGAAGTTTTTGTCGAGTGAATCAATTACATTACTGTATTTTGTCACTGAAGAGAGCTTTGCGCTTTTCTTAACGATCGCTTCAATCATGGCCATTTGTCGTTTCCCACGTCCGAAATCACCTCCGGAACCCGGCGATTTGCGGTTTCGAACCAGTGAAAGAGCCTGTTCACCGTTAAGCAACTGTTTCCCAGGCTTAAGAACAATAGCGTCTTTGCCTGTCTTATCCTTGCTGTTCTGAGTGCGAAGCTTGACCGGAACATTCATTTCGACACCGCCAAGGGCGTTAATGATCTTAATGAATGCATCAAAATCTACTTGAACGTAATAGTCGACGGGAACCTGGAATAGGTTCTCAACTGTAGCAATTGTGTAATCCGCGCCTTGGTTGTTGTTTGCGTCGCCATAAGCGTGTGCGTGCGTGATTTTAGATATGCCATAATTGCGTGTATGAGTCGGGTCGATGATTTGTACTTTTGAGTCGCGCGGAATGCTGACCATGTGCACCTTGTTGGTTGAGTGATTGAAGGTGGCAAAGACCAGTGCATCGGAGCGGCTTGGTTCATTTTTTCGTTTGTCAATTCCCATAAATAAAATAGAAAAATCGTCTTTCACCGGATCGACCTGCTCAGCTCGAAGATCCGATTTGTTCCCGCGAGACAGCTTGTTCTGTGCATGGCTTGTTACGTTTTCAAGTTTCTTCGTTAAGTAATAGCCGTATGCTGCGCCGCTTCCCGCCAGAACAAGAAGAACGGCTAAAATAATCAAAATAATTGCTTTTCGCTTGCCATGCTTTTTTTTCTTTTGGTTTTCTATTCTGCTCAATGCCATCTTCGACGTATTCTCCTTCAGGTTCTCAGTCTTTCACAGATAAGCGCAACTAAGTTTTTGCCTTCGCAAGAAAGCTTGGCGAAGCCAAGCTTTCTAACACTGATAAGAAAGTATAAAAAAATTAAAGATTCAAGGAAACGAGTGTAAGTGGTCCGAAAAAACGCCGCGTCCTGCGGCTCACCGGACACTAGGCCGTCCATGGCCGTCGCAACTAAGGTTTCGCCTTCGCCAGAGGCTTGGCGAAGCCAAGTTTTCTAATAGGTCCATCGTCATGTTTCTTAATAATAGCTTTATTTTACCTAAGTCCACCTATTCCATCAATGTGAAATCCGCGTTTTTTCGGCAAAATTCGCAAAATATCTATGAAATGTGTCGAATGGGTCACTCACCTGGTTGCTGAAACATTAGTCGTACAAACGTAAACTCTTTAGGATGAAATCTTTTCCGATATATAAAGTTCGCGTTGTTTGCGCGTCTGTGCCTGCCCACTTGTCAGATTGGTGATCCATTCACTAAAAATGGGACTGTCCACTTGGCTCGTGTAAATGTCAAAGGTGACCTTGTCACTGTAACTCACATTATTGACGGCGTAATGCGATTCGCGTAGTTTATTTTCCAGCGTGCCGCTCAGATGATAGTCAACGCTAACGCTCCATTGATCGGAAGGTACCTGTCTCACGACTTCCGCAGCGTTGAGACCGTTGCTTGCTGCGTGAGCGTAAGCGCGGATCAATCCGCCGGCACCGAGCTTGATGCCGCCAAAATAACGTGTGACGATAACGAGCACATTGCAAATACCGCGACGCTTCAACACATCAAGCATTGGAACGCCGGCCGTGCCGCTTGGTTCACCATCATCGCTCGCTTTTTGAATTTCTTGTTTCTTTCCTATGATATAGGCAAAACAATTATGATTCGCTTTCCAATGTTCTTTACGAACAATTTGAATCAGCTGATCGGCTTCGCGCTCATCATTGATAGGATAGACAGCACAGATAAATCGAGAACGCTTGATTTCTGTTTCTATAAGTGCATTTTTCTTAACGGTAATGTAAGCATCCAGTGCCATCGTTTGCTCCTTTCTTTAGTTCGGCAATAGTAACATGCGCGACAATTAATGATATAACTTTAAATCTTGCACATTTATTGTCGAAAGTAAAGGCAGTGACTCTCGTCAATTAAAAGGAGAGACAAAAGATGGATGTCCCACTTCATCATTCGACATACATTGGTGTACTTTCGTCGGTAGGCTTAAAAATAGTGTTGACCGGTATATGATTTGTGACCTATTTTCATGGTAACATTTACACTTGCCAATTGTTTGGCGTTAAGAAACAATGGGTATAGAGGGCATAAAACTTATAGAGAATGAAAATGGTGGAGCACATCACTAACTATTAGAAGTGGTATCATGGTGTTAAAAATACCATTTACCAATAAGTTAGTTCTTTTTACCTATACACAGATAGGCATAATGTGGCTAGCACGTATGTAGTTGTTCGGCTACATTTATTATGGAGGGAAATTATGTCAACCAGCAAACCAATAAATGCGGCACTTGATGTCAAGCATCTTGATAAAATTATCAATAGCATGATTGATAATGTGAGCGACAGCAAATCTCAAATTTTCGAGATTGGCGAGGAATCACGTAAAGAGCATGACGCGCTGGTTAAAGAACTCCAACTTGTTAGGCAAGAATTGAAAGGTATTATTGATCGAAGCGACACACTCGAAATCGAAGCGAGAAAGTCGAGAGGCCATTTGGCTGAGATCAGTAGAGCTTTTAATCAGTACGGGGAAGAGGATATCCGTCACGCCTACGAAACAGCGAATTCGATTCAAAACGATCTATCTATTGTTCGCGAAATGGAACGACAGATGAAGAAGAGGCGGAATGAGCTCGAACGCAGACTGGTTCAATTAGAGGCAACCATCCAAAAAGCGGAAACCTTGGTTGGACAAGTTACCGTTGTCCTGAATTACTTAACGAGTGATCTGAAGCAAGTGGGCGAAGTCATCGAAAATGCGAGGGAGCAGCGCGCTTTTGGTCTCAAAGTTATTGAGGCGGTTGAAGAAGAGCGAAAGAGGCTGTCGCGTGAGATTCATGATGGTCCTGCCCAAACCCTTGCACAGGTGCTGCTCGGTCTTGACGTAGTGGAACGCGTCGGTCAAAAAGAGGGAATGGAAGCCTCGCACGCAGAGCTGCAAAAATACAGAGTAATGGTACAAGGCGCTTTAGCTGAGGTTCGCAGGATTATCTATGATCTGCGCCCAATGAGTCTTGATGATTTGGGCCTTGTTCCAACACTCCAGAAATATCTTCATCGCGTGAATGGAGAATATCCTCACATGCGTATTGAATTCAGCAGCATTGGCAAAGAGAAAAGGTTGCAATCAAAAATTGAAGCCGCTTTATTCAGGCTGATTCAGGAGGCACTGCAGAATGCCTGCATTCACGCGAAACCCTCGCAGATCAGCATCAGGGTCGAATACAGAGAAAATAAAGTGCTCATCTTGGTTGCAGATGACGGCATTGGCTTCGATCTGTCCGTGAAGAAGGAAGGAAGTTACGGCCTAATCGGCATGAAGGAACGCGCTGAACTTCTGAATGGAGAACTAATCATCCATTCGGAGCTTGGTCACGGAACTAAGGTGTTGATTCACATACCCATTCAGAAGGAAGACGAGCTTGACTAAAGTAAAAAATGATATGGCGAATCCCGCGTCCTATCCTTATTCGACAGAGTAAAAGAGAGGTGAAAAACTGCTGCGGCATGGGATATACGAATCATGAGCGATGTCTATCGGTGCTTAATCCGGTACTTTATTCGATCTTTGTTTATTGGAATCCTTTTTTGCCTGGGATTGCGATACCTATAGATTATCGAATCGGTTCGCTTGTCTTGCAGCAGAAATTAACGTGACAAATGTGAGACCGAAAGTTACAACCATTGCTTTGATTGACGATCATCGCCTTTTTCGTGAAGGTGTGAAGAGAATTTTGGATATGGAAACTGATTTTGAAGTTGTCGCGGAAGGAGACGACGGCAGTACCGCAGAACGATTGATCGAGGAAGCTGATCCCGATGTTGTATTGATGGATATCAATATGCCAAAACTGAATGGTGTTGAGGCGACAAGGCAATTGATTAAAAATCATCCGGGTCTTAAGGTCATCATTCTGTCCATTCATGACGACGAGAGTTATGTAACACATGTACTGAAGTCTGGCGCTCTTGGCTATTTATTAAAGGAAATGGATGCCGATTCAATGATTGATGCTGTCCGTATCGTCGCGCAAGGCGGTGCCTACATCCATCCGAAGGTGACCCATAATTTGGTCAATGAATTCCGCCGCCTCGCAACTCAAGGCTATTCAACTGAGCCCTCCGGATTCCGCGATCTTGAATACCGGCCGCCGCTACATATTCTCACGCACCGCGAATGCGAGGTGCTGCAGCTGATGGCGGACGGTAAGAGCAATCGGGCAATTGGCGAGCATCTCTATATCAGCGAGAAGACAGTTAAGAACCACGTCAGCAACATCTTGCAGAAAATGAGCGTGGAAGACCGTACGCAGGCCGTTGTTGAGGCGATTAAGAACGGTTGGGTAAAAATTTATTAAGAAGTACTAGTGGGCCGCATGGTTATCATGCGACTCTATTTTTTTTTGAGGATCGAAAAGTTGAACCGAACACGATCAAAGTCGAACCGAAGCATCGAAAAGTTGAACCGAACGCGACCGAAGTTGAACCCAAGAGAGGAAAAGTCGAACCGAAGACTCGAAGTTGAACCGAAGCATCGGAAAGTCGAACCGAATGCGACCAAAGTCGAACCGAATGCGACCAAAGTCGAACCCAAGAGAGGAAAAGTCGAACCGAAGAGCGGAAGTTGAACTGAACCATCGGAAAGTCGAACCGAACACGATCAAAGTTGAACCGAAGACCCGAAGTCGAACCGAACACGATCAAAGTCGAACCCAAGAGAGGAAAAGTCGAACCGAAGACTCGAAGTTGAACCTAACCATCGGAAAGTTGAACCGAATGCGACCAAAGTCGAACTCAAGAGAGGAGAAGTCGTAACGAATTTCCAGACTCGTAACGAACCGAAGGAAAATCGTAACGAAAGAGCTCAAAATCGTAACGAAGTCACCTAAATTCGTAACGAATTTGCTGCACACTCCGTCTCTACTGTTCACTAAGTTTAAGTTTCTCTTCAATTAGAAAGCATCAGGCGCTTTTTGCCCGAATTTTCTGTACCGTGGAAGATATCAAAATTTTTTCTCAATGAATGAAGGATATAATCGATTATTGTCGAAATGATTATCTATACCATTTCTATCCACTACGCATGACACCATCATTTGCCCCATCGCATATTCCTTTGAACACACTGTCACTTATGTCAAGGCGCCATCCCCACTCATTCTCCGAAAGAAGGTTTGCCAATGCTTCTGCTTTCCCGCAAAAATGACTATTTTCCCAGCTATCATCTCGACATGCAGCGCTTTTTATTTGGAAGAGAGTTCCGTGCTGAGGAGCTGCCCTTTTCTGATAAAGTCCTCAAAGAGCATGTAAAGAATGGGTATGTCGCTGTCCGCCCTGGAATCGAGTCACTGAATGATAACATTTTCGATCTGTTGTCCGGTCGAAAGAAATGGCTATGCGCACGCTGCGGTAATCGCGATCAAGAGGCATTCGCAACCTGCGCATGCAGTCATTGCCGAAAAAAATGTGTCTACTGCCGCCATTGTCTCACTATGGGGATCGTGCGCTCATGTACCAAGCTCGTAACATGGATTGGACCTGAGCCTGAATCATGGACCTGTTCCACTGGCAATGATGTACAGCTTTGCACATGGGACGGCCGTTTGTCGAACGATCAGAACGCGGCAGCGGAAGCGCTGGATCAGGCACTGACAGCACGGGAATCATTCCTGATCTGGGCAGTTACCGGAGCGGGAAAGACCGAGATTATGTACCAAGCGATCGAACATCAGCTGAAGAAAGGAAAGCACATAGTTCTTGCGACACCACGCACGGATGTCGTTCGCGAATTATTGCCGCGTATGCGCGCGGCGTTCCCAAGCGTTCCGATAAGCGGCCTCTATGCGGGAAGCGACGATGTGCGAGCTGAAGCTCCTCTTGTTCTTTCAACTGCGCATCAGCTCATTCGCTATTCAAAATGCTTTGATTGTGTATTTATTGATGAAGTTGATGCGTTCCCTTTTCACTTTGATCCGATGCTGGAATTTGCGGTTCGGAAAGCCGCCAAACCCGGCGCGCCGTTCGCCTATCTATCCGCTACACCGCCGGCAGCCTTAAGAAGCGCTTATTTGTCCGGGAATCTGCGCGGCGTTAAGCTTTCAAGACGCTATCATGGACACCCGCTGCCTGTACCCCGATTCCATTGGATCGGCGGCTGGCTGCGAGCGATTCAGAAAGGACAATTGCCCGCACCGCTTCGCGTGTGGCTGACGGAAAAAATGGAACAAAAACGGCAAGTGTTCGTGTTTGTTCCATCGGTCACGTTATCGCGGGATCTGACAGAAATTTTACAAAGAGAAGCTTTTGACCGAACTGTTGGCGTTCATGCTGAAGATCCGCATCGCCACACGAAGGTCGCCGATTTTCGTAATGGGAAAATTAACATTCTTGTGACCACAACGATCCTTGAGCGCGGCGTCACAGTTCCCGGTGTTGAGGTATGTGTTGTCGGAGCAGATGATCCTGTTTTTGACGAATGCGCGCTCGTTCAGATTTCGGGACGTGTCGGTCGATCTGCGGAATACCCCGCTGGTGACCTTGTCTTTTTTCACAATGGCAAGACACTGGCGATGGTCCGAGCGTTAGGGCAAATTAAGCAAATGAACAAGGAAGGGGCGCTTTGATTGGCACTGTGCTTGTTCTGCAAGGCCGAGCGTTGTGAACCGCTGACCTTTCGCACGCTCCTCTCTCCGGAAACTGAAACAGGATTTTGTTCCGCGTGTCGTGGCAGCCTGAAACGGATCAATCGACGCAATAACTGCCTCTATTGTGGACGAGATCTGTCTTTGCTTGATCAGGAAACAGTACGTGATCGAATATGCCGGGATTGTGTTTGGTGGAGAAAGAGCGGTCGAAACGGGCTGTACGGCAAGAATTACTCTGTGTACAGCTATAATGAATTCATCAAGGAGATAATCAACCAATTTAAGTTTCGTGGTGATTCAATTTTGGCGGACGGGTTTACGTGTGAACTGAGGAAGACTTTCCAATGGATTAAAAAGGAGCATGGCACACGCACCGCCTTTCGTTTATCGGACAAAACGGATGCATCATTTATCATCGTGCCGATACCGCTAAGCGCCGCGCGGTTGGCAGAACGCGGCTTTAATCAAGCAGAAGTGCTGGCTGAGAAAATGGGGGCTCCTGTCACGAACGCGCTTGTTCGCGACAAGCATGAACCGAAGCAAAGTAAGAAAAATCGTCGGGAACGCTTAATGGAGCGCGTCACGCCATTTCGAATCAATGCGGACTATGCGTCACTTATTGAGGGGGAAAAAGTGCTGCTGATCGATGACATTTATACTACAGGAGCGACTATACGGCTGGCAGCGGAAGCTTTAGCCAAAGCGAATCCCGTCGAGATCGACTCGCTGACACTCATTCACGGATAAAGAAATAAAAGAAACAGGCTTTGCCATCCTTTTCGGTGACGAAGCCTGTTTCACTATGGTTAAAAAACGGATGACTTTCGATAGCTGACCGCTTGTTTTCCCATCTGTTCCCATGCCTGAATAAAAGTGGCGCGATCTGCGGTTGCGTTCTTTTTTCCAAGAGGATCATTGAAGAAAATATGGTTTTGATCATAACCGGTCACGAGAACCGAGTGCTCCTGATTCGTGACTTTTACGATCCCGCTGTTCGTGCGCCAATCATGAAAATAACGCTTTGCTAAAGGCTTGAAAGTTGCGTTTGTGATCACAACAACCGGAATTCCATTCTGCAGCTGAGCAAGTACGGCCGAATCGAACGACTTGCCGCTGAGGTCAATAATCCGACTCGGGAGATAGTGGCGGCCAAGCGAGGCGAGCGGTTCATGATAAACGCCATATCCGCGTTTGTCAAACTCCTCCATGCTCCCAACAAAGCCTTCATTTGGATTTCCAAAATGCCCATTTTGATAATACGGCACTCGGTTGATATTGCGAGCTAACTCCATTTTTCCGACATGTACGCCCGCTTTTTGAAGAAGCATCGCGAGCGATGTAACTTCGCAGCCGCGCGGTAATTCGGGTTTTTGACGAATTTGCGGCGCATCGATTTGAACAGAACTTTTTTTCTTTGGTCCCTCGAAAGCGTCATCTTTAACTTGTTCCGCTTCATACGTCACGTCGGTAATCCATTTTTTTCCGATGGAGCGGTTTTCGGGTGAGTAGAGCGCAAAGAGCAGCATGGCGAGCAGAACATCTAATGCAAGAAACCAGCCCAGCCAATTTTTCTTAAATGTGCGCATCAGGCCATCTCCTTTCACTGCGCGGTTCATTAACTCGCTTTAATAAAAGTCAGGCGTGGCGTGGAAAACCAGGTACCTAAATTCGTGTCATGTGAGTCGCGCTTTTGTATTCGGCCATCCGCCTCATAGCGCGAAAGCATAGCAGATGCTAAACTGAGTAAAATGACTGATGCTTTGTTAGTTTACCACCATGCCGGAATTCTCTTCTACTCAATTTGTGACAATGCCGCTAAAATTTACCGACGCTTTGCCGATAATACATTCAGGTGCGTTGCTTGAATTATGAGCATTTTGGGCACGTGACGTAAGGAGGAATTCGATTGGCCGAACTCGAAAATTGTAAGGAATGCGGAAAACTTTATGTCCGAGTAACTTCTCCGTACTGTCCTAACTGTTTAAAAAAACAAGATGAGATGTTTGAGACCGTATATCGTTTTATTCGCAAGCAAGAAAACAGAATGTCTACAGTCCCTCAGGTTCATGAAGCGACAGGTGTCTCTATAGACTGGATTTATCAATGGATCCGTGAGGGCAGACTTCAAACCGCTCTTTTCCAAAATCTGGGGTATCCATGCAAATCATGCGGGCGATTGATTCAAACAGGCAGCCTTTGCGACCATTGTCTTAAGGATCTTGAGCGTGATATGGAACGCGCGCAGATTGAATCGAAGAAGGTAGCAAATGTAAAAGGTAAAACGTACCATACCTGAAGAAAATGTTCTGAAAACTAAAGGTTTTCTCTTGACGACCGATATAAACCATGTAATAGATAAAAAGAAAACCCATTCATTTGACAAATTATACGGTAAATTCCTCTGAGATGAGGTGAATTCATTGAAAATTAATCGTTATCAGCCTGTACAATCCTATACTAATAAGTATCAGACAGCGAAGCCGGACGAACAGAATTCGAGTGCTTCGGGTCCGCTGAAGACAAATGATAAAGTTGAAATTTCAACTGCGGCGAAACGGTTGCAAGGGACGCAGAAGCTGGAAGAAGCCAGGCAGGAAAAAATCGAACAGATCAAGGCGCAAGTGGAGAACGGAACTTATCATGTTCCATCTGCCAAGATTGCGGAAAAGATGTACGGATTTTGGAACAAATAATACGGACGCGGCCGTGAGGAGTGAAGAAGCTTGTCTGTGGAGCGCATGAAAACACTAATGACAACGATGATCGAATGCCATGACGTACTCCGCGCACTTGCTGCTGAGAAGACAGAGGCGGTTAAGTGCGGAAATGCTCCGGCATTAAGCAAGATCACGAAAAAAGAGAGCCCGCTCGTAGAGAAATTGCGTGTTCTTGAAAAAGAACGCTCGACTATAGTTGAAGCGGATCTTGGCAATGACGGCGCGACCTTTGCGGAATGGGAGCAAGCGGTTGTCGAAGAGAAAGAGCGCGGTGATTGGCAGAGAATATACCTTGATTTGGCGAATAGCGTGTATGCGCTGAAACAGGTAAATACGCTGAACCAGGAACTTCTTCGCGACTCATTGCTATGGGTAAAGCTGAACATAGGCTTACTGCGACCAAAGACACACACATTAAATAATTATCAAAATCCAAGAGACGGACAAGCTCCGTCATCCGTCTTTAGCGGACGTATTGACTCTCGAACATAACTTAAGGCGGAGGTGCTACCGGTGATCCCGATTTTTTCAAGCTTGAGTATGATGCAGCGGGCACTGCAAGTGACGCAATCAGCGATTCAGACAACAGGACATAATATATCAAACGCAAATACCGATAACTATTCACGCCAGCGGGTTAATTTGACCACGTGGCTTCCTTATCCCGGCGTTGGTATCAACGCTGCAAGAGGTGCGGGACAGGTCGGAACCGGTGTGAACGACGAAGCGGTTGTTCGCATCCGTGATCAATTTGTCGATCTCCAGGTGCGTGATAATTCAAATCAAAATGGCTATTGGAGCTCGCTCAGCGACGCATACAGCCAAATGGAAGATATTGTGAATGAACCTACGGACACAGGCATTTCTTCTGAGCTCGATGGATTCTGGCAATCGCTTCAGGATTTGGCGGGGAATTCGGGAACTGCCGGCACAGGCACCGTCGTTCTGCAAAAGGGATCGGCAGTTGCCGATACGTTTAACTATATTGCCGTATCTTTAGGCAAGGTTCAAAATAACCTGAATCAGCAGGTTACGGAGAATACGAATCTGGTCAATAACTATGCCGATCAAATCAACGCGCTCAACAAAGAAATCAACAAGCAAGAGGCAAACGGGTTTCTTTCGAATGATCTGTATGATGAACGCGACGCGTTGACCGATAAACTAGCGCAATTAGTCAACATTAAGGTGACAAAAGTGGAAAGCGACGGCAATCCGTCGCCGCTCGCGGAAGGAAAATATACGATTGAGCTGGTCGATGCCAATGGGGCTTCTTATTCGCCTAGCGCGACTTTGGTTGATGGTAAGGCAATGACGAACAACCATTTAAAGTCGACGATTGACGTATCGGACAGCTCGTCACCAACAGTCACTGTTTCAATGGTTAAGTCCGATGATGAAACGAACGTGATCGCCGATAAACTCACAGGTTTTTCTGGAAAACTTCAAGGCTTGATTGATGCTTATACTGTTGATTACCCGAGTGTTTTAAAGAGCCTGGACAACATGGCAAGCGCATTGGCGGACAAATTCAATGCGGCATACGAAAATACAGCGGGGTATGATACCGCAAAAGGTGATTTCTTTCTTGGAGCAGCTGATGGAACAGTTACCGCGGCAAACATTCATGTGAACAGTAATCTGGCAGGAAGCGATGTCACCGCGGCCAATAAATCGATGCCAAGCGGCGACAACAGCGGTGCCACGGCGATGGCTGATGTGATCGCAACGAATAAATATGTTGTTGATCTCAACGATCCTTCAGGCGAAACCATGACGCTAAAAACCTACTTGCAGAATTTAATCGGACAAATTGGCGTAAACGCTCAATCTGCCAATCAATTTACCAGCAACTCGCAAACCATGCTCGATGCGGCGGAAAACAGACGTTCATCGGTCAGCGGTGTTTCACTCGATGAAGAATTAACCAATCTAATCCAATTCCAGCATTCGTATGGTGCTGCGGCAAAGGTTGTTACGACACTTGATACAATGCTTGACACGTTGATTAACAAGATGGGAGGCTGATAAACGATGCGCGTCACTCAAGGAATGATGACCAATAGCGTTTTACAGCATATTTCAAACGGCTACAGTAAGCTTGCGGATTACCAGAGTCAGCTGGCATCCGGCAAAAAAATTACGCGTCCGTCTCAAGATCCGGTTGTCGCGACGATGGGCATTTCTTACCGTACAGATGTCAGTCATGTGGAACAATATCAAAAGAATGTAACGAATGCTTATAAATGGCTGGATAGTTCTGATGACACATTGCAACAAGTGAATGATGTGCTGAACCGCGTCCGCGAACTGACCAATGAGGCGAGCACGGATACATACACGGCCGATCAGAGAAAGGCGATTGGCGTGGAAGTGGATCAGCTGACTCAGCAGCTGGTGACTTTGGGGAATACACAGGTCGGCGGCCAATACATTTTCAGCGGCAGCGATTCGGCGAATCCGTTGTTAACTCAAGCGTCGGATGGAACTGTAACAATTAATCAAATTGCACTGAATAATCCGGACTTTTCTGTTGCCGTTAATGATGGAATCCAAATGGCGATTAATGTCAATCCGAAGCAGGTGTTCACCGCCTCAATGTTCAGTGACTTAAAGGAATTAAGCGGTATGCTGAACGGCGGTACGGCAACGGGTTCGCAAATCAGTGAATATCTTGGAAAAATAGATACGCACTTGGACGGAGTAAGTACAGCTCAAGCGGATCTAGGTGCGAAAACAAATCGTATTGATTTGACTAAGGACCGCTTGTCCGAGCAAAAAACCGTCGCGACGAATGTGATGGCAAACAACGAAGATGCGGATTATGCAGAGACATTGGTTAAACTAAATCAACAACAGAATGTCTATAATGCTTCATTATCGGTCGGAGCGAAGATCATTCAAACGTCACTTGTCGACTTTTTACGTTGACCTAGCGCAGATCTGACAAAATAGGATGATGACTATGGCGAAGATTCTCCCGCATGTGGAAATGCGGCAGGTGTTCGGCAGGATATCGATTAGTACGCAGAATGCTTCTCAAACGATTCGCCAGCCGAAGTCCGAACAATCCATACAACAGCCAAAAGCGGAATTGACAATTGAACATCAGCCGGCTCAAGTGAAGATCGATCAATCGGCCGCTTGGCATAACCTAGACCTCAAATCCGCCAGAGTTCGAATTGCAGAAGCTGCGGATGCGGGGAAGCAGGCAGTTCTGGATGGCATCGCTCGTCATGCCGAAGAGGGAGACGAGCTTCTGCATATTGAGCGGAACAAGGGGAAAAATCTGTTTGCCCAGCAGGCAGCTGCTAATGTCTCAGCGGCTGTTATTGGCACAAAGTATGATACCGGCAGCACTCCGGCATTCCAAGCAGTCAGCTATGATGTAACGCCTGCGCGTCTTGACGTGAATTGGCAGATCCATGCACCGGCAATACAAGCGACGACGCATGCGCCTGAGTATACCTATCAACCGGGTCAAGTAAACATTTCGATGGCTCAGTATCCATCACTCGACATTCAGGCGGCCGGCATTTTCATCGACGAGAAAGGATAACGATGTCTCATGATCATTCAAACCAAATACTTTGGCAAACAGGAAATTAAAGAAGCCGATGTCCTGTCATTCGCGAATGGCATTCCCGGCTTCGCAAATGATAAACAGTTTATTATTCAGCCTTTTGGCGAAGCGTTTTCCATTCTTCAATCCATTGATGATGCAGATGTCGCGTTTATTGTCACGTCTCCATTTTTATATTTTGACCACTTCAGTGTTGATTTGCCGGATCATCTTGTTCAGCAGCTTGAAATCCAATCACAGAAGGATGTCGCGGTTTGGGTCATCGTCAGTGTGCGCAACCCATTCTCTGAATCGACGGTTAACCTTAAAGCGCCGATCATCATTAATGTTAGAAACAAGACAGGCAAACAGTATATCCCTGAGCAATCCGACTACTCGCTCAGAACGCCGCTCACTGCTCCACTCACGGAAAAGAGGGTGTGACCGATGCTTATTTTGACCAGAAAACTTGGTGAGTCAATACGAATCGGTGATGATATCGAGGTAAAGATAGTCGGAATCGCAGGTGACCAGATCAAACTTGGAATCACGGCACCGCGGAAGGTTGATGTCAATCGCGGCGAGATTTATGAAGCCATTCGCAAAGAGAACAACCGCGCTGTGAGTGGAAATCTACCGGCTGATATACTCAACGCAATGAAATCAATGAAAACAAATGATCAGTGACCATAACGCGGGCAACCGTGTTTTTATTTTGAACAAAATAATGTTTTCAATGGAACATTTTGAGCGAATGGTCCGAGTGCCAATCGACGGCTAGCCTTTCTTAAATTCGTCTTGTACGTGATGGATGCCCCATCTTGTATGAGCCCATAAGGCGATCTACTTAAATTTGTATAATGAATTCGCTTACCTATCATTTGTTGATCAAAAAATTTTATATAAGGTCAATATGGTTCATATGTCCTTGAATCATTATTCCTATTGCGTAATAATTGCAGTATAAAAAATTATTTCAATCGAAATGGCACACCTATTGAAAAATAGGGCCGCAAAGCTACGGGCCTAAAGCGCAAGCTAAGGTCGCCGGGTTACCGAAAGGAAGCAAATCGTATTTATCTTCCACATTTGTTTCGGTGCGCCGTTTTTGATTAAAAGAGGCGAAGAAATCATGTGGTCTATTTGTGTTCACAGGAAAGAAAAATTTTTTCATCATTATCAACCGATTGTCAGTTTGCAAACTGCTGAGGTTGAAGGTTATGAAGCCCTGTTTCGCTCACGTGTTTTCCACAATCCTGAAAAAGCGTTTCGGCGGGCAATCAGGAAAAACCAGCTATTTGAATTCGATATCCATTCACTGCGAAAAGCGCTTCGCACCTTCGCTCTTGATGGACCTGCTAATAAAGGCAAAAAGCTGTTTCTTAACGTCTATCCATCGACAATCCTGCATCGAGACTTTGTTCCATTTATTCTTCAAATGATCGACCACTGCTCCTTCCCAGCTCATCAGATCGTATTGGAGATTGTCGAACACGAGAGTATTGTTGATTTCACCGCACTGTTAACAGCTATAAATTTCCTGAAGAAAATGGGTATTTTGATTGCGGTTGATGACTTTGGTAAAGGTGCCGACACTATCAATCGGACAATCGAAATTGATGCAGACTACATTAAATTGGACCGCTATTTTTCAGTAGGTTTGACCCAATCGAGAAAGAAACAGGCTTATGTTGAATTTCTTGTCCGCTACTGCACAAAGTTCAATGCCAAATTAATTTTTGAAGGACTGGAAACCGAATGTGATATTGCTTGTGCGCAGATGCTTGGTGTGTCATTTGCGCAAGGCTTTGCAATCGGGAGGCCACAGTCGATTTCTAAATCAATGTGAGGTGTTTTTTATGTCAGATAATCTAGTAATCATTCTTGGAGCAGGTATTGAGGGTCTATTTTTATTAGCGATTTTGTCAGCATTCATTCTTCACTATAATAAAATTATAAGCAAAGATCGCAAACTCATAACAAATCTCAGGCAAAAGGTTTACAAAAAGAATAATTCGGAAGAACAATCAGGAGAAAGACGCAGACATCATCGTGTTGTGCTTAAAGATGAAAAATGTTCAGTGAAAGTGCTTGATTTTGGTGAGCGAACATTACAGCGCTTGAATAATAAATCGTTTATGGTCGATATGCTTGATATTAGTCTTGGTGGCATGAAAATTAAATGCAGCATTGATTTTCCTGTTAAGGAAGAGGTGGATGTCTCGTTATCCTTTGCGAAAGTGGATGGAACGATGATTCATGTTAACGGAATGGTCGTCAGAAAAGAAACGAAGCATGGTCATGCTACAATTAACTATGGCATTCAGTTTCTGAATTTAAGTGTAAAAGAAGAGACAGAGATTCAGTTATACATAAACCAGAAAGAATTATCAAGAAAGCTATTTAAATCCGCGGCCGACCAGTAAACGGTCGTTATTAATGGATGCGGATATGAGGATCTTACACAATAGAGCTCAGAGAACCGTTTTGTTTTAACGAATAAAAATCTGAACTATCAATGATTTATCGCAGATTTCTCCAACCATTTCATGAGGTCAAGGGTGTCGGAGCATTCGAACCGGCACCGTATTCCGAAGATAAATGATTCGAGAATTTGAGAGGAAAGTGATAGACAATGACCATTGATCAACTTGAAACATTCCTTGCCGTCGTGAACAATAAAGGGTTTCGCCACGCATCACGCAAATTATTTCTCACCCAACCAACAGTCACCACACGAATTCAAATGCTTGAAAGAGAATTGAATGCGACGTTATTCATTCGTTCCAGACGACATTTCTCCCTATCTAATCAAGGCGCAGTACTTCTGCCGTACGCGCAAACCATTCTTCTCCTTTACCATCAGGCGAAGGAGGAGCTGAAAAATGCCTGACTTTTCACCGTGTCTGAATTAATCTTTTGACAGATTCAGATCTTCACGATAAAATAAGAAAAATTAATTGAATCCTTGTGTTAGGGATATGTGACCCTAATAATTGAAGTAAATGCCTATTTATTTTTCAAATTATTATAAAGTGTAACAATTTTGTGATCCTTTAATAAAATGGACAAAATACCTTTTTTCCTCATGAATTGTAGCAGGCTTGCTGCAGCACTACTGGTAGCCTAGCCATAAAGATGCCGGGACGAACGAAGAATGATGAAGGTATGATATAAGGAGGATGCTACACATGATGAATCATCTGAATAACATGAAAGTTGATGACTATCTGGACCTGTATCTCTTCGCCACGAGAATTAAAGATCATGAATGGCAAAAAGAAATTAAACGTAATCTTGCCGCCCTTCTGAAGGAATCGGCAGAACGCGAGCGCGCGCGAGCAAGCGATCTGCGCGTGCAATTAGGCTATGTGAACCGCAGAATCCTGGGCTTGTATCAGCAATTGCGGAATCGCAATGTCGAACTCACTGAGGAAATAACCAATGAGCTCTATGCGTTGAAGCAGCGCAGGTTGGAATTGGAAGCCGAGATTGGACAAATAAGAGAGCAAAATCGCCGCATTAGTTAATGCGAGATCAAAATAAAACGGTCGTCTCAAAAAAGGGACGACCGTTTTCTGCACGCGGATAATCAACGTTCTTCAAGATAAATGGCAATGGTCAATTCAAGAGGTTCGCCTGGCTTGACCATGAGTGCTTCGGACTTATCTTCATTGAATGTATTGGTGAGTGCGGTCCATGGTTCAACGCACACGAAAGGCTGATTCCCCTCAACCCAGAGCACGGTATATTTGTAGCGAGCATCTTGCTTGATGACAACCTTCTTTGACGGACTGAAATCAAATTCAAGCTGCGGATCACCGCTGTCAAGCAGGACAACGGATTCTTTCAAACCATGCATATCGATTTCGCCACTGAACGGTTTGATTTGATGATCATTGTAATCAAGGCAGGTCGCGGCTTTACTCTTAATATGAAGCTTTTGGTTTGCTCGTTTAAAATAGGGATGGTAACCGGGATAGACCGGCATCGCATCGTTGGAGAGGTTGCTGATGGTTTGACCGACCGTCAATTGACCGTCTGCCAGCGTGTAGGTAAGCACAACCTCAAAGTCGAATGGATAGGATTCGCGCGTCTTTTCAGTGCTGTGGAAGGAAATTTTTACTGCCGCTCGATCATCGTCGGCAGCACTGCGGATCACCTGCCAAGGACGGGTGCGCGCGAGACCATGGTTGTCCATGTGATAGACGGCGCCGTTCCATTCGTACGTCTTATCGGTAAGCTGACCGGCGATTGGAAAGAGGACGGGAATGCCGCCGCGCACGTTTTTGCTTGTGTCATAAAGCGTCTCCTCATTCATGAACAGTACGTCTTCACCATCGGTATGAAAACCTGTCACGATACCACCGCGCTCAGGGCAGATATCTACGTAAGAAGCATCGTCCGAAAGCCGGAAAAAATGTAATCCTTGCTGATCAAATTCTTTAACCTGATACATACAGATCCCTCGTTTAGTTTATAGTTAGTTAAGCATAATTGAGTGCACATCTTTGATGCTCATACACTTACTTTAACAAAAAAATAATGCGCTTACATTAATATGTGAAAAATTTAACAGAAATGATGAAAAGATGACGTCAAGCCAATGAAAAAACCGCCGGGCAGTAGATCACCCAGCGGCAGCTGCCTATCTGTTAGCTCTTGCTTAGCTCCTGCAGGAACAGGCAATACGCTTTTTGAATGCGCGTGAAACTGCTCAAACGGTAAAATTCATTTGGCGCGTGCGGACGTTCGTCATCCTGCGACCCGCCGAGCGACAACGTTTCTGCGCCAAGCATATCTTTGAACAGGCTGGTGACCGGAACCGAACCGCCTGCCCATTGACGCTTTACCGGATGCCCGGTCATCTCTTCCAACACGTTTTCGAGCACCTTAAGTGCCGGGTAATCACCAGGCACGCGGTATGGAGGCGTTCCATGCTCGTCCTCAATCGTTACGTCCACCGAGCGGAATGTGTGCGCCTTAATATGCGCTTCCATCAATTCTTGAATCCTTTTCGGATCCTGATCCGGAACAAGGCGCGCAGTAAGTTTAGCATGAGCCTCGCACGGAATGACCGTTTTGCCGCCTGCGCCTTGATAGCCGCCCCAAATGCCATTGACTTCCAAGGTAGGGCGCGCAACTCCGCGTTCCATTGGCGTAAACTCAGGTTCACCAAAGAATTCTTTGAAACCGACACTCTCGCGGATACCTTCCGGGAAAGAATCAAATTGGGCGACTTGAGCTTTTTCTTCATCAGACAGCGCATGAACCTGATCATAGAAGCCGTCAACCAGAATGCGGCCGTCCTCATCACGCATCGAATCAAGGATGCGGACCAGCTCATGGATCGCGTTCGGCGCGATCCCGCCGCCGAATCCGGAATGCATGTCCATATCCGCCGTCTTCACATTGATTTGCATCGAAAAGACCCCGCGCACACCGGTGCCAACCGTAGGATTTTCCTCCGTACCTACGCCGCTGTCGGCACTAATCACGAGATCGCATGCGAGCAGTTCCTTATGTTTCTCAAGGAAACCGCTGAATGACCGGCTTCCGATTTCCTCTTCACCTTCGAACAGAAATTTAATGTTTACCGGTAGCGTGCCGTCCGTATTGAGCAAAGCCTCGCAGGCAACAATGGGCAAAAGCAGATTGCCCTTCATATCCGTAGCCGCACGCGCGAACACTTTTCCATCTTTGATCACCGGATCGAACGGATCGGAATCCCACAGTTCAAGCGGTTCTGCCGGCTGCACATCAAAATGTCCGTAAATCAGGACCGTCGGCTGTCCTTCCGCATGCAGCCAGTCACCATAAACAACCGGATGACCACCGGTTTCCAGCGTTCGTACATGCTCAATCCCCGCCTTTTCCAACCGATTATCAACCCACGCCGCAGCAGCACGTACATCCTTCGCATACGCCGGATCAGCAGAGATACTCGGAATCCGCAGCAATTCGATAAATTCCTTAAGAAAACGTTCTTGATTTTTAGCCAAATAATCATGCCATTGATCAGATATGATGGACCATCTCCCACTGTACAAATAAATTTTTTCCTTAAAAATTGTCAGGCTACTTCTAGTTTAGTTTATTCCGACAACACTGTAAATCCGAATATGGAAACATGTGCCAATGCTGAAAAAACAGCTGAACAAGTCACCTGTCGGTATGCCCAATTATTTTCGGATCGGCGATATGGATGCACTACCGATCTTTTTTAGTTCCGATAAATCGCGCTCCATGATTTCCGGATCATCTGATAAACCTTTCGCGAGCTCTTTTTGGAGCCGGCGCGCCATCGGTTTCATCGTCGCGTAGGTGATCCCGCCGGACACCGCGCCGCCCAAAATGGGGACAACCTTCGATACACCGCGGGCAAACGTTCTCTTCGTTACCTTAGAACCAAAAAACGCGGCAATCTTGCGGATTAGCGGATAGTAGATGGTTTGCTCCAGCGCTTTTTGCGGAATACGCTCGAGTGCTCGCGCAGACAGCTTGGACGACAGAACGCGCAGCATTGCGCCCGTTCCGCTGACACCGAGCATCGCGCCAAGATAGAGGATCAAGGTTTCACGGCCCTTTTTTGTTGAGAGATCCTGATCGCCCCATAGATTCTCGCGTCCATAAAGATAACCAAGCTCCTGAGCAAGACGCAGCGCAACCGCATAGAACTGCGTCGTATCAGCGGGAATGGTCGCCGCGATGGCAAGGCCTCCGGGAATCCCCGCCGCGAATGACATCGCAGAGCTCTTCCAGGTCGCACTCTGAATCAGTTGTGTCGCTCGCTTCTCAAGTTCCGCCTGTCCGAAATAACGTGCGGGTCCACTATCAATCAGTCGCTCCATATCTTCTTTTGGAAATGCGCGCCTGAAAAAATCCTCACGATTGACTTTCAATCCCGGCATCTTCAAGATCACATCAAGAATAGTATGAGTAAGTTTCGTTGTCTGCATGAATGAGCTCCTTATTAGGTGCGTATTTGCCCTGATTAAATTGTTCTCTCCTAGTAATACTGTTTCCAGTACCGGCTTGTTTCATTTGTCTTAGATTTATCAATTGTAATAAAACGCATAAAAATTATCGGAATAATCATTGACGAAACGATTTTACGATCGTACAATCGTAACAACACTTGAAATAGCGTGGTACTGTTACGATTCATCTGAATGCGGCAAAGGACGTGATGCAGCTTTGACGATCGACCAATTGAATACATTTCTAATGGTTGTCACGTGTCATAGTTTTCATGGCGCGTCCAAAAGACTGTTTCTGTCGCAGCCATCGGTCACCTCGCGAATTCAGGCACTTGAGAAGGAGCTTAATGTAGACCTCTTTATACGGCAAGGGCGCGGCGTTCGCTTGTCCGCACAAGGCGAGAAGCTTGTTCCCATTGCGAAGCGGATGGTGTCAATGTATCATAAAGCACACAATCTTAGCGATATAAACGAAAGCTCACATGATTCAAGCAAAAAAATCCAATGAAATTAATTCCGATAAGAAAAGTATTAATTTAACTGTTGACAAGGAACAGGATTCACGATAAACTAATAGCAATCAAATAATCTTATCTAGAGTGGTGGAGGGATTGGCCCAATGAAACCCGACAACCAACGCAGCAATGCGCACGGTGTTAATTCCAGCAGATTTATTCTGAAAGATAAGAAAAATAATGCGAACGGCGCAGCGGTTATTTTTCTTGATCTTCAAGAGAAATGACCGTTTTTCATTTTGCTTTGATGCAAAGAAGCCGGATCATTCTTATCTAGAGAGGCGGAGGGACCGGCCCTGTGAAGTCTCAGCAACGGGCTTTTATAAAGTACCGTGCTAATTCCGGAATGAAGATAAGAAGGGGTTTTTTATATGACAACACAGACGAATGATTTACAAATTGATGATTATTTAGACTTGTATCTTTATGCGAAACAACTCAACGATCTTGCATGGCAAACTGAAATCAAAAAGCAACTTGCAGAATGCGCTCAACGGTCCCAATTACCAAAAGCAGATGGGGAAACAGAGTTACAGGATCAGTTTCGGGATGTTAATCGCCAAATCCTTCAGTTGTATCGATCCCTGCATACAGGGCAGCAGCTTCTGAACGATGACATTACTGCAGAATTGTTTGCACTGAAGCATCGCCGTGTTGAACTTGGCAAAGAAATTGACCGACTGAGGGTTCAAAATCAAAGAATCTGCAAATAAGCGCGGTTCTTGGTAATCGGCGCGATTCATAGAAGTTTTTTATCAATTGAAGAGTGGTAATGGGCATGAAAGCAAGCTTTTATGCCTTATTTGCTGTTCACTTATCTTTTTGAAACTGCAGATCTGCTTTGATAATCCCTTTTTTCATGGTAAGTTTGAGTTGTGGGAAGAGCTGTTGAAATAGAACCTTTTCCGCAAATAAACTTTTTGGAGGGATTTTACGATGGAAAAGATGGACATGATGAACAAATCAATGATGATGCCAATGAATATGATGATGATGATGGAAATGGACAAGATGATGTGCCAAATGAAATGCATGCAGATGATGATGGAACGAATGTCGGGCATGGACATGATGATGGACGACATGATGATGAGCAAGGATGAAATGATGAGCTGTATGCACAAATGCGACGAAATGATGACCAATATGATGGACATGATGAGCAAAATGAAGTAATTTTAAAGGCATATTTTGGACTTTTGTGATCAAAAAAAGATCTTCATCTTATTTCAAATAGCAATATTTTGAGAACATCGCTCAGATAGTGCGTTACTTTCTTAGCGATGTTCGTTTTTAGTTTTATAGTGAAGAACAGTTGAGAAACGAATCAGTCCCAACCGGTAAATAGATCGTAACCAGCTAAAAAGATCTTAGCGGAAATAGTAACAAATTTTGTCCGGATATATCGAGATAGATAAAAAAACACTTGAAATATAACTAAACATAGTGATATAGTATGATTAATCTCAATCCTTCTGTTAATGTAAGACTCACACCTTGTTCTCTGCTTACTGCAGAGGACTTTTTTTATCACCAATTTATAATGAGGAAAAAAAGGAAAATCTGAAATGTTGATGTGAAAAAGTTAGCACTGTGTCTATAAAAAGCTGCACTACCCGTTTATCCTTGCCGGTACGACGATAAAGTCATAAGATTCGGTTGGGCTGGGCGATCAGGTAAGCGCCCAATTTGAGAAATAAACGGAAAAATTCCGCTTATTTAGAAAATGCAAGAAAAAATAGCTTAAATAGACGGAGAAATTCCGGTTATCGCATCGAAAACCGTGAAAATGGAGGGTTTTGCTGTGCATAAGCGGAAAAATTATCCTTATGTACCTGTGAACCAAGCGCTAGGATGCATATAACCGGAAAATCTCCGCCTATTTTACTCCGGCCGCGTTACTTAATTAAGGACCAAAATGATTGACATTAGAGATGTCTGTTCACGCACATGGTTGATGATTCAAAACGGTATTTGGGGCAAAGGAATGTTCGCTAAATGTAAGGGATCTTTCGCTATAAAGGGAAACTTTCGCTAACTACGCATACATCCTGTATGCAACGCGAAAGTCACCACATCCTGTGGAAGTACGTCCTGTAAGCAACGCGAAAGCCATCACATCCTGTGAAAGTACTTCCTGTAAGCAACGCAAAAGCCACCGTATCCTGCGGAAGTACGTCCTGTATGCAACGCGAAAGTCACCACATCCTATGGAAGTAAGGACCGGCCTGTGCCCTCGTTTTTTCATATGTTGCCATTTAGTTTAGCTTGCCAGGCGGCGGTATACACAACCACCATCTCTTTTCCGATAAATCAGCCATTTCCAAACCGCTGCTTTATTTTCGTTTTACCAGTAAATTATTCATAGGGCTGATCAGTACGTTTTTGGGTAAAATGACGATATATATGGCATGATCAGTCAGGGTGAAAAACAAATGATCCATTATGAAAACTATAATCCATATTGGCCGGAAACCGTAATTTTCTGGGGTGCGGGAACCACTGAGCCGCTTCATATGAAAACGACAAATGAGCTTGGGAAAATGTTTCAGACGTTGACTGAGGCAGATAAGAATCTAGGAAAAGCTATTGATCAGGTCATTCCTGAAGCAGATGAACGGGTGCGCAGCGAGCTTAAGGCGCTGCTTGAACTGATTGATTCGGAATTTCATGGTCACGAGGATGAAGCTATACGCGTGCTGGATATTCCGAAAGATCGCGCGCAGCACCTGCAAATGCTCTATGATTGGAATGCTGTAAAGTTGGTCATTGAACGCTGCCCGAGGAATCGAAATCATCGATTCAGTCTGGATGATTTATATAATTTGCTTGATCTTCATATTCAAGCGCATAAAGGAATCGAAGTTGATCAACGGTTCATTACGCTTGATCGACTGATTGCAGCCCGGCGCACACTAACGATGCTGACGCAATTAATTCATGCTATCGGTTATGAGGAGCTCCTGCATGATTCGGACACAAAGGCGCTTTATCAACACTATTATAAATTTGCCATGATCCTTGCCGATCGAATGCGTGAGGAAGGTGTCCAAAAAACGGCAAAACAGATTTCATTTGATGATCGAAACTTTTATCTATTCAGTTATGCCATGATTTCGATGAACTGGGATCCGATTTTACTTTGGTTGATTTTCAATGCGCATAAGGAAATGAACAGTGCAGCGGATTGCCCGAAGATTGGTGATCCACCACAGCCAATGAAGCTGTTTAATGATCTCGTACATTTTATTGCCGTCAGAAAAGTTGAAGGCCGATCGCCATCGGCTTGGTTTCCGATGAATGAAACCGCGGTGCAGCAAATGAATGACAGTGAGTACCAAACCGGAAGGCGAATTCGAATCGGCAAATTTTACTTTCCACATGGCTGCCACGGATTTCGGCAATGCCCGAAGTGCGGGAAACTCACCTTTTATTTGGGGAATGAATGGTGCATTGATTCGCCATGCCTGTTCCCACCGCAGATTATTCCCTCGCTTTCCCCGAGGAGTCCGCGTTCACTCGAAGAGAAAAAAGCCATTGACGCAGGTATTTTTGATGCGGTTCAGTGCACCTATTGCGGGACCATTACCGAGGCGCATCACACAGCAATTGCGATGCAAACGCATTTTAAAGCAGCTCAGCCCTCATTTATTCAAGAAATCCAGAATGACATGAAAGTGGCCATCGAACATGCACAGCATATTATTTTCGCCGGTTATTCCTTGCCTGACGATGACTTCATCGATCGGATCATGCTCTCAGCACGTCGGAAAATGGACATAGAGCAGGTCAAGTGCTCGGTAATCAACTTTGATCAGCATGCAAAAGGAGAGTGGATGTACGGAGAGGAGCTCAATGATTTTTGCAGGAAATATGATCGCTCCAGCCTGGCGAGCACATGCAATCGAGTTGCCGGTATCTTCGGCGAAGCGAATATTCGAGGTTACGGCGCTGGTTTTCCAAACGTTTTTATGAAAGACGGGAAGGCGGACAAAGATAAAGTTGAGGAAATGATGCGTATGTGGTGAGGTAAGAAAACGGTCACTACTCGATTGCTTGTTATGCATCGTTCACCAGATGCCATGGTGAAAGAAAGGCACGCGTTTTGCCCTGCCGGTACGACGATATGGTCATAAGATTCGGATGGACGATTAGGTAAGCCGCCCAATCTAAGAAATAAACGGAAAAATTCCGCTTATCGCATCGAAAAACGTGAAAATAGAGGGTTTTTCCGTGCATAAGCGGAAAAATTACCCTTATTTACCTGTAAAACAAGCATCATGATGCAAATAGCCGGAAAATCTCCGCTTATTTTATTCCGTCCACGTTACTTAATCAAGGATCAAAATGATTTATTAGAAAACTTGGCTTCGCCAAGCCTCTGGTGAAGGTGAAGACTTGCGCATCGGCGATTTTATTATGTTATAAACCTTCAGAATGATGTGACCATCAAAATAAAGTCATGTATCTTGGCGTACCATCAATTTGTACATACTTCCAAACTATCCAAGAAAACTTCGAACCGTTTGCGCAATAAAACGCATGTCCGCCTCATTGTAACGTTGATCAATCGGCAGCGCGACCAAATTTTCGGCGAGCCGATAGTCAAAACTTGAAAGAGGGGCGCGCGACGGCACTTCTTGCCAATAATCATTGGCATAGATATGATGCTCCAGCAAAAGATCTTTTAAGTGTTCCCCATGCTCAATGAGGAAGGGGTAGCACAGCGGTCCGTTCACACTACCGAAGTTCGCGCGCAGCCGATTGTATGTGCCGATCTGTTGGTGAAGAAACCGGAAGTTCTCGTTTCTGATCGCGCGCACCTGCTCATAATCAATACTCATCAACAGCCGCTGAGTCACACCGGACATCGGGTGCATTCCACATGTATCCAGATATGCCTCGTTTTGTTCAAACAGCGGCTCGGCGGAAGTGTTGTCAAGATCAATTTGCTTCAGCAGCGCGTCGCAACGGTAGTAGGACGGATCCCGTTCCAGTCCAAGTCGCTCCTCGGCATCGGTATACAAATAACCGCCGTCAGGCACGCCGAAAAATTTGCGCGGCGAATACAGGGTATCGACGCACGCTTGCGGCCGATCAAAAAACGCCTGCGTATTATCGATGATGACGTGCCTCAGATTGTGGCAGACGTTCCGGACATTGTCGCTGTTCATGCCGAAGTAATTGACATAAAGGAAACAGGCATCATCCTCCGGAACGCGTTCAAAAATTGGTGCGAAGTGCTCATTAATACGATAAAAGCTATAATTAATAGCCAAGCGTTTAACTGGCTGAAGCACACTGTCACAAATATAGGCGGGCAGATAAATTTTTTTATAGTTTCGCACGCGCAGTACATACTCCAGGGCATAACGCGCGCTGTTCAGCCGAAGTGCCTGACTGTGGTATTCCGTTTTCATAGGCAGCTCAAGCGAAAAGTAGCCGCCGATCACTTTTTGTCCTTCTGTCATATAATCACCTGACTGTATCGGTTATTACCTGTCATGTTGCTCAATTAAATGAAATAGTCGAACTTAGACGATTATAAGCGCCTATCAGGCCAAACAAGCCGAATGCATCAAGCCCCATAGGGGGAAAATGAACAATCAATGTTGGCTTTCCAGAAATTCAGCTAAGGATTCCATTGCTTGGTCCAACTTGGGTAAGTCATTGGACAGGCTGCAAATGATTCCGAGCTTTTCACATAATAAAAATAACGCATGATAGAGATGATCATCAGCTACAAGAATGCCACTCGGACGCTGCGCCGTTTCTTGAATCATTTTCAAAAGAAAATCCTGATTTGTGCGTACATAAACAGCTTGTTCATTAAATTGATCCGGCAATGCTAAGTTATGGAGCAGAATTTGTCCGTTAATGTGATCGACAGCGAGCTCGAGCCAAGGGTAGATCGGTCTGTTGTCATTTTCTTGTGCAACAGTAAACGATGCGAAACCGCCGCCAAGTTCTACCCATGATTTGCTCTGGCGCGTCGTTTTCTTTATCCGCTGAAGATCAACGGCATTGATCATGGGTTCGGCATGCCGCAATTGGACCTGTTTGCTCGCAATCGGCTCGATGGTACCATCAACCGATTTTTCGAATCCTTGCTCATCGAGAACATATTTTCTAAGAAACCATTCGTGGTCTTGATAAAAAGGGAATTGCTCAATTCGATCTTGATAATCATGCACGAGCGCTGAAATCTTATTAATAATATCGGCGAACAGAAAGACCTCTTCCCCCTGAGGTATCCAGCTCATATAGCCGGGGTTTTGAACGCGCAGCATCGGCCAATGATCCCTATTTTCTAGACCATGATCCAACATGTAGAGTAATGATCGATCTTCCTCAGGAAAAGTTCCGCGTCTGCATAGTGAGAGATTGAACACTTGAGCCGTTATCGGCGTGTTAACTGCAGCAGCCGAATTCGTGAAAAGACGATGAATCAACGCCAATCCTTCGTCACCGACATAGGCAACCAGACCGAATTCATCTCCCATTTGTCCAAGAACGCAGCAGTACACCCGTTGTGGAAAATTGGGAAGGTCCAGCACGAGCACTTGATCCGAATTCAGCCATCGCCATGGCTCAAGATCCGCAAATTGTTCCGAAGCACGCAAGAGATCGAACCAATTCTCGTCATCTGAAGGATCAACAGTAAATTGAGCTAAGTCTTCTTCGTCGTCATCGAGCTGATGGATGCTCAAGCATTCAGTGAGATCTTCAACAGCCCCTGCTTGATTACTTAAAGGATCATCAAAAAATGTCCCATCTTCATCCATTAATAAGCTGTTCAAATAGGGAACCATTGCGCGGCTGCATCCGACGCAGCGCGGTACAGGCTGCTCGTATTCATCTTTAAGCGGTTCAAGTTTGATTTCCAACTGCTTATCTGAAGTGACGCAGCGGCCCTTGTCTCCAGGCTCAATGAGAAAATCCGAAACCATATACTGATGATCATTCAGAGCTTCCGGGCCAAATTCAGTGAGCTGCCCAAACTCATCATGAAAGACACCGAATAAGACATCAGTGGTTCCCGAGTTAAGTGAATATCCGAGGTGCTTCGGCAGTTTAATATACGCATCATTATAGTCAAAACCAAATAGTTCGTTGATATAGTCGTGCAGATCCGAAACGGTAATCATACTGTCTGCTTGGATCCTGGCCCAGACAGGCGGCTTACTGCCTTTTATCGAAATTTTTATTTGAATGTTCATCAGCTTGTCCTCCGAATGAAAAAAGGTTGTGGGTTGACTCTGTTAAGTTGCTGTTATTTTAGCTTCATGTTCCCTATCCATAGAGTCACAAACCAATTATAAAGAAAATAGGCGGGGTTGGACAAGAGGGGGGTGTACATCGGTATCGTATGACGACTATTTGTTAGTAGATTCTTAATTGAAATAGAGAAATTCGTGAAATGACTTTGTCATCGTGTCTAGCATTTGAAGGAGCATTCAAGATATATATGTTATGAAGGAATAGTTAGTGTGAATCACGAACTTTGTAATTGAATGTATTTTACTAGAAATGGGAAATTATTAGATTTTAAAATAAAATTATTAAGGGTATAATAGGGAAAAAGGCTATACAAGGTGGTGCCAAGGTTGGTTAAAGGTGAAAAAAAGTTGAGCGGAAGCGATGTTTTCCGTCCAGGAGACTTCCCGCAATATACGTATGTATCACGTAAATCTCCGGAATCAGTCTTCACTTATGAACAGAGATTGAGGCAAGCACTGAATACTCCCGGTTTTTTAACCTCAATTATCGGGCCATCCAAAATAGGCAAAACTGTTTTATGTGAGAAAGTGCTTGGAGTGAAAGCGATTGTATCTTTGTCTGGTGCTGATTTTAGAACTATGGAAGACGGCTTTTGGCTACCAGTCGCAAATAAATTAGGATTGTCATTTGAAGGTGAACGTATTGAAAAAGAACGTATAAATGACGGATTAGATCGTCAGGAAGAAAGAGAAATCGCAACGAAACAAAAATATGGTACGAAGAAAGACAGAATCATTAATTATTTCGTTGAAAATGAGTTAGTCCTTGTTTTGGATGATTTTCATTACGCAACGGCGAAACTACAGTTTGATATTGCTTATCAATTAAAGGATGCAATCAGAAAAGGACTAAAGGTTATTGTCATTTCACTGCCCCATCGCGCGGACGATGCAATTAGAAAAAACCCTGATTTAAGCGGCCGATTAAGCTTGATAAATATGCTGCCATGGGAGACGGATGAATTAAAACAAATTGCAGTGACCGGGTTTCAGAAGCTGGGCATTAGCATAACAGATGAACAGGCGAATTTGATGGCTCAAGAGAGTCTTGCTTCCCCGCAACTCATGCAATCGATTTGCTTAAATTTATCTTTTCTCACTGAAAATAGCTTGGAAACAGAATTAACCCTTATAGGCAAAGCGATGGTTGAGCAAAGCTTTAAAGCAACAACGAGTAATTTGCCTTATCTCGAGATTGTCAAAAAGCTCGAGGATGGTCCTCCGACAAGAGGACAGAAAAGAAAAACATACACACTGATCAATGGCGATCAGAAAGACATATACAGTATTATTTTGATGGCTGTTGCCAAAGATCCTCCGGTGCTCAGTGTTTCATTTGATGAAATGAGACAGAGAATTGATTTGATTTTGCAGAAAACAACGAATAAATTGAGCAACAAGAAAATTAAGGATTCGCTAAGGCATATTAAAGACATTATGTCTGAGAGCGAACTGATTTATCAGGTTTTTGAATGGAAAGACAATCAGCTTTATATTCTTGATCCTTTGTTTCTTTTCTTCATTCGCTGGGGTTTCTATTCGCTGGATATCTTACGAAATAAATGAGGTGCCCAATGGAAAACAATGAGAAGTGCATGAATAATCGACTATACAATGAACAAATTGAATCGCTGAATAAATTTCTTGAAAAAATAGATCGTCCTAACAGTAATATCAGTACCATTACTGAAGAGTATCAAAGCTGGAGAGAACAGGTAACAGAAGTACTCGAATCATTATTTGAAGACAAATCCATAGCAAAGCGATTTACTCTCAAAAGTAAGTATGTAATTAATGTATTTTCAGAACAAGAGAGCCGAAATAACTTTAAAAAAGTACTATTGGAGGTTCAGCGTTTTCTTGTGTCGATTGCTCAGAAAGCTCAAGATGAATCAAATCAGAGTGATGAAATCAACATCCGGACCGCGTGCGTTATTCTGAGACGAATGTTGCAGCATTTTGATCAGCACATGCAAACGTTGTATCATGATCCAGTTCATGGAAAAGGAACAATTCAACAAGACATTCTGAATGAAATTCAAATTGGCAATGAATATGATCTGCAAAGAATACTGTTTTCATTGATTAAACCTGTATTTCCAACCGCTCGCTGCGAAGTGCCGAATGATGTGGGTTACGGTTCCATCAGGTTTGACATTATTTTAAACGATTATGATCTTGCTATAGAAACAAAATGCAGCAGAGATTCAATGAAGGAACGTGAATTGACTGAAGAAATTGGCGCTGACATCACGAATTATCCGATTAGCCATCTATTCGTTTTTATCTACGACAAGGATCGGGTCATTAAAAACAAGGATGCATTTGTAAAAAACTATACGAAAAACAAAAATGAAGCTGGGAAAATAGTAGAAACATTCGTGCTGCAGCCTGTTGGTCCTTTTTGACAAGCTGCGTACAAGTGATTAACTATAAGATCGAACATACGGAGTAGCTTGTTGTCATATTGTCGCCGATGAATACACATCGGCGGCTTTATCAGTGCGTTATAAAGGGGGGGAATGGATAATCAGGGCTTGCTTTCAATAAATTCAACTAAGGATTCCAAGGCTTGATTCCATTTTGGCAAGTCATGAAACAGGCGGCAAATGATCCTGAGTTTTTTACATAATAAAAACACCCTCTAAACAGGATGCTTAATTGCTTTATTCATTAGGAATATCTTTAAGTTTTCGAACATTCGTCAATCGCAGACATTAGTAGTGTACTCAACTTTCGCAGAGTAAAAATCCGAAATAGCCCTTGATATAACGTGCTTTGTAGCCTATTCATTACACTCCTTGACAAAATAGAAAGACACCTCAATTTTTGGTATAGTGATTTTGACGAAATACACTACCAAAAAGAAGAGGTGCCCTCTATATGATAGCGAAAAAAGGTCAAAATAATCAACTGCCATCAGAAATAAAAGTGAATTTTAATGAGTTGAGGATTCTAAAACATTTACGTCAGGCAGGAATTCAAAAAGCCTTCGGCTTTTCCAGTGGTTATCTTTTTCAGCTTATTTTTCGTCTGATCTTTACCCAAAGAAATTGGTATCGTTTACTGGAGAGTAATAAAGCAGATGAATTACCAGGCAAGGATGCTGTTTATCGTTTTTTAAACTACCCGAAGTTTGCCTGGCGCCGCTTCCTGACGGCACTAAGCGTATTCACGATTATGAAAGTCAGCCGTTTGACGAGCACCTGCCACACTAAAGTACTCATTCTGGATGATTCATCTTTTTATCGCGACCGCAGTAAGCGCGTCGAACTTTTGGCTCATTGTTTTGACCATGCCAGGAGAAGACACTACAAAGGATTTCGTATGCTGACATTAGGATGGTCCGACGGATCAACGTTCCTGCCCATTGATTTTTCACTCCTTAGTTCAAGCAAAGAAAAGGCAAAAATTAATGATATCAATTCGACGATTGATAAGCGTTGTTCCGGCTATAAAAGACGAATCGAAGCTTTACAAACAGCTCCTGAACAAATCCCTGGGATGGTTAAACGGGCCTTGTTGAACGGAATTGATGCATCCTATGTTCTGATGGACAGCTGGTTTACCCAACAACCTTTGATCAAGGCTTTGACCGATCAAGGTATCGATGTTATTGGTATGGTGAAACCAACGAATCAGCGCTATCGAGTAGGCTCTCAATGGGTTGGATTAAGAACGCTGTATCGACTGTCGAAGCCCGTAACCAGTCACAAAGAAATTTTACGTTCTATTCGTACCACAATGGCTAATGGAGTCCCGGTCAAAGTTGTGTTCGTTCAAAACCGCAATAAACAAAGTGAATGGCTAGCCATCTTAAGTACTGACTGCACACTTACAGAACAGGAAATCATTCGTACGTACGGCATGAGATGGGACATTGAATTATTTTTTAAAGCAACGAAGTCATTTCTTAAGCTTCAAAAAGAGTTCCAGGGCAGATCGTACGATCTGCTGATTAGCCACACAACCATTGTCTTTACAAGGTTTATTCTCCTGTCTTGGCAAAACCGTTGCAGTACAGATAATCGAACCCTTGGTGGTATGTTTTATGAACTCTGTGACGAAATGAATGAACTGGATTGGGCTGTAGCACTGACGCAGCTCATGGATATTCTTCATGACGCCCTAACAAAAACAAAAAAATCAATCAAAAGATGGGTTACTTGTCAACTGACACAATGGATTGAGAGCTTACCCAACTATATCAAGGTTTATCTGCCCAAATTAGGGTGCGAAAGTTGAGTAGTGTAAATCCAATTCCCTGTTTCCTAAATCTCTTGTCCACACCCAAATAATGTAATTGAATCGAAGGATAGAAGCAGTTTGTTGTCACCTTGCCGCCGATGGCCGAAAATCGGCAGCTTTATTATTGCACCTTTATTATAGTATAAATGATTCAGAATAATTCAACTATATCTGAGACCACCATGAAATGGAACATGAGTTAACCTGTATTAACTCGTTCAATTAATTCTCAGAGCAGCTAAAAATTGATTACTGTCCGGCTTTTTATTCAATTGTATTTTATGAAAACAGTATAATTTGGCTTTTTCATATTTTTTCTCATAATCTTTTATGTCCAATGTATAGTAATCATCCAGAAAATCATTGTCAGCATCATACTCAATAGATACGGTTCTTATGTACGTTTGCTTAGCAATAACTTTCGCTATTAATCACTAAATAAGTCTTCGTAACACATCTTTGTTCATTCAAAATTGCTTTGTGATGTAAGTAATTTTGTACGTGCGGATTTTTCTCACAAGAAAAAGAGGAGAGTAATTGATTTTACCTCCTCCTCTGAACTTGATTCAACTAGTGTCGATAACTCATAGACCTTTGTCTCTATTTTATCGGGCATGTTTTTTTCTCCATAAACTTTCTAGCATCCAATAAACGTTCTTTTCCAGTCTGCGCGATCAGGCGATCAACCAACGGGGAAGGGGTGACAGCGATAGGATCACTATCCAATAAATCATTGAAATCTTTTTCCTTTATGTGAAAGGTTCTATTGTATTCATTATTTTTTAGTGCTTCTGTAGCCATTTTACCCTTCACCTCCATATGTTTATTGTCCCTAAATATCTTCATACGGGTCACCATCCATGTTCTTTAAATACAGGTATTTTGCAGGATAAAATCCTATTTTTTGTAAAATAAGCAGGAATAAAGTCATAATATGTAGAATGCTAGGGTTATCCATCTCCTACGAAAGTAGTGATCGAATGACCATTGCAGAGCTTCATGGAAAACTGCCCACATTAGAAGCCAAGGAAGACCTGCTGACTTCGGACGTTTTCTCCACCTTTCGTTATCTACCTGTCAATCTCGGACTCATCCCATTTCTCAGAAAAGCAATCAATACTCAAACCGGACAACCAATCGACGACATTTTTACCGATTGCCTGACGGCAGATTATCTCTTCTGGCCGAAAACAACGCACTACAAACGTGAGCCAGACGCGCTGATCCTCATTACACGTAAAACAAAGCCGCCGATCGCCATTATTATCGAAGCAAAATAGTATAGCGGACGGCATGATGCCAACCGAACCCAAGCAAAGCAGGAGCTCCAAATCTATGATGGCGATCAATTGGCCGAACAATACATTGATTTAAAAGAACAACACGTTCGATCTCAACCATGAACGGATGCAGCTGCTGACACACGCAGAGCATCGATTCCTTCTTTTTGTAACCGCGCACGATGCGCTGCCGAGAAAAATAACCGACGACTCACTTAATAGGTTGCTTGAACATGACCCTAATGCCCATTTCTTTTACTGGGTTAACTGGCAAGCGGCTTTTGATGTCGCCAAAGAGGCACTTGCAACACAGGTGCTCGGCAGCGGATCTCATTTTCTGTTTGAAGATCTGCGCAACTTACTGCAGCGAAAGGGACTCACTTCCCTTCAAGGATTCCATTCACCGGCCAAGCTGACTCAGCCGGAACACTATTTCTGGAGGGATGCACAATGAGCATCGGAGTAGAAATGAAGCACGTCTACGATGAGATGGTCAAAATCTATACAGAAACCGGAAAACTCATCGCGGTCATC
>NZ_JBEVCB010000009.1:0-74000 GCF_040513385.1 Sporolactobacillus caesalpiniae
TGCAACTTAGGCTTCGCCTTCGCCAGAGGCTTGGCGAAGCCAAGTTTTCTAATTTTGTTAAAAAATGAAGCTGATCGATTTCTACTAGACAGTCTCATCCGTCATTCTCGATTCATAGGATTGCGGCACATACACGCAATAGGGTTCAGATGCCAGATAATCCCCCGTAACCGCATAGGCACGCGCCCGTGAACCTCCGCACATCAATCGAAATTCGCAGATGCCGCATTTTCCTTTATAACCGTCCGGGTTGCGCAAGGCCTGTAATAATGGAGATGTTCGATAGATCTGTGCGAGCGACTCTTCTTTGACATTGCCGCACACAATGGGAAGGAAGCCCGATGGCTCCACATTGCCGGTGTGACTGACAAAAATAAAACCATTGCCATCATTTGTTCCACGCGGCGCCCGCGCCAAATCATCGTGAAAGTTTCCGATCGGCTCCAGCCCATCATTGATTCTTTTCACATTTCCTTGATACATCACGCGGCGATAGAACTGTCCTTCTGTTGTTGTAATCCTATAAGGAACACGCTCCTGAAGCTGAAAAGCCCAGCGCATAACCGAATCGTGCTGCTCCGGACTAATCGGTCTGAGCCAATCGCCGCGTCCGGTCGGAACAAGAAAAAACAAGGTCCAAACAACCGCACCCAGCTTCGCCATTAGTGCCGCAATTTCCGGAAGCTTGTTCACATTGTACTGAGTAACAGTTGTGTTTATTTGAAAGGGCATGTTCAGCTCATTGAGCGTGTCAATCGCCTTAATCGTTCGGTCAAATGTGCCGCGGAATCCTCGGAAATAGTCATGTGTCGCTGCGTCCGGCCCATCCAGAGACAGTGCCCAGCGCACAATCCCCGCCTCTTTCGTACGACATATCGCTTTGCGCGTGAGACGCGGCGTTGCCGATGGCGTAATCGAGACGCGCATTCCTTTTTGAGACGCATAACCGATCAGCTCATAGATGTCCGCTCTCATCAACGGATCACCACCCGTAAACACCAGCAGCGGGTTGTCCATCTCGTAGATTTCATTGATCAGCCTTTTTCCTTCTTCAGTCGTCAGCTCACCCGGATACGGATGCAATTGCGCCTCTGCTCGGCAATGCAGGCAGTGAAGTGGGCACATGCGTGTCACTTCCCAGATAACGATGAACGGATTTTGGTTATAATCGCGCATTTCAGCCACAATAAAGCGCCTTCTTTTAATCATTTGTTACCATTCTACTCTACTGTGACCGTCTCACCAGTGAGGTTTATCATACCTTTGGGGATTGGTCACGATGCTGGATTGGTCTATTCACCCAGCTTAAGAATACGTAGTTTTTCTAGATTTCCATCCAGGCAAAATGAGGCTATTTCAATTTACTTTCTATAATAATTATGCTACATTCATTGCTAAACACGAAAAGCGATGACGAGAAAAGTAAGCCATGATTGTTCTGTTTAGAGAGGTCCGGTTGGTGAAAAGGATCACGAGCAGCATGCTGAAACAAGCCTCTGAGCTGCGCATGGGATTCAACTAGATGATTGTGCGACAGTGCTCCTGTTATCGAGCGCAGGTAATTGATACCTGACAAGGCAAGCAGGGAGACCCGTTTGCGAACTGGGGTGGCACCACGAAGCTGATCTCGTCCCCAAGACTTGATTTGTCTTGGAGGTGAGTTTTTTATGATGAAACGATGTTTCCTGCCCTCGATTAACCACATGATCAATCAAAAGGTTAAACGGAGGTAGTCGTTATGAAAATCAGCAAAAGGTTGACACTATGGAAAAATTCACTGCTCCTATTACTGGGCATCGGCATTTCTAATATCGGAGACTGGATCTACCTGATAGCCCTCAACTTAATTGTTCTTGATATGACCCACTCACCGCTGGCTGTCACTGTCCTGTATATACTGAAGCCGGCAGCAACTTTGTTGACTAATTTCTGGTCGGGAAGCCTCATTGATCGGCTGAATAAACGTAAGCTGATGATTGTGCTCGATTTGGCGCGCGCAGCATTGATTGTCCTTTTGCCCAGCATACCGTCACTTTTCTTTATCTTCCTCATTGTTTTTTTGACTAACATGGCAAGTTCAATGTTTAGCCCGGCTGCAATGACCTACATTACAAAAATTACACCACCGGATCAAAGAAAACAATTTAATTCGCTAAGAGGTTTAGTTGAATCCGGAGGCTTTTTAGTCGGACCGGCTATTGCTGGATTATTGTTCCTGATTGGCTCCCCCATGTTCGCGATTTATATGAATGGGCTATCCTTTGTTCTGTCCGCACTGGTTATCCTGTCCCTGCCCGACGTAGAAAAGCATACCCGCTTTGCCATCGCAGAGAAAATGTCTCTTCAGGTCATTAAAATGGATTGGCAGATTGTCATTCAATTCAGCCTGAAAAATTCACTAGTCATGACCGTCGCTTTTTTATTCAGCTGCATGATGGTCATGGCGGCATCTGTTGATTCACTTGAGGCAGCCTTTGCAAAAAGCGTTTTAGGCCTGTCCAATACACGGTATGGTTTTCTTGTCAGTATCGCCGGAGCCGGTATCGCTTTCGGCGCATTTGTCACGTCACTTTTCGCCCGAAAACTTTCGATCGCGTTTTTCATTCAAATAGGCGCGCTATTCTTTTCACTAGGTTACATCCTTTATGCTGTTTCTCACTCATTCTCTGTTGCTGCAGCAGGCTTCTTTGTTCTTTCCTTTTTCATGGCCCTCGCCAATGCCGGGTTCTTAACCTTCTACCAACAGAGCATACCAACACAAATCATGGGACGGGTCGGCAGCTTATATGACCTAATTGAAGCCGTACTCATCATTGTGACAACGATCATTTTTGGGCTGGCGACGGAATATTTTTCAATAAGAGCGGTCGTACTAACCGGAACAATCATCTTGTTAGTCGTCGCTCTGCTACTTTCCTTGTCCACTCATTTTTGGGCGAAAAGGAAAATCCTTTGATCAGAAAGCGTTATATATTCACCTAGAAAATAATGTCTGACAAGGTAGCTCTTTAGAGTAAACTAGAAGTTTATGATATAATTACGATCGACACAAAGAGCGTTTTATACGAAATCAAAAAGCCCTCCGCAGACCAGTTCGGGGGGCTTTTGGCGTTTCCTTACAACATGGTATGAAACCACGAGTCTTCAGTTAAAGAGCAACAGTATTTATTTATTTTTAGTAAATGCCAAATTTAACGCCAGCAGTCCTAAAACAGTTGCCATAAAGTATTTTTGAATCTTTTTCCATACCGGTCTCTCCCTTAACAGTTGGAAAACTTGACCCGCAAATAACACAATTAATAAGTTCACAGAAAAACTGATGATAATCTGTGTGGCCCCGAGTACCCCTATTTGCATGGCTAGCGGACCATTTTGAGGATGCTCAAATTGCGGTAGCAGTGATATGTAAAGAACCGCTATCTTTGGATTTAATAAATTCGTCATTAGTCCGTTCAAGTAGATTTTTTTCAGAGAATGATGAGAAACATTATGCGGTTCAAATACCGACTGACCGCCTGGTTTTACGGCGTTCCATGCCATCCACAGCAAGTAGAGGATTCCTGCTATTTTAATAGCTGAGTAAAGCAGAGGAACCGTTTTAAAGATGAAATCAAGTCCCAAGATTGTCGCAATCACATAGACAATAAACCCTGTGACGACACCCAATAAAGAAATGAAACCAGCTTTCTTGCCCTGAGTCAGAGAACAGGATACGAGATACATCATATTTGGCCCAGGTGCACAGACAATTCCCAAAGCTACCAGTGAAAAGCTGATTAAAGTAATCGAGTCAACCACAGTCTCATTCTCCTTTTAAACTATTTTCTGTCAAGCTTACCACCTGAATGACAGAAAATAAAGTTATCTATTCAATCGGACTTGAAAAGTCGAATAATCAACATTTTGCCTTAGGATGAGACCTATGGTAAGCAAGAGGTAGAGTAGCTGGGATTTTTTACCATCAATGTACTCGTATCTGTTCACTTTTCCTTGCCATACTTTAAACGTTCATGTATCCTTAGCAAGAACACACATTCTATTTTTTAGGAGGAATATTATGCTGCAAAATCCGGCATTGATTATTATTGATGTACAAAATGGAATGTTTGAAAGTGAAAACCCCGTATACAATGGAGATCATCTAATCAGTAATTTGAAAACACTCATTCATAAAGCACGTGTTGCTGATGTACCTATCTTTTATATCCAGCACAACACCCCTGTCGGAAAACCCTTGGAATATAAAACGAAAGGATGGGAACTACATCCCGGGCTTTCACCAATGGATACGGACACGTTCGTCCAAAAAAAAACCCCTGACGCCTTCTTTAATACGTGTTTAGAAGAAAAACTAAAAGCGAAAGAGATTGATCACCTGATTCTTACAGGGATACAAACCGAAGTATGCGTTGATACAACATGCAGAAGAGCATTCAGCATGGGTTATACGGTTACCTTGGTAAAAGATACGCATAGTACGTGGAACAGCGAATTGCTGACCGCGCAACAAATCATTAATCATCATAATCAAGTTTTACGTTGGTTCGCGGATACAAAAAATGCTAATGAAATAGAGTTTCAAAAAAAGTAGTCAAGCGAGGGGAAATCAGATGCATACTAAAGAAAAGCTGCTTGCCGGCAAGGTAGCCGTCATTACCGGGGCAGGCCGGGGAATTGGCCGAGCGATTGCATTGGCCTACGCAAAAAACGGGGCTTCCGTCGTTTGCGCTGCACGAACACAAAAAGACATTGATGAAGTGGTTAATGAAATACGGACGGGTGACGGCACTGCATTAGCCATCCAAACTGATGTTACTGATTTGAATGCCGTTACGCACCTTTTCCATAAAACAGGTGAACGCTTTGGCAGCGTAGATATTCTCGTCATCAATGCGGGTGTCAACAAGGACAGAAATTTAGTTGAGGAAAGCCATCCGCAAAATTGGTTTGAAACGGTTAATGTAAACCTCATGGGTGCGTACAATTGTGCTTATTCAGCAATTCCCTATATGAAACAGCGCGGAGGGAAAATCATAACAATTGGCTCCGGTGTCGGGCATAAAGGGCGACAGGGCAGCTCTGCATATGCTTGCTCTAAAGCAGGATTATGGATGCTGACCCGCGTTCTCGCTCAGGAATTAGGCACGTATAAAATCAGTGTTAATGAACTGATTCCCGGCCCGGTCAACACGTCAATGGATAATAACGCTAAGGATAGTGTCTTTCAAATAGATGGAGAGTGGATAAAAGAGCCTGAAGATGTGACCCCCTTAGCTCTATTTTTAGCATCACAGCCGGAGATCGGTCCAACCGCGCAAAGCTTCAGTCTAATGAGGAGAGACAATTAACCATTAGGGCAACAGCTCACCATTAGAAATAACCGATACAGTAATCTGCCGATAATGTCCTCTCTTTTTTATGCGCCTCTGATCAGTAATCAGTAACTTGTTATTCAAAATTTCCTTTTTATTGTTTTGGCTTAATTGACGACACTTTACCTTTTTTCGCAAGTTGTCATCCCTATTTAGCAACGTCATTCAGCATATAAAAAAAATTTCTCTGCAGAGGTGCAGAGAAGATGGTGACTCTAATTTTTCACAGAGGGATCTTTATTCATACTATACAACTACGTTTAATTATATATCAAGTGTTTTGTATTTTTTTCTATACGACAATAAGAGACGGCTTCATTTTTGCTGAACCTGAATCAACCTCTCTCCATTAAACTCAAGAATTCAGACATGCAAATGTATAAATCTTCACCTTAATTCTCTTTTCCTGTCGATTCTATGAGATAATAATTTTTCATATTGGAAATTGCCTACAACATTTGCTTCACTCCACTTTCTTGGTGCTGCTGCTCAATGTTGTCGCTTTTAAAAAATCGTGCAAAGGATGGTTGCGATGAAACGTCGTGTGTTCTTTCTGACAGCTTTAGCTCTTATTTTCATTACCTTTTTAATCTACTTATTTACAGCCGTTCAGCATCAGGAAACCTCTGTACCCCGCTTCACAAAGCATCATTACAGCGGCGAACGCTTGCTGCTGTACCCTCAAGTTCAAGGGATCAATAAAAAAGCTGCCGCAAGAATTAATGAGACGCTGGAAAAAGCCGGCCAAAATTCCTACAAAAATGCACTAAATCTAAAAAGAACCGGAACCTTTACTAAGGATTCCCGTTATTCCTACAACTCCGCTTACAATGTCATTAATAATAAGAACGGCAAGTTGAGCATTTTATATCGTGACTACATGTATACCGGCGGCTCAAACGGCAGCCTCTACGTGACCCTATACAATTTCGATTTGTCTACCGGGCAGCAGTATGAGATTAAGGACATTCTCAAAACCTCTGCCCAGTATGAAAAAGTGAAAAAATATGCCTTTAACTATCTGAGTACGCACGAGCCTTATGCCCAGTCCGTATCGAAATTAAGTGATTTTACGGTGAACAAAGATACGCAAATCTCGTTGTACGATCATGGCATTTATCTCGTCTTTCAAGACGGTGAAATCAAATCCTACCCTGATGGTTATCTTTTCATAAAGATTCCTGAATCCGTTTATAGATGAATTTTTTATCCTTGCAGAACCATTTTCACCAAATTCAATCGGTGATTTAGTCAGTTATCGTTAAAAATAAAGATATATCTATGTTTAGTGTTAAATGAACAAAGGCGAATTTATATTTACGGAAACACCTTAACTTACAAATAATAATATGAGAGTGGGAAAATAACTGTAAACTTGTCAGGGGTTGATTTTTCTGTTATTAGAAATTGGATTTATCGCAATGCACGCCCCCTGGATTTAGCTAGATGGGAATATCATTTTGAAGGTGGCTCTCAAGAAAATGTTCTAAATGCTTTATCCGTGTATCAAAATCAAGACGGTGGATTTGGTCATGCGTTAGAGGCTGATTCATGGAATCCTAATTCAACACCAATGCAAACATCAACAGCCATGGAAATTCTTAGAGAGATTCATTTTGATGGCAAAAATCACCCACTAATTCATGGAATACTAATGTATCTAGAAAGCGGGGTTGATTTTAGGAGTGGTAAATGGGAAAATACGGTTTCATCGAATAACGACTATCCTCAAGCCCCGTGGTGGCATACCGACTCAGATAGTGCAAGCCGCAGGGAATACAATCCAACAGCTATTATAATAGGATTCATTTTAGAACATGCTGACAAGAACAGTGAAATTTATTTAAAAGGATTAGCCATTGCTCAGGAACTTTCAAAAGCATTTTTGGAAAATTCACATCTAGAAATGCACCCGCTTTTATGCGTGAACCATATGCTCATGTCCATTGATAAAGCAAATTTACATGACGAGTTTGAATATGGTCGTTTAAGTGAACGATTACGTCAGCAGGTAAACGATCTGATAAAAAAAGGCTTAGCTAGTTGGAACGACTATGGGTGCAAACCATCTGCGTTTATTCAATCGCCCGACAGTCCATTTTATAAGGAAAACAAAGAATTTCTTATTAAAGAGCTTGACTATATCTTAGAAACAAGAAATGCGGAAGGCGTTTGGAATATAACATGGAGCTGGAATAACTTTATTAAAGAATTTGCAATTAGTGAAAATTGGTGGAAAGCTAACATAGTTATTAAGAACATACAACTGCTTCAGTCTTTTGGTAGATTTGAAAGTTAATTATTCATTGATCGCTATAAAATCCTTCACAGCAAATAAATGAGCATACAAAAAAAACCACCTCTCACAGCTTTTATGTTCACTGTGGGAAGTGGTCTTGCTTTTAAGCTTCCAACTGGACTTGAACCAGCGACCCCTTCCTTACCATGGAAGTGCTCTACCGAACTGAGCTATGGAAGCATGGCTCCACAGGTAGGATTCGAACCTACGACCGATCGGTTAACAGCCGATTGCTCTACCACTGAGCTACTGTGGAATACATAAGTAAAGCTATGTATATTATAATGTACTCTCCATTACCATGGAAGGGTTCACATAATAAAATATAATAAGAAACAGGTTGCCATCATCGATGACTTCCTGCCTCTTTCAATTGCCTGGCAGTGACCTACTCTCACAGGGGGACAGCCCCCAATTACCATCGGCACAAAAGAGCTTAACGACCGTGTTCGGGATGGGAACGGGTGTGACCTCTTCGCTATAACCGCCAGACGAACCGGCTCACATGAGCCTTCAAAACCGGTAACGAACGTATACGCATTGTCAAGTCATCCAAAGTTCTGGGTTAAGCCCTCGACCGATTAGTATCTGTCCGCTTCACACGTCACCGTGCTTCCACTCCAGACCTATCAACCTCATCATCTCTAAGGGGTCTTACTGATTTAAAATCATGGGAAATCTCATCTTGAAGGGGGCTTCATGCTTAGATGCTTTCAGCACTTATCCCGTCCACACATAGCTACCCAGCGTATGCTCCTGGCGGAACAACTGGTACACCAGCGGTGTGTCCATCCCGGTCCTCTCGTACTAAGGACAGCTCTTCTCAAATTTCCTACGCCCGCGACGGATAGGGACCGAACTGTCTCACGACGTTCTGAACCCAGCTCGCGTACCGCTTTAATGGGCGAACAGCCCAACCCTTGGGACCTACTTCAGCCCCAGGATGCGATGAGCCGACATCGAGGTGCCAAACCTCCCCGTCGATGTGAACTCTTGGGGGAGATAAGCCTGTTATCCCCAGGGTAGCTTTTATCCGTTGAGCGATGGCCCTTCCATGCGGTGCCACCGGATCACTAAGCCCGACTTTCGTCCCTGCTCGACTTGTAGGTCTCGCAGTCAAGCTCCCTTGTGCCTTTACACTCTGCGAATGATTTCCAACCATTCTGAGGGAACCTTTGGGCGCCTCCGTTACCTTTTAGGAGGCGACCGCCCCAGTCAAACTGCCCACCTGACACTGTCTCCGAACCGGATCACGGTTCAGGGTTAGAATGTCGATATCGTCAGGGCAGTATCCCACCGATGCCTCCACCGAACCTAGCGGTCCGGTTTCAAAGGCTCCTGCCTATCCTGTACAAACGATACCCACATCCAATATCAAGCTGCAGTAAAGCTCCATGGGGTCTTTCCGTCCTGTCGCGGGTAACCTGCATCTTCACAGGTACTATAATTTCACCGGGTCTCTCGTTGAGACAGTATCCAAATCGTTACACCTTTCGTGCGGGTCGGAACTTACCCGACAAGGAATTTCGCTACCTTAGGACCGTTATAGTTACGGCCGCCGTTTACTGGGGCTTCAATTCAAAGCTTCTCCCGAAGGATAACCTCTCCTTTTAACCTTCCAGCACCGGGCAGGTGTCAGCCCCTATACATCACCTTACGGTTTAGCAGAAACCTGTGTTTTTGGTAAACAGTCGCTTGGATCTTTTCACTGCGGCTCATCGGACCCGTAGGTCCGACGAGCACCCCTTCTCCCGAAGTTACGGGGTGATTTTGCCGAGTTCCTTAACGAGAGTTCTCCCGAGCGTCTTAGAATTCTCTTCTTGCCCACCTGTGTCGGTTTTGGTACGGGCACCGTTTCACTCGCTAGAGGCTTTTCTTGGCAGTGTAGGATCAGGCGCTTCGGTACTTAAGTTCCCTCCTCATCACCGTTTGGCCGATAGCAGCGGGATTTGCCTCGCTGCAAGCCTCGCGGCTTGAACGCACACTTCCATCCGTGCGCTCGCCTTACCTTCCTGCGTCCCCCCATCACTCAAACGTGAAACGCTGGTACAGGACTATCAACCTGTTATCCATCGCCTACGCCTTTCGGCCTCGGCTTAGGCCCCGACTAACCCTGAGCGGACGAACCTTCCTCAGGAACCCTTAGGCTTTCGACGGAGAAGATTCTCACTTCTCTTTTCGTTACTCATACCGGCATTCTCACTTCCAAACGCTCCAACATGCCTCACGGCACATCTTCAATGCCCTTGGAACGCTCCCCTACCATGACCTTACGGTCATCCGCGACTTCGGTGCTGTGCTTAGCCCCGTTACATTTTCGGCGCGACGCCACTCGACCAGTGAGCTATTACGCACTCTTTAAATGGTGGCTGCTTCTGAGCCAACATCCTGGTTGTCTGGGCAACGTCACATCCTTTCCCACTTAGCACAAACTTAGGGACCTTAGTCGGCGGTCTGGGCTGTTTCCCTTTCGACGACGGATCTTATCACTCGCCGTCTGACTCCCGGACGTAAGGGCTTGGCATTCGGAGTTTGACTGAACTCGGTAATCCTGTGGGGACCCCTTATTCAATCAGTGCTCTACCTCCAAGTCTCACTCATCCGAGGCTAGCCCTAAAGCTATTTCGGGGAGAACCAGCTATCTCCGTGTTCGATTGGCATTTCACCCCTACCCACACCTCATCCCCGCATTTTTCAACATGCGTGGGTTCGGGCCTCCATTCAGTGTTACCTGAACTTCACCCTGGACATGGGTAGATCACACGGTTTCGGGTCGACAACCCTAAACTCATTCGCCCTATTCAGACTCGCTTTCGCTGCGGCTCCGCCTCTTCAGCTTAACCTTGCTTAGAATCGTCACTCGCCGGTCCATTCTACAAAAGGTACGCTGTCACCCCCGAAGGGGGCTCCAACTACTTGTAAGCACACGGTTTCAGGATCTGTTTCACTCCCCTTCCGGGGTGCTTTTCACCTTTCCCTCACGGTACTGGTTCACTATCGGTCACTGGGGAGTATTTAGCCTTGGGAGACGGTCCTCCCGGATTCCGACGGGGTTTCTCGTGTCCCGCCGTACTCAGGATCCACTCCGGAGTGCACGTTCCGTCGGCTACAGGGCGTTTGCCTTCTTTGGCCGACCCTTCCAGGTCGTTCGCCTGAAACGTGCATTTCTGACTCCATGTGGAGTGTCCTACAACCCCAAAGTGCAAGCACTTTGGTTTGGGCTGTTTCCCTTTCGCTCGCCACTACTCAGGAAATCGCATTTGCTTTCTCTTCCTCCGGGTACTGAGATGTTTCAGTTCCCCGGGTCTGCCTTACTCTGCCTATGGATTCAGCAGAGCATCCTATCCGTTCAGGATAGGGGGTTCCCCCATTCGGAAATCTCCGGATCAATGCTTACTTACAGCTCCCCGGAGCTTATCGGAGTTCGTTCCGTCCTTCATCGGCTCCCAGTGCCAAGGCATCCACCGTGCGCTCTTTAAAACTTAACCACACTGAACGCTGACGCGTTCGCTTACTATCGATTTACAAGCCATGAATTCATCATGATCTATAAACCGCTTGGATGTTTCTTGACTTTGCTTACTTTCGTTATCCAGTTTTCAAGGTTCATGGCTGCCTTTCGGCATACCGGTGAAGGAATGTGTCCTTCAAAACCAAACAAAAGCTCAAGCGTTTCGCTATCGATCGTTTCCTTAGAAAGGAGGTGATCCAGCCGCACCTTCCGATACGGCTACCTTGTTACGACTTCACCCCAATCATCTGTCCCACCTTCGGCGGCTGAGTCCATAAAGGTTCTCGCACCGACTTCGGGTGTTACAAACTCTCGTGGTGTGACGGGCGGTGTGTACAAGGCCCGGGAACGGATTCACCGCGGCATGCTGATCCGCGATTACTAGCAATTCCGGCTTCATGCAGGCGAGTTGCAGCCTGCAATCCGAACTGGGGGTGGCTTTATGGGATTCGCTTGACCTCGCGGTTTCGCTGCCCTTTGTACCACCCATTGTAGCACGTGTGTAGCCCAGATCATAAGGGGCATGATGATTTGACGTCATCCCCACCTTCCTCCGGTTTGTCACCGGCAGTCACCTTAGAGTGCCCAACTGAATGCTGGCAACTAAGATCAAGGGTTGCGCTCGTTGCGGGACTTAACCCAACATCTCACGACACGAGCTGACGACAACCATGCACCACCTGTCACTCTGTCCCCCGAAGGGGAACGGCCTATCTCTAGGCTTGTCAGAGGATGTCAAGACCTGGTAAGGTTCTTCGCGTTGCTTCGAATTAAACCACATGCTCCACTGCTTGTGCGGGCCCCCGTCAATTCCTTTGAGTTTCAACCTTGCGGTCGTACTCCCCAGGCGGAATGCTTAATGTGTTAACTTCAGCACTAAGGGTTGGACCCCCTAACACCTAGCATTCATCGTTTACGGCGTGGACTACCAGGGTATCTAATCCTGTTTGCTCCCCACGCTTTCGCGCCTCAGCGTCAGTTACAGACCAGAGAGCCGCCTTCGCCACTGGTATTCCTCCACATATCTACGCATTTCACCGCTACACGTGGAATTCTACTCTCCTCTTCTGCACTCAAGCTTCCCAGTTTCCAATGACCATTTGCGGTTGAGCCGCAAGATTTCACATCAGACTTAAGAAGCCGCCTGCGCGCGCTTTACGCCCAATAATTCCGGACAACGCTTGCCACCTACGTATTACCGCGGCTGCTGGCACGTAGTTAGCCGTGGCTTTCTGGCCGGATACCGTCACAGTACAAGCATTTCCTCTCATACTCATTCTTCTCCGGCAACAGAGCTTTACGATCCGAAAACCTTCTTCGCTCACGCGGCGTTGCTCCATCAGACTTTCGTCCATTGTGGAAGATTCCCTACTGCTGCCTCCCGTAGGAGTTTGGGCCGTGTCTCAGTCCCAATGTGGCCGATCACCCTCTCAGGTCGGCTATGCATCGCGGTCTTGGTGGGCCGTTACCCCGCCAACTAACTAATGCACCGCGGGCCCATCTGTCAGTGATGGCCGAAACCATCTTTCAACCCTGCACCATGTGGTGCAGGGGATCATTCGGTATTAGCTGCGGTTTCCCACAGTTATCCCAATCTGACAGGCAGGTTACCCACGTGTTACTCACCCATCCGCCGCTCACATCCGGGAGCAAGCTCCCTTCAATGCGCTCGACTTGCATGTATTAGGCACGCCGCCAGCGTTCGTCCTGAGCCAGGATCAAACTCTCCAAAAAGTGTCTTGCTTTATAACACAGTTTTGTTTCAGTTCCAAAGGAGCGGATCTTCCGCTAAAGTCACGCACGTCCTGTGCATAACGCGGAAGTCACCACATCCTGTGGAAGCTCGTTCATAAGATCCATAGCAATTTGAATTTATCAGGGGTTAAACCCTTTTTAAATCACGCTTGGCTTTTGTTTAGTTTTCAAGGAACATTCTCGGTCATCTCTATCAGACGACTTAAATTATTATACCTTCTCGTTCTTTCATTGTCAACATCTTTTTTTGATTTTAATTTCGATCATCAGATCAATCAAAATCAATTTTCGGAAAGACAACAAAATTTATTTTACCAGGTATCAAGAAAATGTCAACAGTTTTTTTGATTTTTCTTTTCTCCTTTACGCCCGCCGCATATTCACTAGTGCTTGCCCATACAATGGTACAAACATTCAAATGAGGTGGTCCGCTCATGCTTTGGATTATCAATGGAAAAAAGTTAAAAAACATCATGCTGATTGTTATCGCCGCCTTCTTTGCAGCGCTGATTTTATTTGTTCAAAGACAAGAGACTGATGTGTTCACGCCGATCCAATCCTCCGGAGCGCTTTCCAAAGTCACAACAAACCAAAAGCAACTAGCGCTGACTTTCGATATTAATTGGGGCGACCAGCAGATTCCGCTAATTTTAAAAACGCTTAATGAAGAACACGTCAAGGCGACTTTTTTTGTTTCCGGCGAATGGGCTGAGCGCCATCCGAATATTGTCCGCAGCATGCAAAAATCAGGGCATGAAGTCGAATCCCACGGGATGCGTCATGAAGACTACACACAATTAACCGCGCAACGTGTGCGTTCAGATATCCTATTTGGACGCGAAGCAATTTATAAGACAACGGGTGAGCGACCAGACATGATTCGACCGCCCTTCGGTAAAGTAACTAAAGATACGCTGAATATTGCAAAAGGATTGAATCAACAGGTGGTCCTTTGGAGTGTCAACCCTCAAGATGAGACAAACCCTGGATACAAGGTTATCGTTCAACGCGTTTTGCAACATACCGGTAAGGGGGATATCATCAAGCTCCATGCATCCGACTCGGCTAAAGGGACCGATCGTGCGTTGCCTCTTATTATTAGAGAACTTGAAAATAGGGGGTTTCATTTTGTCACGCTGAAAAGTTTGATCTCCGACACACAATCAAAGAGCAAATTAATGGACTAATCATCCGCACTCTCCGATTTTTCCTGTTCTTTTTTTAGTGTATCGACAATCGTGTCGGCAAGTTTCTTCTTAAATAGAGGTGTTGCCATTAGTTCGGCAATGCTTTTGTCAATTTGCGCACGGAATGGCTTGGTTTTCATGAGGTTCAAGTATTGCTGCTGCATTTCAGGCGTTTTGAGAATATCCATCATCATGCCTTGATACCCAGGATCTTTCATCATCGTTCTCAGCAATTTTTCGTTCTCGCTTTCCATTGTTTTCGCAAGCTGTTCAGAAAAATCGGGATTGCTGAGCAGCTGTCGCCATAGTTTTTGCCCCTGCTCCGTCGTGAGCGTCTGAACAATAGTTTTGCGGACAATAGGTTCATCAAGTATAATGGCCTGCCTCATATCGCTGTCCTTCAAGAGATCTCGAATAACCTCTTTGCCATCATCGGTTTTCAGAAGATCAATGACCATCTTTTTATTTTCCTGATATGACGGCTGCTTCTGCTGACCGCCGCAACCCGCCACACCGATAATTATCGCCGTACACATGATTAATGATAGTAGCCTAGACATAACACCATCCTCCCGCACTTAATATGTGTGGCTCGTACATTTTTATGCAGATGGTTGGGCTAATTTATAGCATGAGAGATGGTGATCGATCCGATTTGATCAGAGTAATTTAGGTGTAGCGTTTAGACGAACTGCGCGATAAGAAAATTCATACATAAACTCGGTTCGGGCTCTTATTTATGCATTGAAATTGGGCGTTCGTGCATTGGACCTTGGTTTTCGTGCATTGATCCCTACTTTTCGTGCATTGAATTTCAGTTTTCGTGCATGAACTCGGCTTGGGCTCTTATTTATGCCTTGGGCCTTGAGTTTCGTGCGTTGAACCTTGGTTTTCGTGCATTGAATCCTACTTTTCGTTTATTGAATTTCACTTTTCGTGCATAGACTCGGCTTGGGCTCTTATTTATGCGTTGATCTCTGGTTTTCGTGCATTGAACTTCAATCTTCATGCATTGAACTTCAATCTTCATGCATAGACTCGACTCGGGCTCTCATTTATGCATTGAAATTGGGCGTTCGTGCATTGGGCCTTGGTTTTCGTGTATTGACTCCTACTTTTTAGTGCGTTGAACTTCGAAAAACTCGTAACCAAAAAATCCCGAATCTCGGACGTCGACATCCAAAATTCGGGGTGAAATCAATTTCTTAAGTTAACTTGTTAATCACTTTATGCGCAATCTCATCGTAGACCGGGGCAATCGGATCATCTTCAAAATAGACACCCGGAGCGAGCACACCTTGTTTAGGTACCGGTTGCGTGAGCGGCACTCTGCCTAAGAGTTCAGTCTTCAGCAAGTCGCTGAGCTTGTCGCCGCCACCTTTGCCGAAGACGTACTCGATTTCACCGGTTTTCTTGCTTTGGTAGTAGGCCATGTTCTCAACAATGCCGAGAATCTCATGATCCGTATGTGTCGCCATTGCGCCTGCGCGCGCTGCCACGAATGCGGCGGTTGGATGCGGCGTGGTCACAATGATCTCTTTCGAATGTGGGAGCTTGCTGTGAATGTCCATCGCCACGTCCCCGGTTCCCGGCGGCAAATCAAGCACTAAATAGTCCAAGTCGCCCCAATACACATCGTTAAAGAAGTTGTTCAGCATCTTGCCAAGCATCGGTCCGCGCCAAATAACCGGCGAATTATTTTCAACAAAGAAGCCCATTGAAATCACCTTGATGCCGAACCGTTCGACGGGAATAATCCGGTTGTCTTTAATCGCCGGGCGATTCTCAATCCCCATCATATCCGGCACGCTGAATCCGTAGATGTCGGCATCCAATAGACCGACTTTTTTTCCCTGCCTTGCCAGCGCCAATGCGAGATTGACGGATACCGTCGACTTACCGACGCCGCCCTTACCGCTCGCAACGGCGATAAACTCCGTCTTGACTCCAGGTGACAGCAGTGTTGGAAGAGTGGCTGGGAACCCGCCCAATTGACGAATTTCTTCATCACTGAGTACCGTAAAGCGTACAACCACTGCTGCGGCCCCTTGCTCCTTGAGCTTAGACGAGATCTCGACTTGAATCTGCATTTGCTTGACCTGATCTTGCTTCGAAAGCGCGACTTCCAGACGGATGCGTCCGTCTTCAATTACTACATCTTTCAACGCCTTCGTTTCCACCAGACTTTTATGTAAAAAGGGGTCCTGAACGGTTTTTAGCACGTCCAAAACCTGCTGTTGATCCATCATTTCTCTCACCAGTCCTTCCCAATTGACGCATCTTCAGTATACCAACCCGGCAATTAAAAACCCAGTAATTGAACATGCATCTTTAATCAGAAGGTACCTTTTCGTTTGTAAAATAGCGCATCACGCCTTGGCCTATGGAAGCTGCTGCCTGCTTCTGATAATCGCGTTGAATAAGCAAGGCGCGTTCCTGATCATTCGATAGAAAACCTACCTCCACAAGTGCTGACGGCGACTCTGCCTTTTTCAAAAGATATACATGACTAATCGGCTTTGCATAACGCGTTGTGTTCCCAAGATTGCGTTTCAAGGAATCCTGAATGAATAGAGCGAGCTTGCGGTTTTCACTCGACTTCGGATGATAAAAAGTCTGCGCGCCGTGCAGGCTCGGCATCGGTATCGCGTTGAGATGCACGCTGATAAAAGCGTCCGGATGCGTTTTGTTGATCAGGTCAGCGCGGCGGACAAGATCCTGTCTTTTATGTCGGCCTTCATAATTATCATCGGCTAAATCTGTGTCCCGCTCACGCGTCATGACTACAATCGCTCCCATTTCCTGTAGATAATTACGCACATCCTTCGCAATTTTGAGCGTAATATCTTTTTCCTCGGTACTTCCGCCTACGGCTCCTCCATCAGGTCCGCCGTGTCCGGCATCAACAACAATTACGCGCCCCGCCAGCGGCGTATGCCAATTCTGGCTCGCATGCCAGCTGACAAGCCATTTGACACTGGTGAGTGCAACAAACCCGATCACCACAATCAAGCATCCCCAAAACAGCCATCTCCGTCTCAATCCGATCCCCCCAGCTCACAAGCCTGTCTCTATCTCATATATATGGACAAAGCCTGCAATTATGCGGGATTAATGAAGCTTGAGCCGCCACCTTTTCAGTGATGCTTCAAAGCCTTCCGACCACCAATAATACAAATATTTTCGGCATGCATCTTGCAATTCGTCGCGCGACTCCTGATCAATGTTCCAGAAGAGCCAGAAATCATAAAGATCATCGTAAAGGCTGTAAAATTCGATTTTGCTGCGCTTAAACGCTTCAATTTTTTCTTCTCCATAAAAACCGAATTTGCCCATTGAGGAGCCAAGTAAAAAGCTCTCAAGCGCGTACTCGGCACACATTTCTTTTCCCGTCGCCCCCGCTGCCGGCACAAGTGCTAAATAACGATCAAAATAATTGTTTACCGCCTCTTCAATCTTTGTAAATGATAAATCCTGAAGCGCCCGGCGCTCCGAATCCAATTGCTTGTGACGATGCTTCTCTTTAAAATCCATGACAACACCCATTGTCGCTCCCCCTTTCCTTCTTTATCATCCGGCAAGAGGTGCGCGATCAACCCTAACAGCTTTTTCCATGCCCGTTCTAATCACAAGGAAAGTGGTGGCAGGATGAACTACTGAAAAGGATTTGCACCATTGGCATTGACGAAGCGCTCAGAAAAAATGATACTTAAAGAAAGTAAAAAATTGCATAGAAAACAATCCGGAGGTGATTGTCTTTGTCTGATCGAACCCATTCATTTTTTGTGGAGGTTGAGGGCATGCTTCGGGGCGGCTATCTTACCAAAGCCGAAGCCTCGCGACTCCGCACTGCTTATACAAAGTACATCGCAAACGTGAACGCGATGCCTCAAGACCAACATACATCACAAGCCATCCCGCCAAAAACGATCACCGAAAAAACAAATCAATTGAAAATTCACCAAAAAAATGCAGTATCGGTTCAAAAGCCTCTCAAACGAAAGCTCACAAAAGAACAGCTTCGTGAAAAGAATCTGACACTCGTGTTAATTCTAGGCGTTTCGTTTCTGCTTCTAGGCGGATTCATTCTGGCGACAACCAATTGGGGTGCAATGAACGCGTTCATAAAAATGCTCGCCATTCTATCCGTTTCTATTGTCTTTTCACTGATGAGCTATGTGGCACGAAAGCTTCAGATTCGCCAAACTGCCTTCGCCTTCACCACTCTATCGGCGCTGTTTCTTCCTATTATCATTGTCTGCGCCTCTTATTATCAACTGCTTGGCAGTTACTTCGCTCTTCATGGCTATGGTGCCACGCTGCTGGGCTGCCTCTCTTCGCTGCTTTTTGTCCTGCTTTATCGTTGGATTGCTCGGCGCTATTCATCCCGCCTATTTGATGGGCTGTCCCTTTTGTTCGGCTATACCGCTCTATGTTTCGGAGCTTACTTTCTCACCCATCAAACAACCGCTTGGCAAGTCACAATCAATCTGTTCAGTCTCGTTTGGCTCGCCGCACCTCACTTTTGGACCCGCGCGCGCCGCTCTCGTTTGTTTAGCTGTACGTTAAAATACGAACGCATTTTCACGCAAGCACTGGTTGCCGTAAACGCTTTGCTGGCTTTACTTTTCTGGCAGCCGGTGATTACGTATAGCATCGTTTCCGTGCTCATCTCATGCGCTTTTCTTTGGTGCGTATATAAAGGCATGTCCAAAGGCTATCATGCCGTTTATCTCTTCTTTTGCGCGCAGGCTTTTTACCAAGTAACGCTTTATGCCCATGATTATTCATTGAGCATTGTATCATGGACCGTTCTGCTCGCATTTTATATCGCCATTTCGGAATACGGCATCCAGCGTTTCGCGGATCCCGTTTGGGCACGTGTCTACCGGCGTTTGAGCGCAGGCTCTGCCTTCACGTTCAGCATTGGAATTCCGCTCTATACGTATTCAGAAGTCATTGCAACACCTAATAGAGCCGCTTATCTATGGTCATTACCCGCACTCGTTGGCATTATCGGTATGTTGGTCATGCTCACCAAACGTCATCAAGAAAAGTGGTTCCCATACGTCACCTTCTTCGCAGTCTACGCTCTTGTTTTTGATGTTTGTATCCTTTTACAGAGCTCGCTTGCGACCGAGCTGCGCTCTCTAATGCTCCTTAGCTTCCTTCTTTTCATCAGTCTTTTTCTTTATAAACATGCCGCTCGGTTGATGAAACGGTATCAGACAGCGTTGCCAATAGTCACCGGATGTGTTTTATTTATCAGCCTTGGCGCTGGATATTTAATCTTTGATAAGTGGGAGTGGCTTATCTGGGCGGCAGCCGCATGGATGCTTTTGCTGGTGGCAAGTCTAGTGCACTCCGGAACGGTTGCGACATTCACCGGACACGCAAACGCTACCTGGCTCGGCATTGTATTGATCGTACTCTTTCCCAACACTTGGCCGGAAAGCGTGCAGTTGGCGGCAGCCAGCGCGGTTCTTCTTGGTTATCATTTAATCGCACGCGCATACGCGCCGGCAGTTCGGAGGACAGTTCTTTACACAAGCGGCGGTTACTACGTGATTGGTCTTCTCTTCATAGTTAATGAACGAGCGCTTGCTCCTACCCTGCCCGATTTAGCCGTGCTTATCTTCGGGGCTTTGCTTTCCGCCGTGTTTCTCAAGCGTGGTCCAAGCAAATTGTGGGCGTTGCCGCATGGCTTGCTTACCGGAGCGGCATTACTGTATCCTACTTGGCTGCTCGCAAGTCATGGTGCCGCATTGACATGGGGTGTGCTCTATCTAGAAGCGGTTGCTTTTGGAGTTGCTGCCGCAAGCTTCCTGCTTATGAAGAAAAAGGATCCGATCCCCGGTACGATTTACTATTGGGTGACGCACCTATTCATGCTTATGAGTGTGGCGCTCATATGGAACAGTTTTTTCGATATGCCGGTGCTCCCCTTGTATCCGTGCTTCCCGCCGCATCCTACATGTATTACAGTTACAAGACGCGAGACAAAACCGCGCGACTGGTTTCCTTTTGTGCTTCTGCCCTACTTGTTCTCGGTCTGCTCGAGAACATCCGCCGCTCTTTTTTTAGTTCGGGAATCAGCTTCTGGCAATGCGTCTCCGTAACTGCTGTGCTCCTGTTCCTTTTTTATCTGAAGGCCAACATCGCTTGGAGGAAAACAGCCTTCTATCCGACACTTATTTTTCTCGGACTTGCTGCGCCAACCGCCTTTCTCGATCCCTTTTATTGGATGATCATTCCGCTTGCCGGATTCGCATGGTTCACTTGGACTGCAGTTAAACTGCTGCATCAATATATGTTCAGCACAATCGTTTTTGCGTTAATTTTTCTCTGGGGACTGCGCATTCAGGAAGTGTTGCATATGACCGAGACATCAGTATACGCTTTCGCATTGACCGCACTTGCCGCAATCCTTTGCTGGCTATTCAGTAAGGAACCGTGGCGAAAAGTGCTGCATCCGGCCGTATTCATTCTCCTGTCGCTCACCGCGTTGACCGCTGTCTCTGCCGCATGGGATCCGTTAGGGATCTTTGTTACGCTGATCGGAATCGGCGCTTCCTTAGTTCTGCTCGTCTTCTTCTATGTGTATCAGTATAGGGATTTGACCTTCCTGCCCATGCTGTTCCTGTCTGTGCTTCTTTGGATCAATCTTGGCGAAGCTCCATTCATGATTAAAACAGCCAGCCTTTTGACTTCATCTCTAGCCTTACTCGCCCTTTCCTTAAACGTGCGCACGCCGTTATTTGAGCGTGATAAAAAAAGGCGTTCATTCTCATTTAATTACGAACTCATCACTGCTTTTATCTATGTGTTCGCTTTTTATGGATACATGAACGCGCACGCCATCTATTTTGGCAAGCTCGGTGCCGCGTGCTTGGTCGCTGTTTATTGCGACCTTGCCGCGTATCGAAGTTTTCACTCTCTAGAGAGAAAACTGTGGATGAACAGCACGCTCGTCACATTCCTCTGGCCAATCGCTCTGGCGCTGCAGGAAAGTCCATTGCTTCCATTTATCAATCACGTTTTGTTCTCTGCGGCGTTGCTCACGGTTATCTCCATATCCTGCCGTAAACTCTGGACCATTAACCGAAACACTAGGATGCTCGAATGGATTGCCGTAGATCTCATCTACCTGCGTCTGATGCTGCTCGCGTTAATGATTGGCGAGACCGGGACATTGCTCACGTTCGCAATCGTGGCATTGATCGGCACCATCGCCGGATTCCTTTTAAAGTATAAATCGTACTTCTTCTCGAGTATCGCCGCTTTGATCATCAGCCTGCTCTACAATCGCCGGCATATGTGGATTGAGTTGCCATGGTGGTTCTATCTAGTAATCGGCGGATTCACCTTGATCGCGATTGCCAGCATCGCCGAATGGACGCGTCAAGATAAGCTGCGCCGTGCAAAGCTTAGCCTTCCACCGCGAAAATCCCTCGTGCAAAAAATCAAACACTATCTCAGTTTATGGCGATAGATTAGAGCTCCCGAATGGAATCCATCGGGAGCTTTTTTCACATCTTAAACCGCTTGTCCAATCATTTCCTGCAGCTTGCGCACATGCTCGCGATCCTGATCGAGCACCCGCCTGACAATCTGCTCACTTTCTGCTGAAAGATCCCCGCGTACTGTCTTCTCTGTCATCCCAATACCAAGTTGTTCCCCTTCAATCGCTTTCTGAATAATTTGCTCATCCTCATCTGGAATCCTTAATTTGACGATATAACTTTGAATGGCGCCGATGATGCCCTCACTTTCAATCGGTGTCCCGCCAATAGTCTGAATTCGTTCGATGATGCGCAGCGCCTGTTCCCTGATTTCGTGCTGAATCGTTTGGAATTTTTGTTTCAGTTCAATCCCCTTAGCTTTTTCAATAAAGTGATCATAGGCATGGACACCCATATACAAACCCTTCAGCAGCTCATTCAACGTGCTCAATTCTTCATTTTGCATCACTTCACACCCCTTCACTCCTAGTATTTCCTATAAAATGAATTCATTATGCTGCCTGGTTCATTGCAAATTGAAAATAGTGATGAGTTATCTATGGAAAAATTTTTCACAAATTGAATAGAACATACATTCATAAATAAAGTATAATAAGAATAAACGTTCGCAAATAATTTAATAAAGGAATGATGCTCATGCTCTCTGATTTCGAGCGGAAACTGCGGCAAATCATGACGAATGATCGAATTGCCGGTCGCAAGCTTGATTTAGATCTTTTAGCACAGCGCACCGGACATGGCAAGCAGGAAATTAAAAACACGATCGAGAAACTGAACGGTATACCCTATTCACAAGGTGGTCTAGGCAGATGAACAAATTAACAGAAGGATCGAATATGCGCTGGGAATCAAGCAGAATGATGTTGCCGGAGCATGTGGCAGCGATTAGAGAAGGATATAAGAATTTAAATAAGATTGACCGGCCCATTCTCGCTGAAGACAAACTCGAGGCGATCAACCTCATATTGAATGAAGCAACGCGGAACCATAGGGTCGTTGATCTATCCTATTATAAAGACGGATTTATTAAGCAAAAGATCTGCTACATCAGCCGGATTGATTTAGTATATAGAAGGCTGACGGTAAGCGACATGTATGGACTTAAATGGCATTATGATTTTGAAGATGTTATGGACGTGAGATAGGTCCTTTTATTAAAATTCCACAAAAAAATTGTTACTTTTATACGATACGCTATATGGGGAAGGGGCACATGAAATGGAAACACTCAAAACTATGCATTTGACTATCTGTAAACACGAACCAAATCTGTAACTAAATTAAGTGATGCACCAGTTAACAAAGACACTCAATTCGTGTAAATAGCCATTAAAACGTAACATTGGCAAGACTTTCTAACGCTCAAAAAAAATCAAAATCTCTTAGGGTAGGTTAAAAAGCTCTATTCCACTACAAGTTGACGACAAATAGAAACAGCCAAAAACCGTATAATCTTATGGGTTCACGGCTGTTTTTTACTCCATTCAGCTGCAAAAGCTGATGTTAAAACCGCTCAAAAAATTCTTGGTCATCGACGAATGGAAACAACAATGAACATCTACACGCATGTAGCCGAAAAAGTGAAAATTGAGGAAGCCGGAAAGTACGAGGACTACATGAAAAATGCAAAATCAAAATAAATATCGTCAAAATATCGTCACAAATCGATTTTGAGCATCAAAAAAGGCTCCCAACTGATGAGGTTGAGAGCCTTTGAACGCCCGAAAATCAGCGTTTTGAGAACTGTGGTGCGCGACGTGCGCCTTTGAGTCCGTATTTCTTACGTTCTTTCATTCTTGGGTCACGTGTCAGGAATCCGGCTTTCTTCAGAACAGCGCGGTATTCAGGATCAGCTTCCAGCAATGCGCGGGCAACGCCGTGACGGATTGCTCCGGCTTGGCCTGTGAAGCCGCCGCCTTCTACAGTAACAAGAACATCGTATCTGCCTTCGGTTTCTGTAGCAACGAGCGGTTGTTTCAGAATCGTGCGCAGTGTTTCAAGATTAAAGAATTCATCGGCGTTGCGGCCGTTGATGACAACTTTGCCTTCGCCCGGTACGAGCCTTACGCGAGCGACAGAGCTTTTACGGCGTCCGGTGCCGTAGTATTGAACTTGTGCCATTATCTATTTTCCCTCCCTGATCAACCGCGAAGCGTATAAGCTTCCGGTTGTTGTGCGGCATGCGGATGTTCCGCGCCTTCATAGACATGAAGTTTCAAGAAACTTTTTCTTCCGAGACTGTTGTGCGGCAGCATGCCTTTGATCGTTCTTTCAAGCATGTCGCGCGCGCGTGTTGCACGCATATCTTGTGCGGAGCGTGCTTTGATACCACCTGGGAAACCGGAGTGGTGAATGTATTTTTTCGTCAGCAATTTCTTGCCGGTTAATTCGATTTTGTTTGCATTGATAATGATGACATTGTCGCCACAATCAACATGTGGTGTAAAAGTCGGTTTTGTTTTCCCGCGCAGAATGGCTGCCACTTCACTTGCCAAGCGACCAAGCGTTTGGCCTTCGGCGTCGACAACGAGCCATTTGCGCTCAACATTAGCCGCGTTGGCCATAAAAGTTGTACGCACGTTTATTTCCTCCTCTAAGCAAATCAAACATTGATATTCTTGTCTCATGCGCGACCCACAACCGCACCTGAGATGAGAGTCAAAATTGTCGTGACTCTCTCACCGTTTCAGTCATCTAATTGAGCCAATATCTTTGGGGCTAATAGTGGTCAAATTAGAAATGCCGAAGTATATCTTATAATACTCTTGGCCTAATGTCAAGCTGTCCAAGCAATTTGTTGATCATTCCATTATTTTTCAATAAGTCACTTGCCACAGTGTCAACCCTTGAGGCGGAGCAGTCGCCGACGCCGCCTGCCGGTCACGTCCGGCAATGATCACCGCTACTTGATTTTGCTCTAATTTATGCGTGCCGACATCCAGCAAAGTACCTGTTATAATGCGTACCATCTGATATAAAAATCCGCTGCCGACAACACGAATCACCGTCTCATCATCCTTCTCCTGCTGAACGGATAAATGATAGATCGTTCGCACCTTATCATTCACCTCGGTGTTCGCAGCGCAAAAACAACTAAAATCATGGGTACCAATGATCGCTTCTGCCGCTTGATTCATCGCATCCAGGTCAAGCGGCTGTTTTATATGGGTGGTAAACGCCCTGCGGAACAGATCCGGTTCCGCCCGCACGAGCAAACGGTAACGGTACTCCTTCTTTTTCACATCATATCGGGCGTGAAACTGATCCGGCACTGCTTCTGCCTGACGGATGTAGATGTCGTCCGGAAGGAGACTATTTAAGGCAACAGCCCAACGATCTTCGGGAACACGTAGCGGCGTCTCAAAGTGAAAAACTTGCCCGCGCGCGTGGACACCGGCATCTGTCCGCCCCGACGCGACAATTTTCACGAGTTGACCATGATGCATTCGAGCAAGAGCCGCCTGTATCTCACTCTGTACCGTTCGCTTTCCCGGCTGCACTTGATAGCCATGAAACCGCGAACCGTCATAAGCGACTGTACATTTTATCTTTGTCATGATTCCACCCGCATTATCTTAGTTTCGAACCAGCAGCAACAGAAGCGCGAGCAGAACGATCATTGCGAGAAGTAACGTGTCGCGCCAGGTCCAGCTTAGTTGATGCAGCTTGGTACGCCCCACGTCACCATGATAGCCTCTCGCTTCCATGGCCATCGCCAGATCCTCCGCCCGTTTAAATGCGCCAACGAACAGCGGCACCAGCAACGGAACAATGGCCTTGATCCGACTTTTCAGCGATCCGCTTGTAAAATCCGAACCTCTTGCCGCCTGCGCTTTAATTATTTTTTCAGTTTCTTCAAGCAAGGTCGGTATAAAGCGCAGGGATATTGACATCATCAACGCGAATTCGTGAACCGGCATTTTTAGTTTCTTCAATGGTTTGAGCAGGCTTTCCATGCCATCAGTGATTTCGATTGGCGATGTGGTCAATGTGAGCAGTGTCGTAACAACAATGATCACCAGAATACGAATGGCGATAAAGATTGACTGAAACAAACCATCGGTGGTCACATGCAACCAGCCCCAGCTAAAGAGAACAGTTCCCCCGGACGCAAGAAACAGGTTCAATAGAAAAGTAATCAATACAATGAGAAATACAGAACGCAAACCTCTGTAAATAAATGAAAAGTGCATTTTTGAAAGCATGATGCCCATGAGACAAAACAAAACCATAAGCGCGTTTGTCACCCAGTTATTTGCGAGAAAGACAATGATGACAAAAAGGAACACACTGATTAGCTTCGAACGTGGATCAAGACGATGTACGTAAGAGTCGAGCGGCACATACTGGCCGATGACAAGATTAAACATGGTCCTTCACCCCACCCAAAATTTTGATAATCGCATCCGCAGCCTCATTAATCGTAAAGGCAGGAATCGTCTCCTTTTTTCCCGCTCGATCAAGCACCCTATTGAGAAATTCCATCGTTTCGGGAATATCGAGACCGACTTTTCGCAGCTGATCGACCTGTGAAAATATTCTCTCCGGCGCCCCTGCCATGAGCGGCTTTCCGCCATCCATGACGATGACTTGATCCGAATAGTTTGCCGCATCACTCATGTTATGTGTCACCATGACAATCGTCAGATTTAAACGTTCATGAAGATCTTTAAACAGTGAGAGGATCTCTTCTCTCCCCATTGGATCGAGCCCCGCGGTCGGTTCATCCAGTATAACCACCTGCGGACGAACAGCAAGCACACCGGCGATGGCGACGCGGCGCATCTGTCCGCCGCTAAGATCAAAAGGTGAACGATGCCAAAGCTGCGAAGGGAGTCCAACGAGCTGCAGGCACTCTTCCGCACGTTTTGTCGCTTCCGCTTCGGAAACGCCGAAATTCATCGGTCCGAAACATACATCTTTAATAATTGTCTCTTCAAACAATTGGTGTTCCGGGTATTGGAAAACAAAACCTACTTTTTCCCGCAACGCTTTAAGATTTTGCTTCTTTTCATTCGCGCGAATGACAAAATCGCCTACTGTAATTCTCCCTGCAGAAGGCTTTAGAATTCCATTTATATGTTGTACAAGCGTGGACTTGCCCGATCCTGTGTGACCAATAATTGATGTAAACGAACCAGATGGAATGTGAATGCTGACATTATCAAGGGCTCGTTTCTCAAATGGGGTCTTTCGGCCATACACATGAGTTACTTGCTCGAATGTAATGTCCATAGTTCATCCACCAACTCTTCTTGGAATAATGCGGTGTCCGATAATGGAACACCTTTTGCACGCAGTTCGTTACGCATTTTCACCGTGAAAGGCAAATCCAACCCTACTTTTCTAAGTAAGTCAGCCGATTTGAATAGATCACGCGGCTTTCCTTCACGGATCATTTGCCCTTCGTTCATGACAAGCAGACGATCGGAATGAATGGCCTCTTCAAGGTCGTGAGTGATCGAAATTACGGTCAGATGATGCTTTTTATTCAACGCACGCACCGTCTGGATAATTTCCTTACGCCCCTCGGGATCGAGCATTGACGTTGCCTCATCCATGATAATAATTAATGGCTGAAGCGCCACAATTCCTGCGATCGCGACACGCTGTTTCTGTCCGCCGGAAAGACGGTAAGGCTCGCTCTTTGCGAAATCATCCATTTTGACAAGACGCAGTGCTTCAGACAAGCGCTCCTTCATGACTTCGCGCGATACGCCGTGGTTCTCCATACCAAATGCGACATCATCCTGTACGGTTGCACCGACAAATTGGTTGTCCGGATTTTGAAAAACCATCCCGACTAATCGCCGCACTTCCCATATGGCCTCTTCATCCGAAGTCGTGTAACCTCCGACCTTCACAGTCCCTTTTTGCGGCAGGATCAGTCCGTTTAGACATTTTGCCAGGGTTGATTTCCCCGAACCGTTATGCCCGACTATTGACAACCATTCACCTTTATTTACCGTAAAATTGATATCTTTTAACACGAATGGATGCTCGTCAGAATAGCGATAAGATAAATCGCTCACTTCAATGATTTTCTCCATTTAATGCCTCCACTCCTCTCGAACGCGCATGCCGACTATTCTTCTATGTACAAACGAATAGACTGGCTATCCGCCTCTCTTCTCTTCTCAAATTACTCGCCTAACGCATTATAGACGACCTCAAAAACAAGTATAACGGACAACTGTACTTTTAAAAGCTTTCGCAGGATGCGATGGCTTTCGCGTTACATACAGGACGTACTTTCGCAGAACGTGTGCATCTTTAGCGAAAGTTTCCTTATTGTCGGGCCGCTTATACTATAATCCACTGACTTTTAAACTTTCTTATAGTATAAAAAAAGGCAGAAATCCAAGCTCATGCGAACCCGGCTCCTGCCTCTCGTAAAACACTGATTATTTAACCAGCTCAATGATTGCCATTTCGGCGCCGTCGCCTTTGCGGGGGCCAACTTTAAGAATACGTGTGTATCCGCCCTGACGCTCTGCATAACGCTTTGCAACATCATCAAACAGTTTCTGAACCGCATCCTGACGCTCTTCCTTAGCCGCTTCCAGATCCACAATTTCATTGCGGACAAAAGCTGCAACCTGACGGCGAGCGTGCAGATCACCACGTTTTGCCAACGTAATCATCTTTTCAACGATCGGCCGAAGCGCTTTTGCTTTGGAATGCGTTGTCTGAATGCGTTCGTTAATAATCAAGTCGGTCGCTAGATCGCGGAACAGCGCCTTCCTCGCAGCTGAATCCCGGCCCAATTTTGCATATGCCATTTACTTGTACCTCCTTTATTCCTGCCTTGAATCTTTCTTTTTTGCGCAAAAAAGAAAAATAATCCCTTGTCTACTAACTGGTTACTCTTCGATTCTCAGCCCAAGGCCAAGGTCATGCAGCTTTTCTTCAACTTCTTCAAGAGACTTGCGTCCAAGATTCCGAACCTTCATCATGTCTTCTTCACTCTTCTGGGTCAGTTCTTGAACTGTATTGATTCCGGCGCGTTTCAAACAATTGTAAGACCTTACAGAAAGATCAAGCTCTTCAATCGTCATTTCAAGCACTTTTTCTTTCTTGTCTTCTTCTTTCTCGATCATGATCTCAGCTTTTTGCGCTTGATCAGTCAAACCGACAAAGATATTAAGATGTTCAGTCAGAATTTTGGCACCCAAAGCAATTGCCTCTTCCGGACGGATGCTTCCATCTGTCCAGACATCAAGCGTCAGCTTATCGTAGTTAGCCACCTGACCGACTCTGGTCTTCTCCACTTGATAGTTCACACGTGTGATCGGTGTGTAAATTGAATCAATCGGAATGACGGCAATCGGCAGGTCTTCGGATTTGTTCCCTTCGGCAGGTACATAGCCGCGACCTTTCTTAGCAATCATTCTCACATGGAAGTGAGCGCCTTCGTCAAGCGTCGCAATTTCCAACTCAGGATTCAGAATTTCCACATCACTGTCGTGAACAATATCGGCAGCTGTTACTTTTCCGGATCTCTGAACGTCAATTTCCAATGTCTTCTCTTCATCCGAATAAAGCTTCAAGCAAAGCTTTTTGATATTCAGGATGATTGCCGTTACATCTTCCACAACGCCTTCAATGGTAGAAAATTCATGAAGCACAGTGTCAAACTGTACCGTTGTTACAGCCGCGCCTGGGAGGGATGAAAGTAAAATTCGACGTAAAGAATTACCCAGAGTCGTGCCGTATCCACGTTCGAGCGGTTCAACAACAAACTTCCCGTAACTTCCGTCGTCTGCTATTTCAACCGTGTCGATCTTTGGCTTTTCGATCTCAATCATCAAATATAAACCCTCCTTCAAAACGTCGATACTTTGGTCAGCGCGCGTTGGCCAAAGTGTTTAATTACCCACTTCATAGGGCTTACGGCGTGCTTCTCAGATCGGTGTACACGTTTAGTCATAGTTGCATTATTAACAGATTAATAGCGAGCTATACAATCAAACGCGACGACGTTTCGGAGGACGGCAACCGTTGTGAGGAACCGGAGTAACGTCGCGGATTGTGGTCACTTCAAGTCCAACTGCCTGAAGCGCACGAATTGCGGCTTCACGACCGGCACCTGGTCCTTTGACGGATACTTCAACACTCTTCATACCGCTGTCCATTGCGTTTTTACCTGCCGCTTCCGCTGCAGTTTGAGCCGCGAAAGGAGTAGATTTCCTAGAGCCTTTGAAACCAAGGCCGCCTGCACTTGCCCAAGAAATCGCATTTCCGTGCGGATCAGTAATGGTCACAATTGTGTTATTGAATGTCGAACGGATATGTGCCACCCCGTTTTCGACATTTCTTTTAACCCGGCGTTTACGCGTACGTTGTTGTGCTTTTGCCATAAATGTTTAACCCTCCTTTACTTATTTCTTTTTGCCAGCCATCGTACGCTTTGGACCTTTACGCGTACGTGAGTTGTTTTTTGTGTTTTGTCCGCGAACCGGCAGACCTCTGCGGTGGCGGATGCCTCTATATGAACCAATTTCAATAAGCCTCTTGATATTCAGAGAAACTTCGCGGCGAAGATCGCCTTCAACGCGATAGTGGTCAACCACTTCACGAATGCGTGTCTGTTCTTCTTCAGTCAGGTCACGCACACGTGTGTCTTCGGAAACGTTAGCCTCAGCCAAAATTTTCTTAGCTGTTGCCGGGCCAATTCCGAAGATGTAAGTTAGAGAAATAACCACGCGTTTTTCTCTTGGAATGTCGATACCTGCAATACGAGCCATACGTCAGAGCACCTCCTTTTTAACCTTGTCTTTGTTTATGTTTTGGATTTTCACAAATCACCATGACAACACCTTTACGGCGGACAATCTTACATTTTTCACAAATTTTCTTTACTGATGGTCTTACTTTCATTATTGAACCCTCCTTATACACCGCAGAGCAATTATTTATGCCTGAACGTAATGCGGCCGCGTGACACATCATATGGCGACAACTCGACCGTTACTTTATCTCCCGGTAAGATACGAATAAAGTGCATACGAATCTTCCCGGATACATGAGCTAAAATCTTATGGCCATTCTCCAATTCCACACGAAACATTGCATTCGGCAGTGGTTCGATAACGGTGCCTTCAACTTCAATGACATCTTCCTTAGCCATCGGCTGACTCACCCTTCCTCTTGTTACTGATTTCTCCATCCAAATAATGTGCGATAGCGAAACGCAGCTTTCCGTTTGTTACGCGTCCAATGTCGCGCAGACTTTTCTGTACTTCGACAGATATATGTGATTGAAGTTCAAGATGGCTGATGTTCTTCTTCTTCGCATTGTCAAACTTTCTCTTGTCACCATCCGCAATTTCAACAAAACGATGATCGATAAGCCGCACAATGACAAAATAAGAACCCGATTCTTTTCCCTTCAGCACGCGGACGAGCTGACCGGGAACAGGTAAAGGGGCTTGATCACTACCCATCAATCATCACCTTCACTTATTGCTTTGTCAAGATTTCATTTCCATTTTCCGTAATCACGATCGTGTGTTCATAATGAGCACAATTTCTTCCATCCTGAGTCATCAGAGTCCAATCATCGTCTCCAACCATCCAGATATCACGACTGCCTTCGTTAACCAAAGGTTCAATCGCCAGCACCATTCCAGGTTTCAATATCGGACCCCGACCGGGCCGACCGTAATTTGGCACATCCGGCGCTTCATGAAGATCATGTCCAACACCATGACCGGTCAATTCACGTACGACAGAAAATCCATTTGACTCGGCATATCTTTGAACCGCATGAGAGATATTGGATAGCCGCGTTCCAGGCTTTGCTTCATCAATTCCCTTGTAAAGCGATTCTTCCGTCGTTTCCAAAAGCCTTCGGGTCGTTTCAGAAATCGTGCCCACAGGGAAAGTCCAGGCGGAGTCTGCATGAAAGTCTTCATACTTGGCACCAATATCGATACTGATAATGTCTCCGTCCTGCAAAACATAGGAACCAGGAATACCATGGGCCAACTGATCGTTGACGGATGTACAGATACTGTTTGTAAAACCATCATATCCTTTGAACGATGGTTCAGCTCCAGCACTCCTTATCAAGCGCTCTGCCAGCGTATCGAGTTCAATCGTCGATATACCGGGACGAATAGCCTGGCTCAAGCTTTTCAATGTTTGAGCCACTATTTTCCCCGCTATGCGGATTCTGCTCAATTCCTCAATCGTCTTCCGCGTGATCACTTTGTGAGAACGCCCAAGATCTCTGAAACTTCCTGGAAAACATCATCGATCTGCTGATCTCCATTAATTGTTTTCAAAGATCCCTTCGCTTCATAAAAGTCGAGCAGTGGTTGCTGTTGGCTCATATTTACTTGCAGTCGTTCGTGTACCGTTGCTTCGTTGTCATCCGCGCGTTGTTTCAAAGCGCCGCCACATTTGTCGCAAACGCCCTCTTTCGCAGGAGGATTAAACGTCAAATGGTATGTCGCTCCGCACTCGGAACAGATTCTGCGACCCGTAAGCCGAGTAAGCAGTTTCTCAGGATCAACACGAATATAAAGAACTGCATCAATCTTCTTTCCTTTTTCCGACATCATCTGATCAAGCGCTTCTGCCTGCTCAACCGTCCGCGGGAAACCGTCCAGAAGAAAGCCTTTATCCGTATCGCTCTCGGACAAGCGTTCATTAACAATACCGATCGTCACTTCATCAGGAACAAGTGCGCCTTGATCAATAAAAGACTTCGCTTTTTTTCCTAATGGTGTGCCGCCCTTAATTGCCGCACGAAACATGTCACCTGTTGAAATATGAGGATAACCGAACTTATCAACAATTTGCTCCGCCTGTGTACCCTTACCAGCACCAGGCAGTCCCATTAAAATAAGGTTCATTGTATTCCTCCTGACTCGTTCACTGCAAGCAGCCTTACCTTTTTCTAATAAAGCCTTGATAGTTTTTCTTAATCAATTGGCTTTCAATACGTTTCATTGTATCAAGCGCAACCCCGACAACAATCAGCAAACTCGTTCCGCCTATTCTGGCGCTTGTCGGCAAATCGCCTAACTCGCCAAACACGATCGGAAGCAATGATATAACTGAAAGGAAAATGGCGCCGAGGAAAGTCAGACGATAGAGAATTTTAGTAATGTAATTCTCCGTACTCTTTCCAGGACGAATTCCTGGAATATAACCGCCCTGCTCACCAAGATTTTTCGCCATTTTCTCAGGATTAACCTGAACAAACGTGTAGAAATAGGTAAAGGCAATGATCAATGCCGCGTAAATGATCATTCCGTAAACCGTTGAATAGTCGAACACGCGAATAATCCACGCGGTCACATTATTCTGCGGAAAGAAGCGAGCAATCGTTGGCGGTGTAATCATCAGTGAAATTGCGAAGATTACTGGAATGACACCGGCAGCATTCACCTTAATCGGCAAATGTGTTGGTTCCACACTGTATGTCTTCGTTCCAATTGTCCGTTTCGCATATTGAATCGGAATCTTTCGCATCCCTTGCTGTACAAAGATGGTTCCAACAACAATAAGCAAAACAATAAAGACAATGGCAAGCAATCCAAGTACTTCCATAAATGTGTTGGTTGACGAAGCAAACCGCTGAGCGTAAATTTGGCTGACAGCAGTAGGGATACGGGCAACAATTCCAGCAAAGATAATAATGGAAATGCCGTTGCCTACGCCATAAGCGGTAATCTGATCACCCAGCCATACGAGAAAAGCCGTACCAGTTGTCAGTACCAATGCAATGATCAGAAAGGTCCAGATGGTTGGATTGCTAACCAACCCTTGGTAATTGTTACTGAACGTGTAGGAAAGTCCGAGTGCTTCGATAAATCCTAAACCAATCGTCCCATACCTAGTCAGCTGATTCAGCTTGCGCCTTCCCATTTCCCCTTGTTTTGACCATTCTGTCAGCTTTGGCACAACATCCATTTGCAGCAGCTGCACAATAATCGATGCCGTGATGTATGGCATAATGCCCATGGAGAAAATAGAGAAATTCTCCAATGCGCCGCCGCCAAAGGTGTTAAACAAGCCGAAGGCACTTGAATCGCTGAAATTGATCAGCTCTGTATTAATATCCGGAACGGGAATGAATGTCCCGATCCGAAATATAATGAGCATAAGCAGTGTGAATACTATTTTTCGGCGAATTTCGGCTTCTCGCCACATACTGGAAAGCACTTGAAACATCAGATCACCTCAATGTTTCCGCCGGCAGCTTCAATTGCTTCTTTGGCAGAAGCAGAGAATTTATGCGCCTTAACTGTCAATTTCGTTTCAAGCTTACCTTCACCCAAAACTTTAACGCCATCATTTAATTTCCGGATTACTCGAGTTTCAAGCAACAGTTCCGGAGTAATTTCCGTTCCGTCTTCGAAACGATTCAGCTTGTCAACGTTAATCACTGCATAGATTTTGCGAGTCGGGTTTTTAAAGCCCTTCTTTGGCAATCTCTGAAGCAATGGATTCTGTCCGCCTTCAAAACCGAGACGTACCCTGCCGCCTGAACGGGATTTCTGTCCTTTTTGTCCTCGACCAGATGTTTTGCCAAGTCCTGAACCGTAGCCGCGTCCTACTCTCTTGCGGGTAAATCGAGAACCTTCAGCTGGTTTCAATTCATGGAGTTTCATCTTGGCACCTCCTTATTCTCAATTTCGTTCACAATCAATCATTAAGTTCGCGTACTGCCAAAAGGTGGGATACCTTATTGATCATGCCGCGAATTGCCGGATTATCATCTTGCACAACTGTTTGATAAGTTTTTCTAAGGCCAAGCGTTCTTACCGTCACGCGTTGTGATTCAGGACGTCCGATCACACTATGTTTGAGGGTAATTTCCAATTTTTTAGCCAATCCTGTTCCCTCCTTATCCGAGCAGTTCTTCTACTGATTTGCCACGCAGCTTTGCCACTTGTTCAACGCGTTTCAGGCTTTGCAAGCCTTCAACGGTTGCGCGAACCATGTTAATCGGATTGTTAGATCCGAGAGACTTAGAAAGAATGTCACCCAGTCCTGACAATTCGAGTACGGCGCGGACAGGGCCGCCGGCAATGATTCCGGTACCTTCGGAAGCGGGTTTAAGCAATACGCTGCCGGCTCCTGAATGACCTGTTATTTGATGAGGAATGGTTGTGTTCACGATCGGAACATTGAATACATTCTTCTTTGCGTCCTCAATCGCTTTGCGAATGGCTTCAGGCACTTCGTGAGCTTTTCCCTGACCATAACCTACATTACCTTTTTTGTCGCCAACAACAACCAGCGCTGAAAAACGGAACCTGCGTCCGCCTTTAACTACTTTCGCTACGCGGTTAATCGTTACGACGCGTTCTTCAAATTCTGATTTATTGCGATCATTATTAGCCATGGATTCCCCTCCTTAATTTTAAAATTTAAGTCCTGCTTCTCGGGCGCCTTCGGCTACAGCCTTGACACGTCCGTGATAGATATAACCACTGCGGTCAAATACTACCGCACTAATTCCCTTTTCAATGGCACGTTCGCCGATCATTGCGCCAACTTTCTTAGCCGCTGCAACATCGCTGCCTTTTTCAAGATCAAATGCTTTGTCAATCGATGAAGAGGAAGCAATGGTTACACCCTTCGCATCATCAATCAACTGCGCATAAATATTCTTAGAAGAACGAAAAACGTTCAAACGCGGACGTTCTGCAGTACCCACGATGCGGTGACGTACATGAAGATGTCTCTTCTGACGAAGCGCGTTTTTGTCTCTTTTGGTAATCATACAGTCTGTCGCTCCTTTCTAGTAAAAGTTGAATGAAATTACTTACCTGTTTTACCTTCCTTGCGACGCACTTTTTCGCCTTCATAGCGAATTCCTTTACCTTTATAAGGCTCAGGAGCGCGAACGGAACGAATATTTGCGGCAACTTCACCGACACGCTGTTTGTCGATTCCAATAACGGAAATTTTGTTGTTGCCTTCAACAGCGAGTTCAATTCCTTCTTCAGGAACGATTTCTACCGGATGAGAATAGCCGACATTCAGAACCAAGTTCTTGCCTTGTTTGTTAGCACGGTAACCGACGCCGACCAGTTCCAAATTCTTAGTGAAACCCTTTGTCACGCCTTCGACCATATTGCTAATCAAACTGCTTGTCGTACCGTGCAAAGCGCGGTGCTGGTTTGAATCGTCAGGTCGTTCAACTTTCACTTCACTGTTTTCCTGTTTGATGATCATATCCGGATGGAATTTCCGGGATAGTTCACCCTTAGGACCCTTGACCGTTACAGTCTGGGCTTCAATTGTAACCGTCACACCATCAGGAATGGCTGTCGGTCTTAATCCTATACGAGACATTAAGACACCTCCAATCTTGTTTACTGATTACCAAATGTATGCAAGCACTTCTCCGCCAACTTTTTGTTGACGTGCTTCTTTGTCCGTAATAATACCTTTTGATGTTGACACAAGCGCAATACCGAGACCGCCAAGAACTTTCGGCACCTCGTCTGCCTTCGCATAAACGCGAAGACCCGGCTTGCTAATTCTTTTCAATCCGGAAATAACGCGTTCTTTATTGCCGCTGTATTTCAGAATCAGTCGAAGCACACCTTGTTTGTTATCTTCAATATACTCAACTTCTTTAATGAATCCTTCGCGTTTCAGGATCTCAGCGATTTCCTTCTTGATTCTGGAACCTGGCAACTCAATCTGTTCGTGACGAACAATATTGGCGTTACGAATGCGGGTCAGCATATCTGCAATCGGATCTGTCATGACCATGCAAATCGACCTCCTTCCCTATCACTTAAAATTTTACCAACTAGCTTTTCTAACACCTGGGATTTGTCCTTTATGGGCAAGTTCGCGAAAACAAATTCTGCATAATTTGAATTTCCTAAGAACCGAATGAGGACGTCCGCAGCGTTCACAGCGTGTGTATTCCTGCACTTTGAATTTTTTTGGGCGATGTGACGAAACAAGCATTGATTTTTTTGCCAAAATTCATATCCTCCTTGCGATTATTTTTTAACGAACGGCATGCCTAGCAACGCAAGCAATTCTGCGGCTTCTTCATCAGTGTTGGCAGACGTTACAATAACGATGTCCATACCGCGTACTTTATCGATTTTATCATAGTCAATTTCAGGGAAAATCAATTGTTCGCGGATACCCAGCGTATAGTTGCCGCGGCCGTCAAATGCTTTCTTTGAAACGCCACGGAAATCACGTACACGGGGAAGGGCAACAGTAACCAGCTTATCAAGAAAATCATACATGCGGTCTTTTCTAAGCGTTACCTTTGTACCAATCGCAACACCTTCACGAAGCTTGAATGCGGCGATTGATTTTTTTGCGCGTGTGATCACCGGTTTTTGGCCTGACAATGCGGTCAAATCTTCAACCGCACTATCTAAAGCCTTAGAGTTATGAACAGCTTCACCAACACCCATATTAATGACTACTTTTTGGATTGCTGGTACCTGCATAACAGATGTATAGTTAAACTTTTCAATTAAAGCCGGGACAACTTCCTTGTCGTACTTCTCTTTAAAACGGCTCATGTGTTTACCTCCTTTCACAGACAATCGGCTTACTCAATAATTTCGCCGGATTTTTTAGATACACGAACTTTTTTTCCGTCTACTATCTTGCTACCTACACGTGTAGGTTCATTTGTTTTTGGATCAAGCAGCATAACATTTGATACGTGAATAGGCGCCTCATGTTCGAGGATGCCGCCTTGCGGAGCTGCCTGGCTTGGTTTTGAATGTTTCTTGATGATATTTACACCTTCAACAAGCACTCGTTCCTTTGCCGGATAAGCTGCAAGGATCACACCTTGTTTGCCTTTATCCTTACCGGAAATGACTTGAACCTTGTCGCCTTTTTTCACATGCAATTTTGCCATGTTAAATGCCACCTCCTTTTCCTGACCATTCAGAATTACAATACTTCCGGTGCGAGAGACACGATTTTCATAAATTGTCCGTCACGCAATTCACGGGCAACCGGCCCAAAGATACGCGTGCCGCGAGGACTTTTGTCTTCTTTAATTAATACAACGGCATTTTCATCAAAACGGATGTAAGAACCATCATTACGTCTTACGCCATGTTTTGTGCGAACAACGACAGCTCGAACAACTTCGCCTTTCTTAACAACGCCACCTGGTGTTGCTTGTTTAACCGTAGCAACGATAAGATCACCAATATTAGCGGTCTTGCGGCCGGATCCGCCCAACACTTTGATGGTAAGAACTTCACGGGCACCTGAGTTGTCGGCAACTTTCAAACGGCTTTCCTGCTGAATCATAAAGTACAACCTCCCTTCGATCTTCGAACATGCTCGACAGATCAGATAATAACGGATTCCTCAACGATCTTCACAAGACGAAAACGTTTATCTTTAGAAAGTGGGCGAGTTTCAATGATTTCAACGATATCGCCGACTTTAGCTTGATTATTTTCATCATGCGCTTTGAATCTCTTGGAATACTTCACGTGCTTTCCATAGAGACGGTGGTTTTTGTAAGTCTCAACAAGTACAGTAATGGTTTTTTCCATTTTGTCTGAGACAACACGACCAACCAGAACCTTACGTGCGTTCTTGCGTGTTTCTTCTGCCATTTGCGATAACCTCCTTCTCAGCCGTTTTGAACATTCAATTCACGTTCACGCAAAATCGTCTTTGCGCGAGCAATGGATTTGCGGACTTCACGAATGCGAGCCGGATTTTCCAATTGTCCGGTAGCGAGCTGGAAACGCAGATTAAATAATTCTTCTTTCAAAGACTTAACGTTTTTTTCAACTTCAGCAGTGGTCAAATTACGAATATCCTCAGCCTTCATTTGCGTCACCACCCACTTCTTCGCGTTTCACGATTTTCGTTTTAATAGGCAATTTATGGCTTGCAAGTCTTAAAGCCTCGTTTGCCACTTCTTCACTAATGCCACCGACTTCAAATAATACACGGCCGGGCTTTACAACAGCTACCCATCCTTCAGGAGCACCTTTACCGGAACCCATTCGGACATCAAGAGGTTTCTTTGTATATGATTTTTGCGGGAAAATCTTAATCCATACTTTTCCGCCACGTTTCATAAAACGCGTCATAGCAATACGAGCGGCTTCAATTTGACGGCTGCTGATCCATGCGGATTCAAGTGCCTGCAAACCGTATTCGCCGAACGTTACCGAAGCGCCGCCTTTTGTCTGACCACGCATTCTTCCTCGATGCTGTCTACGATACTTTGTACGTTTAGGCATTAACATAATTATTTGCCTCCTTTCTTATTTGTCGTTCCTTTCGTCGGAAGTACTTCTCCGCGATAAATCCATACTTTTACACCGATTCTACCATAGGTAGTCGCTGCTTCAGCAGTACCGTAATCAATGTCGGCACGCAGCGTATGAAGCGGAACAGTACCTTCACTGTAATCCTCTGTACGTGCCATGTCGGCACCGCCAAGACGGCCTGCGCATTGTGTCTTAATTCCCTTTGCGCCCGCTCTCATTGCTCTTTGCAGTGTCTGCTTTTGCGCGCGTCTCCATGAGATACGGCCTTCCAGCTGGCGAGCAATATTTTCAGCGACAAGCTTTGCATCAAGATCAGCTTGCTTGATTTCAAAAATATTAACGTGGACGCGCTTGCCGGTAAGATCATTTAATGCTTTTCGAAGGTTTTCAACTTCGGAACCGCCTTTACCAATGACCATACCTGGTTTCGCTGTCTTGATCGTTACATTAATCCGGTTCGCAGCACGTTCCAGTTCAATACCGGAAACGGCAGCATCTTTCAGCTTCTTTTCGATATATTGACGGATTTTGATATCTTCATGAAGATATTCCGCATATTCTTTGTCAGCATACCATTTAGATTCCCAGTCGCGAATGACTCCGACTCTGAATCCAATAGGATTAATTTTTTGACCCACGCGTTATCCCTCCTTCTTTTCCGATACAATAATTGTAATGTGGCTGGTCCGTTTGTTAATCTTGCTCGCACGGCCTTGGGCACGCGGGCGGAAGCGTTTCAGTGTTGCTCCCTCATCGACAAACGCCTGCTCAACATACAACGTTTCTGTATCCATATCATAATTGTGTTCCGCATTGGCAATAGCGGATTTTAAAACTTTTTCAATAATTGGTGATGCTGATCTCTGTGTATTCTTCAACACAGCAATAGCATAACCAACGTCCTTGCCCCTGATAAGATCAATAACAAGACGCGCCTTACGAGGAGCAATACGAATTTGTTTAGCGACAGCTTTTGCTTGCATCAAAAGTTCCTCCTTTCGTTAGCGTGCACTTGTTTTCTTATCAGAAGAAATATGTCCGCGATAAGTTCTTGTCGGAGCAAATTCTCCAAGTTTATGTCCTACCATGTCTTCTGTAACGTACACCGGAACATGCTTGCGTCCGTCATAGACAGCAATGGTATGACCGATAAATTCAGGGAAAATGGTCGATCTGCGGGACCAGGTTTTAATAACTCTTTTTTCGTCTTTATCATTTAAACGGACAACTTTTGTCATCAAGTGATCATCGACAAAAGGCCCTTTTTTCAGGCTTCGGCTCATGAGTAGGCCTCCTTCCAAAATAAAATATTTATCCGGCAACTATTATTTCTTTTTACGGTGTCTAACAATGAACTGTTCAGAAGCATTTTTCTTGCTGCGTGTTTTGTAACCCATCGTTGGCTTGCCCCATGGTGACATTGGCGACTTGCGTCCGACTGGAGCTTTACCTTCACCACCACCATGCGGGTGATCGTTCGGGTTCATTACAGAACCGCGGACTGTCGGGCGAATGCCTTTCCAACGTGAGCGTCCTGCTTTACCAACAGAAACAAGTTCGTGTTCCAAATTTCCAACCTGACCAATAGTTGCGCGGCAAGTCTCAAGGACCATACGTACTTCGCCGGAAACAAGACGGATCAGCACGTATTTGCCTTCTTTACCAAGAATTTGAGCAGAAGTTCCTGCAGAACGAACAAGTTGTCCGCCCTTTCCCGGTTTCAATTCAATATTGTGAATCGTGGTACCTACCGGAATGTTCTTCAGAGGAAGCGCATTTCCGACTTTAATGTCAGCGTCGACGCCAGACATAATTTGTGTCCCAACTTTAATACCCTTAGGAGCAAGGATGTAACGTTTTTCTCCATCCGCATAGTGAATGAGTGCGATGTTGGCAGTACGGTTCGGATCATATTCGATCGTTGCGATTTTACCTGGCACGCCATCCTTATTGCGTTTAAAGTCAATAACACGATATTGACGTTTGTGGCCGCCGCCTTGGTGACGAACCGTCAGTCTGCCTTGATTGTTTCGGCCGGCCTTCTTAGGCAGCGACTTCAGCAATGATTTTTCCGGCGTATCTGTTGTGATTTCTGCGAAATCCAAAGATGTCATGTTTCTGCGACCGTTGGATGTCGGTTTATACTTTTTAAGTGGCACGATCAGTAACCTCCTTCTTTATTATTCCTTATTCGCCTTCGTAAAAGTTAAGTTCTTTGCTTTCCGGCGTCAAAGTGACAATCGCTTTTTTGCGGTTATTTGTATAGCCTGAATAGCGGCCGTAACGTTTTGGCTTACCTTTTACGTTCATCGTATTGACCTTAACGACTTTAACATCAAAGATAGCTTCCACCGCGCGTTTGATCTCAGACTTGTTTGCCTTCGTATCAACATCGAAAGTGTATTTCTTGTCTGCCATCTGATCCGTCGTGCGTTCAGTCAGCACGGGGCGCTTTATAATATCGCGAGGATCTTTCATTATCCAAGCACCTCCCCAAGCTTTGCTGCAGCTTCCTGAGTGACAATGAGTTTGTTATGTGCAACAACGTCAAGTACATTGACTTCGTTTGCGGCAAGCACCTTTACACCAGGGATATTACGGGACGACAAAACAGCTGTTTCATTAACATCACTAGTTACAATCAGTGCCTTTTCTGATACGGACAGATTGTTCAACAGGGCAATAATTTCTTTTGTTTTCGGAGCTTCAATCGTCAGTGCATCTAATACAATCAGATCGTTGTCTCCAACTTTGCCGGACAGTACCGACTTAATAGCAAGTCTGCGCACTTTCTTAGGCAATTTGTATGAATAGCTGCGTGGTGTAGGCCCGAATACCGTACCACCGCCAACCCACTGTGGTGAGCGAATCGAGCCCTGACGAGCGCGACCGGTTCCTTTTTGTTTCCACGGCTTGCGGCCACCGCCGCGTACTGCAGAACGATTTTTTACAGCGTGTGTTCCTTGGCGTTGTGAAGCCTGTTGCATGACAACTGCTTGATAAACAACATGTTCGTTTGGTGTGATGCCGAATACAGCGTCTGCCAATTCAACAGCTCCAACTTCAGCGCCTTTCTGATCAAATACAGTTAATTTTGGCATGGAAGCGTCCTCCCTTCTTATTTAGCTTCTTTTGCTTTAAGTGCAGATTTTATAACAATGTAGCTCTTCTTAGCGCCCGGCACATTACCACTGATAAGAATCAGTTTGCGTTCCGGATCAACTTTTGCGATCACGAGGTTTTCAACAGTAACTGTTTCGCCACCCATACGGCCCGCCAGCTTTTTGCCTTTGAACACGTGAGCCGGATCAATAACACCCATGGAACCGGGACGACGGTGGTAACGGGAACCGTGAGTCATCGGTCCGCGTGATTGGTTGTTTCTTTTGATTGGGCCTTGGTAACCTTTACCTTTCGAAGTACCGGTTACGTCAACAACTTCTCCTGCTTTGAACGTGTCAGCTGTTACTTCTTTGCCCAGTTCGTAATCGTCTAAATTTACATTACGGAGTTCTTTAATGAAGCGCTTAGGTTCGGCTTTCGCTTTTTCAGCGTGTCCCTTTGCCGGTTTGGTAATTCGAGAAGCTTTTGCATTATCAAAACCGATCTGTACGGCTTCGTAGCCATCCGTTTCAACTGTCTTCTTTTGAAGAACGACATTGTCGGATACATCGACAACCGTAACAGGAATGACATCACCGTTTTCAGCGAAAATCTGAGTCATGCCGATCTTTTTGCCTAAGATTCCTTTGCTCATCCGTAACACCTCCTATTTGTTCTAGATAAATTATAATTTGATTTCAATGTCGACACCTGAAGGCAGATCCAATCTCATCAGTGAATCTACCGTTTGCGGTGTAGGCTCAACAATATCAACTAAGCGTTTGTGAGTACGCATTTCGAATTGTTCACGTGAATCTTTGTATTTGTGTACCGCACGTAAAATCGTATAAATCGATTTTTCGGTAGGAAGCGGAATCGGTCCGGACACCTTTGCACCTGAACGTTTTGCCGTTTCTACAATTTTTTCAGCGGATTGATCCAAAATACGGTGATCATATGCCTTTAAACGAATGCGAATCTTTTGCTTTGCCATGAAGTATTCCCTCCTTTTTTCGTCCATTTTTCAAAAATAGACTTGCTCCACGAAAATTTCCAGATAGCCCGCCTTGGCAAAGGAGCCGGGTGTATCTGCAACCTTCCGCATCATTGCCAAAAAACCAACTTCACTATTATACCTAAAACATAGGTACAAAGCAAGGCGAACCATCACTTTTTTCAGTGACCTATACATTATAAAGAGTTTTTTACGAAAGAGCAAATTAAAATACTATTTATTTATAGAAAAAAAAAGAGCCCTCAACGAGGAGGGCTCTTTTTTATCAACTATTATTCAACGATTTCAGATACGGAGCCAGCGCCTACCGTACGGCCGCCTTCACGAATAGAGAATTTCGTTCCCTGTTCGATAGCGATCGGAGCGAGCAGATCAACATCCATTTCAACGTTGTCGCCAGGCATTACCATTTCAGTTCCTTCAGGAAGATTAATGGTTCCTGTAACATCCGTTGTCCTGAAATAGAATTGCGGACGATAGTTTGTGAAGAATGGTGTATGACGTCCACCTTCTTCTTTTTTCAGAACGTAAACTTGAGCCTTGAATTTCTTGTGGGCAGTTACGGTACCTGGTTTAATCAAAACCTGGCCACGTTCAACGCCTTCACGGTCAACACCACGGAGCAATGCGCCGATGTTGTCGCCTGCTTCAGCGAAGTCGAGTGTCTTACGGAACATTTCAACGCCCGTTACAATAGACTTCTTAGGAGCATCTGTCAAACCAAGAATTTCAACTTCGTCACCGATTTTAACCGTACCACGTTCAACACGTCCGGTTGCAACCGTACCACGACCTGTGATCGAGAATACGTCTTCGACAGGCATCATGAATGGCTTGTCATTTTCACGAACAGGAGTTGGGATGTATTCATCTACAGCTGCCATCAAGTCGAGAATATGTTGTTCTTCTGTAGCATCGCCTTGCAATGCTTTCAAAGCGGAACCGCTGATTACAGGAACATCGTCACCTGGGTAGTCATATTCGCTAAGAAGATCGCGAACTTCCATTTCAACGAGTTCAAGCAATTCTGGATCATCAACCTGGTCTGTTTTGTTCAGGAAGACAACGATCGCAGGAACACCTACTTGGTTAGCAAGAAGGATGTGTTCACGAGTCTGTGGCATTGGGCCGTCTACTGCGGAAACAACGAGGATCGCTCCGTCCATTTGTGCAGCACCAGTGATCATGTTCTTTACATAGTCGGCGTGTCCTGGGCAGTCAACGTGCGCATAGTGACGTGTATCTGTTTCGTATTCAACGTGTGCGGTCGAAATTGTGATTCCGCGTTCACGTTCTTCAGGAGCACCATCGATGGAATCGTAAGCGCGAGCCTGAGCTTTACCTGATTTAGCCAATACAGTTGTAATAGCAGCTGTCAGAGTTGTTTTACCGTGGTCAACGTGACCAATTGTACCGATGTTAACATGGGGTTTTGTACGTTCATAATGTTCTTTAGCCATGGATTGTATAATCCTCCTTTAATTCATTAGAAAGTTTAATTTATATGCAGTAAGAAAGTCGGCAAGCTTGTGCCATCTTTCCTAGCTTACAATAAAACAATTGGTGTGACAATAAATTCAGCAAGCTGAATAACCGTTAAATCGTTATTCGCCGGTTGCCTTCTTGATAATCTCTTCACTAACGCTCTTCGGCACTGCTTCGTAGTGATCGAATTGCATTGTGAATGTTCCGCGTCCTTGGGTTGCAGAGCGGAGGTTCGTCGCATAGCCGAACATTTCAGCGAGCGGAACATGGGAGCTGACAACTTGAACGCCTTGTCGTGCTTCCATGCCGTCAACGCGTCCACGACGGCTTGTGATATCACCCATAATATCTCCCAAATATTCTTCAGGCATGCTGACTTCGACTTTCATGATCGGTTCAAGAATTACCGGAGCGCAGACACTCTTTGAAGCTTTCAGTGCCATTGAAGCCGCAATCTTGAACGCCATTTCACTGGAATCGACATCGTGATAGGATCCATCAACAAGACTTGCTTTCACGTCAATTAATGGATACCCGGCGAGCAGCCCGTTTTGAAGCGCATCTTTCAGACCCGCTTCAACCGCAGGAATGTATTCGCGAGGAACCACACCACCGACGATTTTGTTTTCAAATACGAATCCTTCGCCCTCTTTTTGAGGTTCGAATTCGATCCAAACATGACCATATTGTCCACGACCACCGGACTGACGAATAAACTTACCTTCAGCTCTTCCGGCCTTGGTCAACGTTTCGCGATAAGCAACTTGCGGGTTGCCGACATTCGCGTCAACCTTGAACTCACGGCGCATACGGTCAACGATAATATCGAGGTGAAGCTCACCCATACCACCGATGATGGTTTGGCCGGTCTCTTCATCCGTATGAGTCTTGAAGGTTGGATCTTCTTCAGCCAGTTTCGCAAGGGCGATGCCCATCTTATCCTGGTCAGCCTTCGATTTTGGTTCGATGGCAACGTGGATAACCGGATCAGGGAATTCCATCGATTCGAGAACAATGAGGTGATCCTCATCGCACAGCGTATCTCCGGTTGTTGTATTTTTCAGGCCGACTGCAGCAGCGATATCGCCAGAGTAAACCTTTTTGATTTCGCTACGGTGGTTGGCATGCATCTGAAGAATACGTCCCAAACGTTCGCGATTATCTTTCGTTGAGTTCTGTACATAAGAACCCGCCTCAATCGATCCTGAGTAAACTCGGAAGAATGTCAGCTTACCAACAAATGGGTCTGTCATTACTTTAAATGCTAATGCTGCGAACGGCGCGTTGTCATCAGCCGGACGTGTCTCTTCTTCACCTGAATCCGGCACCGTACCTTTGATCGCCGGAACGTCAAGTGGTGAAGGGAGATAATCAATGCAGGCATCCAATACGTGCTGCACGCCTTTATTTTTAAAGGCGGTGCCGCACAGTACCGGATAGAATTTAACTGCACATGTCGCTTTACGAATTGCAGCTTTTAATTCTTCTACAGAGATTTCGTCGCCATTCAGATATTTTTCCATGAGATCGTCGTCTACGTCTGCAACAGCTTCAACGAGTTTTTCATGGTATTCTTCGGCTTGTTCCTTGTATTCAGCCGGAATCTCTTCCGCATCGACAATGGAGCCCTGGTCGTCTTCATAAACATACGCTTGCATGTTTACTAAGTCGATTTCGCCTAGATAATTGTCTTCAGCACCCATTGGCAACTGAATCGGGTGAGCATTCGCTTGAAGACGTTCATGCAGTGTGTTGCATGAATAGAGGAAATCAGCGCCAATCTTATCCATTTTATTAACAAACACTATTCTCGGTACACCATAAGTTGTCGCCTGACGCCAAACAGTTTCTGTTTGAGGCTCAACACCTGATTGTGCATCAAGAACGGTTACCGCACCGTCAAGCACGCGAAGCGAACGTTCTACTTCAACGGTAAAATCCACGTGCCCTGGGGTATCGATGATGTTAATTCGATGATTTTTCCACTGAGCGGTTGTCGCCGCGGATGTAATTGTAATTCCGCGTTCCTTTTCCTGATCCATCCAGTCCATCTGTGAAGCACCTTCATGGGTTTCACCAATCTTATGAATACGGCCTGAATAGAAGAGAATACGCTCGGTTGTTGTCGTCTTTCCGGCATCGATGTGCGCCATAATACCGATATTACGTGTCTTTTCCAAGGAGAATTCCCTTGCCATGGTTTTCTCTCCTTCCTTTTGTTGATGTTCAAAGTGTTAGGAAAAAAGAGGTGAGCATTGTCTCGACTCTTTCCAACTTCCAAGTTGAACATCGATTTTTTTCATTACCAGCGATAATGAGCGAAAGCTTTGTTCGCTTCAGCCATTTTATGCATGTCTTCGCGCTTTTTAACCGATGCGCCTGTATTGTTAGATGCGTCGATAATTTCGTTAGCCAACCGTTCAACCATCGTCTTTTCCCCACGAAGTCTTGAATAATTAACTAAGTAGCGAAGTCCTAAAGTTGTCCGGCGTTCCGGGCGAACTTCAACCGGTACCTGGTAGTTAGATCCGCCGACACGGCGAGCTTTAACTTCCAGAACAGGCATAACATTTTTTAATGCCTGCTCAAAAATTTCCATTGGTTCTTGATTCGAACGTTCTTTAATCAGATCAAACGCTTGATACAGAATGGTCTGAGCCTTTCCCTTTTTTCCATCTTCCATAATCCGGTTGATCAAACGTGTGACCAATTTGGAATTATAGAGCGGATCAGGCAGTACATCTCGTCTTTCGACAGGGCCTTTTCTAGGCATGTTAATTCCTCCTTCCAGTTAGTAGTTATTAAGCCTTAGGTTTCTTTGCGCCGTACTTCGAGCGGCTTTGCTTACGATCAACAACGCTTGCCGTATCCAAAGCGCCGCGAATGATATGATAACGCACACCAGGAAGGTCCTTCACACGTCCGCCGCGAATCAGGACAACACTGTGTTCCTGAAGGTTGTGACCGATTCCCGGGATATAAGCGTTGACTTCGATGTTGTTTGACAAACGTACACGCGCATATTTACGAAGCGCAGAGTTTGGTTTCTTCGGTGTCATTGTGCCGACACGAGTACACACGCCCCTCTTTTGTGGAGCAAAATCATCAGTCAACGATTTTTTGAAACTGTTGTAGCCTCTGTTCAACGCAGGCGCCGTAGACTTTCTGATTTTTGACTTGCGTCCTTGACGAATTAATTGATTAATTGTAGGCATTTACCTATTCCTCCTTTCGAATTTCTAAACCCACTGATCCAGGCGGTTCTTTTCTCGCGCAAAAAATTGTTTTTGCAAGAATTGCTCTTGCAAAAACATTATTTTTTTATCGCAACAGCCGATGCTCCGACTTCAATGCCGCAAGCTTGGCCTAACTTCTTCATTGAGGCCACTGTGCTCACAGGCACTTTCAATTCTTCCGCAAGTGTCAGTACTTTATTGGTAACACGTACATCGGCATCTTCAGCTACGACAACCTCTTTAACTCGGTCCTCTTTTAAAGCCTTGATTGCCTGTTTCGTGCCAATAATGACTTCGTTCTTAGATTGTGTCACTTTTTCATAAGACATCTCAAAGAATCCTCCAAAGTAACAAAGTGTAAAAGAACACTAAGACATAATAGCACCGGCCATTAACCATTGTCAATGGCTGAATCAACTTTCTTGATTCAAAAGTGCTCGGGCAGGTTGCGGATTGGCAACCGTTGAATCTGATCCGTCTTCAGTTTCTACAACGACATTGCGATACCTCGGCATGCCTGTTCCTGCAGGAATCAGTTTGCCAATAATAACATTTTCCTTCAAGCCAAGCAGTTCATCGACTTTCCCCTTAATAGCCGCATCAGTTAGTACGCGAGTCGTTTCCTGGAACGAAGCCGCGGACAAGAAGGAATCTGTTTCAAGAGCCGCTTTTGTAATACCAAGCAGTGCCGGATGTCCGGTCGCCGGCATTTTACGATGCAGCAGTACATCGCGGTTATCGTCTTTAAAACGGTGAATGTCGACAAGTGCGCCCGGCAATACAGATGTATCTCCGCTGTCGATGACGCGAACCTTGCGCATCATTTGGCGTACCATAACTTCAACGTGCTTATCGCCGATTTCCACACCTTGCATACGATAAACCTTCTGAACTTCACGAAGCAGATAATTCTGCACACCTTGAAGTCCTACAACATGCAGAAGTTCTTTCGGATCGATAGACCCGCTGATCAGCGGCTGTCCGGCTTTAACTTCATTTCCCTCGGCAACTTTCATTCGTGCACTAAGCGGTACCGTGTAAGTTCGGGTTTCCATGGCACCCTTAACGACAAGCTCGCGTTTATCCTTTAATTCGCTTACTGATGTCACCGTTCCATCAATCTCAGAAATGACCGCTTGCCCTTTTGGATTACGGGCTTCGAACAATTCTTGGATACGAGGGAGACCCTGGGTGATGTCGTCTCCAGCAACACCGCCTGTATGGAACGTACGCATGGTCAGCTGTGTACCCGGTTCGCCGATGGATTGTGCGGCAATAATACCAACCGATTCACCGACTTCAACTTCGGACCCTGTCGCCAAATTACGTCCGTAACACTTCTTGCAGACACCATGTCTGGTTTCACAAGTAAATACTGTGCGAATTTCAACCTCGGTAATGCCCGCTTCAACGATTTTCGTCGCAAGGTCTTCATTGATCAATTCATTCTTCTTAACAAGTACTTCATCAGTATCCGGATGGTAAACGGTCTGATTTGCTGTACGGCCTACCAAACGGTCATACAGGCTTTCAATCTCTTCGTTACCTTCACGGATCGCATGCACGACAATACCGCGATCCGTACCACAATCGTCTTCCCTTACGATTACATCTTGCGCTACGTCGACAAGACGTCGGGTCAGATAGCCTGAGTTCGCGGTTTTAAGCGCGGTGTCGGCAAGTCCCTTACGGGCACCGTGTGTTGAAATAAAGTATTCCAACACGGTCAGCCCTTCACGGAAGCTCGAGATAATTGGAAGTTCAATGATACGACCAGAAGGATCGGCCATCAAACCACGCATACCGGCAAGCTGAGTAAAGTTGGAAGCATTTCCTCGGGCTCCTGAATCACTCATCATGAAGATTGGGTTTGTCTTTGCCAATGAATCCATCAACTTGGACTGAATCGTGTCTTTCGCGCCACTCCAAATACCGACAATACGCTCATAGCGTTCGTCTTCAGTAATAAGGCCTCGGCGGAATTGTTTGGTTACCTTTTGTACATTTTCTTCGGCATTATCCAAGATCTCTTGCTTCTCAGGAAGCACGATAACATCGGATACACCAACCGTAATACCTGCTTTGGTCGAATACTGGAAACCGAGAGCTTTCAAACGGTCAAGGAACTTAGACGTTTCGGTAACTTTATATTTTTTAAATACCTCTGCGATAACGTGCCCAAGATAGCCTTTTTTAAACGGTAAAATCTCTTCGCGCGATGCAATTTCTTTCGGAATATCCGAGCCCATTGGAACAAAGTATTTGTCCGGAGTCGCTACCTGCAAATTGTGGTCTGTCGGCTCATTAATATATGGGAATGTCGGTGGGAGTACATGATTGAAAATCAATTTTCCCGGAGTCGTCAGCAAGTATTCCTTATTTTGTTCTTCCGTAAATGTCGGATTATGTGTCGACGCCGCCGGAATCGCAATACGCGAATGCAGATGAACATAACCGTTGTAATAAGCGATCATAACCTCTTCGCTATTTTTGAAAACTTTTCCTTCGCCTATGGCGCCTTTTCGTTCAAGGGTCAGATAGTAGTTACCCAAAACCATATCTTGAGAAGGCGTAACAATTGGCTTGCCATCCTTAGGATTTAAGATGTTTTGCGCGCCAAGCATCAGCAAACGAGCTTCAGCTTGTGCTTCTGCGGACAGCGGCACGTGAACGGCCATCTGGTCACCGTCAAAGTCCGCGTTGTACGCGGTACATACGAGCGGATGAAGACGGATCGCGCGTCCTTCAACAATCCTCGGTTCAAACGCCTGAATACCAAGACGGTGCAATGTAGGGGCACGGTTGAGCAGAACCGGATGCTCCTTAATCACATCTTCAAGGACACCCCAAACGTCCGGATGAATTTTTTCAACTTTGCGTTTTGCACTTTTGATATTATTGGCAACGCCGCGACTAACCAGTTCTTTCATAACGAACGGTTTAAAAAGTTCCAAAGCCATTTCTTTAGGCAGACCGCATTGATACATTTGCAGCGTTGGTCCCACAGCGATAACAGATCGCCCTGAATAGTCGACACGTTTTCCCAGCAAGTTCTGACGGAAACGTCCGTTTTTACCTTTCAACATATGTGAAAGTGACTTCAAAGGTCTGTTGCCCGGACCGGTAACCGGACGACCGCGACGACCATTGTCAATAAGCGAGTCAACCGCTTCCTGCAACATTCGTTTTTCGTTTTGGACAATAATACTAGGTGCTCCTAGTTCAAGGAGACGTTTGAGACGATTGTTACGGTTTATGACCCTCCGATAAAGATCGTTTAAGTCTGAGGTTGCAAAACGTCCACCGTCAAGTTGAACCATTGGACGCAGTTCCGGCGGAATGACAGGAAGTACATCCAGAATCATCCAAGAAGGTTCATTGCCGGACTCGCGGAAGGCTTCAACGACTTCAAGCCTTTTCACTGCGCGGGTTCTTCTTTGCCCTTGAACACTTTTCAATTCTTCTTGCAAGGTTTCTGATTCTTTGTCTAAATCAACATCCTGCAGAAGCTTTTTAATGGACTCAGCGCCCATGCCTGCTTTAAATGCTTTACCATATTTTTCACGGTAAGCGCGGTACTCTTTTTCAGACAGAAGCTGTTTTTTCTCCAGCGGTGTGTCGCCGGGTTCAGTCACTACGTAAGATGCAAAGTAGATGACTTCTTCCAAAGCTCTTGGAGACATATCCAACAAGAGACCCATTCGGCTTGGAATGCCTTTAAAATACCAGATATGGGACACAGGAGCTGCGAGTTCAATATGGCCCATGCGCTCTCTACGCACTTTCGCCCGAGTAACTTCAACACCGCAGCGATCACAAACGACGCCCTTGTAACGAACGCGTTTGTATTTGCCGCAATGACATTCCCAGTCCTTGGTCGGCCCGAAGATACGTTCACAGAACAGGCCGTCCTTTTCCGGTTTCAATGTTCGATAGTTAATTGTCTCCGGCTTTTTCACTTCGCCATGAGACCAAGACCTGATTTTATCAGGTGAGGCTAAACCAATCTTCATAAATTCAAATTTATTGACATCCAGCAAGGGGGCAACCTCCCTTATATTTTCAGTGTCTGGCATTAAGTGCCATCGCTTTAGTTCACCGAGTTGTTGTATGTTAGAAAACCGTTCGGACACTCAGGAAGAATAGCGGCAAAGTCGTTTTCTTCATGCGTCGCGCTTTCTATAAGAGGTTGATTCATAGAACTCAGACTTGTACATTCAGGCTGTCATCAAGTGTCTCTTCTTCATCCTCAAGCTCTTTAATGACGATCTCTGAGTGGTCGCCATCCAAAACCTTAACATCCATACCAAGGCTTTGCAGTTCCTTGATGAGTACCTTAAACGATTCAGGAACACCCGGTTCAGGAACATTCTCACCTTTGACAATGGATTCATAGGTTTTCACACGTCCAACAACGTCGTCCGATTTAACAGTAAGGATTTCTTGAAGTGTGTGCGCTGCTCCATATGCTTCAAGCGCCCAAACCTCCATTTCACCAAATCGCTGACCGCCGAATTGCGCTTTACCGCCAAGCGGCTGCTGTGTAACGAGCGAGTAAGGTCCGGTTGAACGTGCATGCAGTTTGTCGTCAACCATGTGCGCTAGTTTGATCATATACATAACGCCAACCGACACGCGGTTATCAAACGGTTCACCGGAACGACCATCATAAAGAACGGTCTTGCCGTCTCGGGAAAGTCCGGCTTCTTCAAGAGTGCTCCAGACGTCCTCTTCACGAGCGCCGTCAAATACCGGCGTTGCAATGTGAATGCCCATTTCACGAGCAGCCATACCCAGGTGAAGTTCAAGCACCTGACCAATATTCATACGGGAAGGCACACCCAGCGGGTTAAGCATGATGTCCAAAGGACGACCGCTCGGCAGGAACGGCATATCCTCTTCAGGAAGGATTTTAGAAATGACACCTTTGTTTCCGTGGCGTCCGGCCATTTTATCTCCTTCGTGAATCTTACGCTTTTGAACAATATACACTCGGACAAGCTCATTTACGCCCGGCGGCAGTTCATCTCCTGCTTCCCGTGTAAAGATCTTGACATCGTGCACAATTCCGCCGCCGCCATGCGGCACCTTCAGTGATGTGTCACGTACTTCACGAGCTTTTTCACCAAAAATAGCATGGAGCAGACGCTCTTCGGCAGTAAGTTCCGTAACCCCTTTTGGCGTTACTTTTCCGACAAGAATATCACCATCGCGTACTTCCGCACCGACACGGATGATTCCGCGGTCGTCGAGGTTCTTCAATGCATCTTCGCCGACATTCGGTATATCCCGTGTAATATCTTCAGGTCCGAGCTTCGTATCACGAGCGTCGGATTCGTATTCCTCAATATGGATGGATGTGTACACATCGTCCTTAACCAGACGTTCATTCATGATAACGGCATCTTCATAGTTATAACCGTTCCATGTCATGAATCCGACCAGTACGTTGCGTCCCAATGCAAGTTCGCCCATATCCATGGAAGGACCATCGGCAATAATTTCACCTTTGGAAACAACATTACCAGTCTTAACAATTGGTTTTTGATTGTAGCACATTCCTTGGTTCGAACGTTCAAATTTGGAGAGTTTATAAGACACAACGTCTCCTACAACGTCGTGACCGTCAATGTTTTCCAATGTACGGATCTTGATCACACGTGCGGACACGTATTCGACACGCCCACGGAATTTTGAACGGATCGCAGCACCGGAGTCGCGGGCTGATACATATTCCATACCCGTTCCGACAAGCGGTGCTTCCGGACGAAGAAGCGGCACGGCCTGACGCTGCATGTTCGCTCCCATCAGCGCACGGTTAGAGTCATCGTTCGCAAGGAATGGAATGCATGCCGATGCGACAGACACAACTTGCTTTGGCGATACGTCCATGTAGTCGACACGTTCTTTATGAACAACCAAGTTCTCACTTCTGAAACGTGCAAGAATATGATCATCCATAAATTCACCGTCGTCACTAAGTTCAGCGTTTGCCTGTGCAACAACATAATTATCTTCTTCGTCAGCAGTCAAGTAATCAATGTGTTCGGTTACTTTCCCTGTATCCGGATCAACACGGCGATAAGGCGTTTCAATAAACCCGTACTTATTCACACGCGCATAACTCGATAATGAGTTAATCAAGCCGATGTTCGGACCTTCTGGTGTTTCAATCGGGCACATACGGCCATAGTGAGAATAGTGGACGTCACGCACTTCCATGCCGGCACGTTCACGAGTCAAACCGCCGGGTCCGAGGGCTGACAATCTTCGTTTGTGTGTTAGTTCAGCCAGAGGGTTGGTCTGGTCCATGAATTGCGAAAGCTGAGAGCTCCCAAAAAATTCCTTGATGGACGCAATTACTGGACGAATATTGATCAGTGCTTGCGGTGTGATGCTGTTTGTGTCCTGAATCGACATGCGTTCACGAATCACACGCTCCATGCGCGACAAGCCAATGCGGAACTGGTTCTGCAACAATTCACCGACGGAACGGAGCCGACGGTTGCCCAAGTGGTCAATGTCGTCGGTGTCGCCGATTCCGTGAAGCAAGTCAAAGAAATAGTTGATTGAAGAAAGAATATCAGCCGGTGTAATGTGCTTGATTGATCGGTCAATCACGCAATTGCCCATAACACTGACCACTTTACCCTTGTCTTCATCAAGAGGTGAGTAAACGTCGATTTTCTGAACACGGATCGTTTGTCCCGCAATCACACCTTCCGAAGGTGTATAGTCGACGAAGCCCAGTTTCTTTTCAATCGTCGGAAGAAGACGGTCGAGTGTCCGGCGGTCGAGCAGTGTTCCTTCATCGGCCACAATTTCTCCTGTTTCCGGATCAACAAGTTTCTCCGCGAGTCTCTGATTGAACAGTCTGTTTTTGATATGAAGTTTCTTATTCATTTTATAACGCCCGACATTCGCCAAATCATAGCGTTTCGGATCGAAGAAACGAGCTTCAAGTAAGCTTTTCGCGTTTTCGACAGTCGGCGGTTCACCCGGACGCAGACGTTCGTAGATTTCAACAAGCGCTTTGTCTGTGCTGTCGGTGTTATCTTTTTCCAATGTGTTTCTTAGATATTCATCTTCACCGAGGAGATCAATAATCTCCTGATCCGTGCTGAATCCAAGAGAACGCAAAAGAACCGTTACTGGCACTTTCCTTGTACGGTCGATTCTTACATAGACGACATCTTTTGCATCCGTCTCATATTCAAGCCATGCCCCGCGGTTAGGTATAACCGTAGCGCCGAAGCCTTTTTTACCATTTTTGTCGACTTTATCATTAAAGTAAACGCTCGGTGAACGAACCAGCTGAGAAACAATAACTCGTTCCGCTCCGTTGATAATGAAGGTTCCGGATTCTGTCATCAATGGGAAGTCACCCATAAACACTTCCTGTTCCTTCACTTCGCCTGTTTCTTTATTGATTAACCGAACTTTAACACGAAGCGGCGCGGCATACGTCACATCACGCGATTTTGATTCATCAACTGAATACTTTGGTTCACCCAAACTATAGTCGACAAATTCCAAAATAAGATTTCCCGTAAAATCTTCCACCGGAGAAATATCTTGAAACATTTCTCTGATTCCTTCGTCAAGGAACCACTGATAGGAGGCGGTCTGAATTTCAATAAGATTAGGGAGTTCCAGCACTTCTTTAATCCGAGCGTAGCTCCTGCGTTGGCGGTGGCGTCCGTATTGTACGAGTTGACCTGTCAACTATTTCACCCCTCAAATCAAGCATATTGAAAAAACCGGCAAACCATACTTCTAAGCTTACCGCAGTCCAAAAATTATGTGATTAGTTTTCCCAAAAATAGGGATCCCTATACCGACAAAAAGATCAATGTTAGCATTGAGACATAATATCATACACAATATTCATTGTCAATCTTTTCTTGCACAAAAAATAGAGTAGCCTTTTTTCTTTGCTGCAATATCAACGCGCCCATAGAGTGATTGAAGCATCTTCAAAGCAGATGGTGCGCCTTGTTTTTTTTGTATGACTATCCAGAGTTCGCCTTTTTCTTTTAAATAATGATGGGCATCTCTGAAAATCTGATGAACCACTTGTTTTCCGGCGCGAATCGGCGGATTGGTAACAATCGCGGCGTAGCTGCCCGACACCTGTTCAAATAGTGAACTCTGCAAGACAACCGGTTCAACTTGATTTTCCAAGGCGTTTTTCTTCGCCAGGGCTACGGCACGTTCATTAATATCAACCATCGTCACAGCTCGCTCCGGAAAAGATTTGGACAGGGCAATTCCTATTGGACCATACCCGCACCCCATGTCCAAAAAGCCACCTGAGATTTCAGGTTCACGAAAGGTTTCGATGAGTAATGCAGATCCAAAATCGATTGCGTTCTTTGAAAAAACACCCGCATCCGTCGTAAATAGGAAGTCATGCTGTCGTAGTACCGCTCTTAAGGAATGTGGATGGCTTTCCACATGGGGGTGCTCCGAATAATAGTGTTCAGTCATAAGATTCATCCCCTTCAACAGAAGAAAAATAGGCGGTCATTTGCATGTCACAAGATATATTTTTATTTAAAAAGAAAAGGCCCGCGCAAGCGCGGGCCTTTTCTAGAACTTATTTCAGTTCTACTTTTGCGCCAACTTCTTCAAGTTTGCCTTTAAGTTCTTCGGCTTCTTCCTTAGCAGCGCCTTCTTTTACAGGGCTTGGAGCACCGTCAACCAATGCTTTTGCATCTTTCAGACCAAGACCTGTGATTTCGCGAACAACTTTGATAACTTTAATCTTCTGAGCGCCTGCATCAGCAAGAATAACATCAAATTCTGTTTGTTCTTCAGCTGCACCGGCACCTGCGCCAGCTTGAACAGCAACCTGAGCTGCCGCTGTTACACCAAATTCTTCTTCAATTGCTTTAACAAGGTCGTTCAATTCAAGAACGGACATTTCCTTAACTGCACCAATGATTTCTTCCTTAGTCATTGTATATAATCCTCCTCATTTTTCGTTTTCTTTTAGTGATGTTCAGAAAGTCAGTGTAAAGGAGAGCAATACTTTTCTCAAACCTTTTTGTCTTTCTTCAAATGATTTCTTCAAGATTAAGCTTCTTGTTCTTTCTTCTCGGCAACGGCTTTGACGCCCAATGCCAAGTTGCGGATCGGAGCCTGCAGAACGTTGGCCAGCATTGAAAGAAGTCCTTCTCTGGATGGCAGTTCGGCAAGAGCTTTGATTTCATCAACAGAGGTCAGTTTGCCTTCGATAACGCCTGCCTTGATTTCAAGAGCCTCATGTTCTTTAGCAAAATTGTACAATACTTTTGCCGGAGCAACGACGTCGTCTTTGCTGAACGAAACGGCTGTAGGTCCCTTCAAAGCATCATCGAGTTCGGAAAGACCAGCAATTGCTGTCGCGCGACGAGCAAAAGTGTTCTTGTACACTTTATAGTCAACGCCTGCTTCTCTCAATTGTTGACGCAGTTCCGTAACTTCCGCAACGGAAAGACCGCGATAGTTAACAACAATCGTTGCCACGCTATCTTTTAATTTACCGGTAATTTCATCAACAATTTTCTTTTTTCCTTCGATAACTTTCTCGTTACTCATGATTCTTCGCACCTCCTCTTTCGCGTTATATCCGTATCAGTATTTCCCCCACTTTTAGGCCCATCAAAAAAGCCCTCGATCCGGAAGACACGAGGGCTTGATCTATCAAACAAAAAGTTATCAAGAACTTGCTAAACCTCGGCTGGGATTAATTAAGCATGAATCATGCCCCTGCTGTCTACGGCTAATCATTTAATTTACACAACATGAATCATTATATTGATTTTACTATAGTATGTCAACCTAATGATTCAATGCCGAGTTATTATTTTACAGATGCAACTGCTACTTTAACGCCAGGTCCCATTGTTGAAGACACAGCAATGTTCTTTAGGTAAGTACCTTTCGCCGCAGCTGGTTTTACTTTAATAAGTGTTTCAACCAACACCTTAAAGTTTTCAACTAATTTCTCATCTTCGAAAGAAACTTTACCGATCGGCACGTGAACGTTACCGTCTTTCTGAGCGCGGTATTCAACTTTACCTGCTTTAATTTCTTTAACTGCCTTTTCAACATCGAAAGTTACCGTGCCCGTTTTCGGGTTTGGCATCAAACCTTTAGGTCCGAGAACACGTCCCAGACGACCAACCTGAGCCATCATATCCGGTGTCGCAACAACGACATCGAAGTCAAACCAGCCACCGTTGATCTTCTCAACGTATTCAGCTTCACCAACGTAATCCGCTCCGGCTGCTTCTGCTTCCTTCGCTTTTTCACCCTTGGCGAAAACGAGTACTCGTTGCGTTTTGCCCGTACCATTTGGCAGTACAACAGCGCCACGAACCTGCTGGTCGTTTTTACGTGTATCGACGCCCAAACGGACAGCGACATCGACGGATTCATCAAATCCAGCAGAAGCGATTTTCTTTACCAAGCTAACTGCTTCTTCAACGCTATACGCTTTTGCGCGATCAACCGCTTTAGCCTGTTCTTGATACTTTTTACCTCTTTTAGCCATTAGAAATCCTCCTTCGTGGTATTAACGGTTTGTATATGACCTCCCACCAACCATAAACAAAAAACATGCGAATCAAACAGCTGTTTTATTCGCCCTGTAACCGATCAGTCTTCGACAACGATACCCATGCTGCGCGCGGTTCCTTCAACCATACGCATCGCGGATTCAACATTTGCCGCATTCAGATCAGGCATCTTCATTTCGGCAATCGCGCGGACCTTGTCGCGTTTAATTGTCGCAACCTTTTTCGTGTTCGGCGTGCCTGAACCGGATTGAATACCAGCTTCTTTCTTAAGTAGAACAGCGGCTGGCGGTGTTTTGGTAATAAACGTAAATGAACGGTCTTCATAAACAGAAATAACAACCGGAATAATCAGACCTGCCTGATCAGATGTCTGGGCGTTAAATTCTTTACAAAAGCCCATAATGTTAACGCCCGCCTGGCCCAATGCCGGACCAACTGGCGGAGCCGGATTTGCTTTACCTGCTGGAATCTGCAGTTTAACTAGCTTGATTACTTTCTTTGCCATGAGAGCACCTCCCTACAACAATTTGTGGTACGGGTTTTCCCCTCCCACTCCTACATTACCTCTATGGCTTCTTGCACTTCGTGTGACTTGCGATGGTGAGATCGGATAAAATCATACAAACATCAAGATTATACAATCGGCAAACGCAAATTGCAAGGTTTGATCAAACAACTTTTTGCGACCATTCCTAAATTAGGACCCTTAGTCGAGCTTTTTAACTTGATTAAAGTCGAGTTCAAGCGGCGTTTCACGTCCGAACATATTCACATGCACTTTCAGTTTGGCTTTCTCTTCATCAATGCTCTCAACGCTTCCAATAAAGTCGGCAAACGGTCCTTCTTTAACTTTGACCTGCTCTTTAAGTTCGAAGGTAAGATCGCTGACTCGCTCTTTAAGACCCATTTGTTTAAGAATTGAGTCAACTTCTTCTTGCAGAAGCGGAATTGGCTTAGAACCGGAACCTGTTGATCCGACAAAACCTGTAACTCCCGGTGTATTGCGCACAACATACCAAGAATCATCGGTCATCACCATTTCCGTTAGCACGTAGCCAGGAAACACTTTCTTCATGGCTGTTTTCTTTTGACCATTCTTAATCTCTGTTTCTTCTTCCATAGGCACAAGAATACGGAAAATCTTATCCGCCATACCCATGGATTCAACCCTTTTCTCAAGGTTTGTTTTTACTTTGTTTTCGTAACCCGAGTATGTGTGAACAACATACCAGTTCTTCTCCATATCGTTTTTCCTCCAAATGATCGCCTTGTCCGTTACCAATTAGCACGGGAAAACAATCATTGATTTGTAATCACACGCAGAAGCTGGGAGATTCCCAGATCAATAACAACGAAAAAGAGCGCCAAAAAGACAACGGTCACAATTACAGTTACCGTGTACCTCACTAGTTCTTTACGTGTTGGCCAAGTGACTTTTTTTGATTCAGTAACAATGTCTCGGAAAAATTTTCCGGTTCCCTTGATAATGCCCGCCATAGGTGTTACCTCCGCTAATCAGATTAGTTCAGTGTCTATTCGTATATGTCTTGCAATTCCAACACGATTTATGGGATTCAACCTGCATCTCATGTCCCCGGTCATCTTCTGAATAATTAGTTGCGTTGCGGGTCTGGGACATGCAGTCTCACTCCAGATCATTGTCTAATCGGAGATGGTCGCTGCATTTTTCTGCAAGTAAAAGAAAGAAAGGCGCTAATCCGCCTTTCTTGTTGTTCATCATATACTAGATACAATTTATCACAAAGCTCTGCAGCTTGTCAATAATACACGAATCACGCGCTCAGTTGATCATATGCTGAATTCTTCCAGATGCATGCTATGTTCCAGTTTTCGTTTTACACGCTGTAACGCATTGTCAATTGATTTGACATGCCGCTTTAAGTCAACAGAGATTTCCTGATACGTCCTGCCGTCAAGATACTGCCTAAGCACCTTGCGCTCTAAATCACTTAAAACGCGCGAGAGCTTCTCTTCAATGTCATCGTATTCCTCGCGGCTGATCAGCATTTGCTCGGGGTTGTTTGATTGCGCTTCGCATACCACATCCATCAATGTCCGTTCTGATTCTTCGTCATAGATCGGTTTATCGAGTGACACGTACGAGTTAAGCGGAATGTGTTTTTGACGGGTCGCCGTCTTGACGGCAGTAATCATCTGACGGGTAATGCACAACTCCGCGAATGCCTTAAACGAGGCCAACTTGTCTCCCCGGTAGTCTCGGATCGCTTTAAAAAGTCCGATCATCCCTTCCTGAATGATGTCTTCGCGATCCGCTCCAACAAGAAAATAAGCTTTTGCTTTGGCGCGCACAAAATTCTTATATTTAAAAATGAGATACTCCAGGGCTTGGTTATTTCCTTCATGAACCGCTTTCAATAATTCTGTGTCATCTAGTGAAACAAATGCAGCGTTTGCCTTAACCGGATTACCAATCATCTTTAATCCCCCCGAGCACTAGGATGCCTTTTGTTAGAATATTATACATTACAATTTTTTAAATCGTCAAGAATATTCAAAAACCTCTCCGCATCTGTTCCAATTTTTCTCGTATCGCTTCATCAAGATAAATTTTTGTGATGGACGACGGTGCTCGTTCATTTGTCGTGCTTTTCTTGATTTCACGTTCAATCTTGCCGATTTCTTCAATCAATTCGCGAGAAGGCTTTCTCAGAGCACCTTGAGAAAAAACCGCCCATTGTTCCGCCATGTCCGATGTTGCAACGTGGATTCGTGTCTTAACATTTTGCAGTTTTTTAATCAGTCCTTCGATTTTCTGATCCGCTTTCTCGCTTTTTTTGGTATAGATGACTTCAATTTTTGACTTCTTCGTCTTCGTCTCCTTGCCGGGAATCAGATAGGCGTCGAAAATTAAAATCACGCGCCAGCCGGTGACTGCCTGATACTCCGATAACTTATCAATCAGCAAATTTCGAGCACTTTCGAAGTCATTTTTTTGAAGTTCCTTCAGCTCGGTCCAAGCCCCTATGACATTGTAGCCGTCGACAATCAGAATATCGTTCATCGCACGTCACCCTTGCTTCTCACGGTGCCTGAGCACCTCATACATCAATAGACTAGCGGCTACCGAGGCATTCAAAGATGTTACCTTGCCCCGCATCGGCAGGCTGATCAGAAAATCGCACTTCTTGCGCACAAGTTGGGAGATACCGGCACCCTCATTACCAATAACGAGGCAGATAGGTATCGAAAAATCCGCTGAGCGATAGTCCTCACTGCCATCCGCCGCGGTACCGGCAAACCAGATACCTCTCTTCTTCAAAACATCCATGGTACTTGCCAGATTAGACACACGCGCGACAGGGACATATTCAATCGCGCCCGTTGATGCCTTAGCGACTACCGAAGTCAATCCGACAGAATGTCGTTTCGGAATAATCACTCCGTGACAGCCTGACGCATCCGCAGTTCTTAAAATTGACCCTAAATTATGCGGATCCTCAATATTATCCAACATCATGAAAAATGGTTGTTCGCCTCGACTTTCCGCAAGCGCGAACAGGTCGTCCAACTCCGCATAGCGATAGGCGGCTATGGAAGCCACCACTCCTTGATGCTGCGCGGATTTAGACAGTTGATCCAGTTTCTGTTTGGGTACAAACTGAACGGAGATACCATTGGATTTAATTAGATCCAACAAATCGCCTAGGCCTCTGCCTTCTTTATTCAGCCAAACTTTATTTATTTCTCTTCCCGATCTGATGGCTTCTGAAACGGGATGCCGTCCGACGATCCATTCATCACTCATTAATGACCGCTCCCTTCGACCGGATGGTTAACAAACATTTTTTCCATAATCTCGTCAATCCGTTCTTGCTCGTCATTAAAAAATAACGCGCCAATTAACGCTTCAAATCCGGTACTAAAATTATACGTTTGAACATCGGTGTTCCTTGGTACTGAATGAGATTTCGCGTTGCGTCCGCGTCTGACAATAGTCAGCTCATCTTCAGTCAGAAACTCTTCATCCATCAATTCATGAAGAAATCTGGATTGCGATTTTGCGGATACATAGTCTACCGCCTGAACATGGAGCGCATGAGGTTTCGTTACACCGGACATAGAGATAATCGCTTGGCGCACATAGACCTCAATCACCGCATCTCCCATATAGGCGAGCGCAAGGCTGTTCAGCAGGTTAGGATCGGTTTTGGTTCCACTTATTCTCATTCCTGTCCTCTTTTCCAGCGTACACCCTGCGGCGTGTCTTCCAAAATAATGCCGGCATTTTTCAATTCATCGCGAATGCTGTCGGCAACAGCAAAGTCTTTGTTCTGTCTCGCCGTTTCGCGTTTCTTGATCAGAGCATCTACCTCGGTATCCAATATACTGTCCGTATCGTCTGCAAGTTTCAAACCGAGCACGCCTGACAGTTCGGTCAAAGCCTTCACATAGGCACCAAGGTCTTTTTCTAAGGCATTTTCATTTTGAAGTGCAATATTGGCGTCACGCGCGATGTCAAAAAGTACTGCGATCGCATTGGCCGTATTAAAATCATCGTCCATCGCTTCGACAAATGGTTTCCGATAATTTTCGACAAGAGCTTCGTTAAATTCAGCAGAATGCGCCATTTGGCTCAATCGATGATTCAAGTTATAATGCGTTGTCGCTAATCGGCCAAAAGCTTGCACTGCATCGTTCAATAGTGCATCACTGAAATTAATCGGGTGCCGATACTGAACCGACAAAATGAAAAAGCGGACCACTTGCGGATCAAACTTTTTAATCAGATCGTGAACAAGAATCACATTGCCGATTGATTTAGACATCTTCTCATGATTTATCTGAATGTGCCCATTATGGAGCCAGTAATGGGCCATTGTCTTATGGTGCAGCGCTTCGGACTGCGCAATCTCATTCTCATGATGCGGAAATGCCAAATCTGTCCCACCGGCGTGAATGTCGATAGTGTCGCCTAAATACTTTTCGACCATCGCCGAGCACTCAATATGCCAGCCTGGTCGTCCATCGCCCCATGGACTCGCCCATTTAATTTCACCTGGTTTTGCTGCTTTCCACAAGGCAAAATCCAATGGATCCTCTTTGCTTTCACCGATATCGATACGAGCTCCCGACTTTAGATCATCAATGGACTGATGGGACAGTTTCCCGTATTCTTTAAATTTTCGCGTTCTGAAATACACATCACCATGGGACGCATAGGCGTACCCGCTGTCCACCAATTTGCTGATAAATGTAATGATTTCCGGCATTGTTTCCGTCGCTCTCGGGTGCACTGTTGCCGTCTTAACATTAAGCGCCCCAGTATCTTCTTTGTACGCTTTAATAAACTGATCAGCGATTTCAGGTACCGAGATGTGGCGTTCTTTCGAAGCATTGATTAAGCGGTCATCGACATCAGTAAAGTTTGACACATACTTCACTATATACCCGCGATATTCAAAATACCTGCGAACCGTGTCGAAAACGACCGCAGGCCGCGCGTTTCCAATATGGATATAATTATAAACTGTAGGTCCGCACACATACATTCGAACCTTTTTCTCTTCAATGGGATGAAACGGTTCCTTTTTTCTCGTAAGCGTGTTATACACTTTTAACGTCATTTCGTTCACTCCTTTTCTTTTTGTAACGTATTTAATTCCTGTATTTTCACGTGCAAAGCGTTAATTTCCCGCTCCAATTGCTGCATTTTTTCAGCGACCGGATCCGGAAGGTCTGCATGATTCAGATCATGATGGTGCACTCTTATTCCATTCTGTCTCACGACGCGACCAGGGACACCGACAACTGTCGAATCCGGCGGGACATCATGCAGAACTACTGAGCCGGCACCAATTTTGGAATGATCTCCAATAGTGATTGAGCCAAGCACCTTCGCTCCCGCCGAGATCAACACATCGTTGCCCACGGTCGGATGTCTTTTCCCTTTTTCTTTGCCGGTACCACCAAGAGTCACTCCCTGAAAGAGCGTCACATCATTACCAATTTCACAGGTTTCACCAATGACAATACCCATTCCGTGATCCATAAAGAAGCGTCTGCCAATCGTAGCACCCGGATGTATTTCAATCCCTGTGAAAAAACGGGAACATTGTGACAAAGCTCGAGCGAGAAAATAGCGCTTTTTCTTCCATAACCAGTGGGCGACTCGATGCGACCAGATCGCATGCAATCCAGAATACGTCATAATTACTTCCCACTTGCTTCTTGCTGCAGGATCTTGATCAAACACGTTGTTCAGATCCTCTGCAATAATGCCGTTCACAGAACTCCGCCTCCTTCATTTTCGACATTCTGCTTTAAGTAAACGACAAGCCTATGTCATTGTTGTTCAAAAAGGCGTCTTTGTGTCGACTGACACAAAGACGCCTTTTGACGCGGTTCCACTTTGCTTGAGAAAATTCTCCACTCATACGCCGATAACGGCGGCTACCGTTTTCGCCTACTGATCTCCGTTCAGCGATCAACTCAGAGGGGCAATTCGGTCATTTGCTTCCCAAACGGTTTTCAGCCTAACGACCGTTCTCTCTGCTATGGGAGACACAAATACTTACTCAACCTCTTCATCGTTTTCTACTACACATTATGCGCGTTCTCAAAAAAATCTACTCAGTCAGTACCGCATAGCCACCTGTACAAATTAGACGGTCTGTTCCGTTGAAAGGTAATTTTCCAATCTTTTCAAAACAAGATCTCTTCCGAGCAACTCCAGCGCCTCAGGGAGCTCCGGTCCATGGGCTGAGCCCGTCGCGATCACGCGTATCGGCATATACAGCTTCCAACCGCGCTGTTTTGTTTCCTTTTGGGTAACCTTTATTTTAGGGGCAATCGCTTCTGCTGTCCATTCTGTCAGAGCCCTTAATTCACGATCGAACACAGAAAGAACGTCCTTCACTTGTTCGCCTTCAAGAATTTTCTGCTCATCCTTCGTCAGATCGGTCTTCACAACGTCCTTATTAAAGAACATATCGCATAAATTGACAATATCCGCGCCAAAGTGTAGTTGTTCTTGATACAAGAGCACAACACGCGTCGCCCAATCACGCTGCTCATCGGTCATTTCAGCCGGGATAAGTCCAGCGTTAACCATAAAAGGAAGCGTCATCTGAACGTAGTCTTCTTTAGACATTTTCTTAATATATTGTCCGTTCATCCATTCAAGCTTCGATTTATCAAACATCGCAGGCGATTTGCTCAACCGATCAGCGTCAAAGAGTTTGATAAATTCGTCGCGGGAGAAGATTTCTTCTTCTCCTTTTGGCGACCATCCAAGCAGCGTAATGAAGTTAAACAGTGCTTCAGGAAGAAAGCCCATATTCTTGTACTGCTCAATGAACTGAACAATACTGTTATCCCGCTTGCTCAGCTTTTTATGGTTTTCGTTGACGATCAAAGTCATATGACCAAACGTCGGCGGCTCCCATCCAAAAGCACGGAACATGAGGATTTGTTTTGGTGTATTTGAAATATGTTCCTCCCCGCGAAGAACATGAGTCATCTTCATCAAATGATCATCGATCACAACAGCAAAATTATACGTCGGAACGCCATTCTGCTTGACGATCACAAAATCACTGACGGCATTCGAGTCAAAAGTCACATGACCTTTAACAATATCGTCAAATTCAATTTTCTGATCGCCAGGAATGCGGAAACGTATTGTCGGTTTGCGCCCCTCGGCTTCGTAGTGAGCGATTTGTTCTTCGGACAAATGCCGACATTTTCCTGAATATCCAGGTGTATGGCCACTTGCCATCTGTTCTTCACGTTCTGCTTTAAGTTCCTCAGGCGTGCAGTAGCATTTATAAGCGAGACCCTTGTCCAAAAGTTCTTTCCAATACTTCTTATAAATATCCAGACGTTCCATTTGACGATATGGACCATATTCACCGCCGACATCAACACTCTCGTCCCATTCAAGACCGAGCCATTTCAAAAATGTCAGCTGGCTTTCTTCTCCGCCTTCAACATTACGTTTCTGATCGGTGTCCTCAATACGGATAATGAATTTGCCGCCGGCGTGACGAGCAAATAGATAGTTAAAAATTGCGGTACGCGCGTTCCCGATGTGCAGGAAACCTGTCGGACTCGGCGCATAGCGTACCCTGACTTCTTCTGTCAACGCATTCACCACTTTCTGTTATTCTTTTTTATTTTAACACGTTCTACGAAAAGGTTGTTCACTAAATACGTTAAAATTTGCAGAACTTGAATCTATTGCCAAAGCTGCTTTGCTCGCAGTTCATTTTCTCTCTGTCTTCTCCAACAGGCAAATGGCTTCTGCGGCAATTCCCTCGCCACGCCCTGTAAAACCGAGTTTCTCAGTTGTCGTCGCCTTCACATTAACTTGTCCTACCTCTATATTCAGGATTTCCGCAATCACACGGCACATTTCCGAAATATATGGCGCAAGCTTCGGCTTTTGGGCAATGACAACACTGTCGACATTGCTGATCTCAAAACCCTTGGTACGGATGATGGCAACAACCTCTTCAAGCAGCTTCTTGGAATCCGCATCTTTATAGGTTTCATCCGTATCCGGAAAGTGCTTGCCGATGTCCCCTTCCGCGACAGCGCCCAGCAACGCGTCACTAATCGCGTGAAGCAGCACGTCTGCGTCCGAATGTCCGACCAATCCTAATTCATAGGGAATCGTTACACCACCAATGATCAAGTCACGATTCTCGGCAAACTCGTGAACGTCAAAGCCATGACCAATTCTCATTAGCTACCCCTCCTCTCTCTCGATAAAAAGTTGAGCGATGACCAGATCTTCAGGGGTTGTCAGTTTGATATTACGATAGCTTCCTTCAACAATCTGAACCGGCATCTCAAGCCGCTCAACCAATGACACATCATCTGTACCCATGAACTGTGTTTCCACGCTTTTCTGATGTGCCTCTTGGATTACGGACAATCGAAAAGCCTGTGGGGTTTGGGCCGCCCACAAGCTTTTTCGCTCTAATGTTCTCTCTACTTTTAAACCTGTCGCTCGTTTGATCGTGTCCTTAACTGGAACGGCTAATAGTGAGGCCCCATATTTTGCAGCGGCTTTTGCTACTCTGGTAATGCCCTCATGAGTGATGAACGGACGCGCTCCGTCATGAATCAGCACGATAGCATCAGGAGCCATTTTTACCGCTTCCAGTCCCAAGCGAACACTCTCCTGGCGTTCGTTGCCGCCCTTAGCAAATGTCCGCACTTTTGTTATTCGGTACTTGTCAATCAACTCGTGGAATTGATCTTGCTCATCCCCCCGAGTGACAAGAACAATCCCCTTGCACGACGGATCTGTTTCAAAAACACTCAGTGTATGGACAATGACCGGGGCGCCTGCTAAATCGAGCAGTACTTTATTTTCCCCGGCCCCCATCCGCCTGCCTTGACCCGCGGCAAGAACAACTACTTGATAGTCCATCTGATATTGCCCCCGCATTCAGAAGACTGCCTGCTTATTTAATCACAGCGCCTTCTCAAGCAATTTAGGCTTAGCAAAGATCATTCGGCCTGCAGATGTCTGCAAAACACTAGTAATGATGACGTCAATCGTCTTGCCTATATACCTATGTCCTTCTTCTACCACAATCATCGTCCCATCGTCAAGATAGCCGACACCTTGATTTTGCTCTTTACCGTCTTTTATCACCTGAACACGCAATTCTTCACCCGGAAGAACCACCGGTTTCACAGCGTTTGCCAAATCATTAATGTTTAAAACAGGTACTTTTTGAAATTCACAAACTTTATTCAAATTAAAATCATTGGTCACAACAATACCGCCGATTTCCTTTGCAAGCCGAACCAGTTTGCTGTCCACTTCGGTAATGTCGTCATAATCCCCTTCATAAAGATCCACATGAATCGAGTGGTCTTTCTGAATCTTATTCAAGATATCCAAACCTCGGCGCCCTCGATTTCGTTTCAGAACGTCAGATGAATCAGCAATGTGCTGCAGTTCTTCAAGAACAAAATGCGGAATAACCATCGTCCCTTCAAGAAACCGGGTTTGACAAATATCGGCGATTCGCCCGTCAATGATCACGCTGGTGTCAAAAATTTTGTGCGGAATGTAGTCCGTTGCCTGGGAAATATCGGATGCTGCTTCCTTTTTCCTATCCTTTGATTTGGACGGCAGCCGAAATAAGCTGATCAGTTCATCTCGTTTTTTAAAACCGACTTGAAAAAAGAAATAACCTAAGAAGATATAGAGAAAAATCGAAAGAATTGTGCTGATACCAGTATACGGCAAGCGTGTGAATGGCAACTGGATCAAGAATGCGATCATCAGTCCAAGCCCAAGCCCTACCGTACCAAACAAAACATCTGTCACAGGCGCCTTAATTATTCGATCCTCAAAGGTTTTAATTAAGTTCACTAATGAGTCCACAAACCAAAAGGATAAAAATGCCATGATTACAGCGCCAATCGCCATGCCGACAAACGGCGAACTGATCCATCCCGGAACTCCACTTCCTAGATTCAATAGAACTATTATTTTTGGTATATAGACAAAACCTAGCGTTCCACCGATTAAAACAAAGAATAGCTGGATAACCCGTTTTATCATTTCCAATCACCTCCTTCAAACATTATAGACAAAATGCCAAAATCAAAACTTCCTTTTTGCCATTTTGTTCCTTTTCCATTATTTCATTCATTAATTCCTTCTAAATTCGGCTTTTTTAGATTTCGGAAGGAAAAAAGTCAGTTGAAGGCATCGTTTCCTTTTTAGATCCGAGTGCCAGTCGAATCGCCTGAGAAAGCGATTCGACACCAATTAATGATACGCCATCGGGAGGCGACCAACCGCCTAAATTTTTCGAGGGTACAAAAATCCGTGTAAAGCCAAGCTTGGATGCTTCATTCACGCGCTGCTCGATTCGGGAGACACGTCTAACTTCCCCCGTCAAACCCACTTCACCGATAAACGCATCAGCCACTTGAGTCGGACAGTCATTAAAACTGGATGCGATGCTCATTGCAACGGCAAGATCGACTGCTGGTTCATCCAGTTTCACTCCTCCGGCGACATTTACATAAGCATCCTGATTTTGCAGTAAAAGTCCTACCCGTTTTTCCAAGACAGCCATGAGCAACGACACACGGTGATTATCTACGCCTGCCGCCATTCGTCGCGCATTCCCAAAACTAGTAGGTGTCACCAACGCCTGAACCTCAACCAAAAGCGGGCGTGTGCCTTCAATAGATGCTGTTACCGCTGAACCCGCCGCTCCTTTAGCACGTTCCTGAAGAAAAATTTCCGAAGGATTTGCGACCTCGACAAGTCCCCCCTCCTTCATTTCAAACACACCCATTTCATTCGTAGAACCAAAGCGGTTTTTAACCGCCCTAAGAATACGAAATGTATGATGACGTTCTCCTTCAAAATATAATACAGTATCTACCATATGCTCAAGTGTCCTTGGTCCTGCTAGGGCGCCGTTTTTTGTGACATGCCCGACAATAAAAATGGCGATTCCTTGCTGCTTGGCGAGGCGCAAGAGATATGCGGTACATTCCTTAACCTGAGAGATACTTCCGGGGGCGGAAGAAAGATCCGAATTGTAGATCGTCTGGATTGAATCGATCACCATAATTTCCGGATGAACACTTTCTATATGATTTTCAATTTGACGAATATCGGTTTCGGCAAGCACATAAAGGGCTTCCGACGTAACACCTAGACGTGTCGCTCTCATCTTCGTTTGCCGTACTGATTCTTCGCCGGATATATAGAGCACATTATGCCCTGCACGCGCGAGCTGATCGGAGGTCTGGAGCAGCAGCGTTGATTTGCCGATCCCCGGGTCACCGCCAACGAGTGTCAGTGAGGCGGGAACCACACCACCGCCAAGCACGCGATTGAGTTCAACCATTCCCGTCTTAATCCGCGGTTCTTCTTCCAGAACAACATCTGTCAGCCGCGACGGCTTGCTCACAAGACCTTTGGATTGACCTAGAACAGATGAAGGCGGACGAACCGTCTCTTCAACTAATGTGTTCCAGTTTTGGCAACCCGGACAGCGTCCCATCCATTTCGGACTTTCATAACCACATTCTTGACAGAGAAATACTGTTTTCAGTTTTGCCATTCGATCACCTACCCAATTGTAGATTTATAGATGGTGCTGCTTCTAAATAAGTAAAGAAGCCAAGGCTTAAAAAAAACTTTGGCTTCTTTAAAATCATCACAAATCGTTTTAATGCTTAAAAATCAAGATTTCAAGACGGCTTCTGCTTCCGTCTGATTCACCGTGTACTCACCGTCGCTGTAATCAATGACGACATTTGTACCCTTCTTGATGTTCCCTTTAAGCAGCTCCTCAGATAACTTATCTTCCACCCGTCTTTGCAGAGCGCGGCGAAGCGGTCTGGCACCATACTCAGGATCGTAGCCTTCCTCAACGATCTGCGCTTTTGCCGCATCCGTCAGTTCAATGACAATGCCCTGGTTTGATAAACGATTTTTCAATTGGTTCGCCAGCAGAGTCACAATCTCCATCAGCTGCTCTTTCTTCAGTTCGTGGAAGACAATGATCTCGTCAATTCGGTTAAGAAACTCCGGACGAAACGCTCGTTTTAATTCGCCCATTACCTTTTCCTTCATTGCCTTATATTCATGTCCCTCTTCACCTACTGAGAAGCCCACATACTTATTCTTCTTTAACTGACTTGCGCCAACGTTCGACGTCATGATGATCGCCGTATTGCGAAAATCTACAGTTCTTCCCTTTGAGTCGGTTAATCTCCCGTCATCAAGCACCTGAAGTAAAATGTTAAAGACATCAGGGTGTGCTTTTTCAATTTCATCAAACAGAATCACTGAATAAGGCTTTTGACGGACTTTTTCAGTCAATTGCCCGCCTTCTTCGTGACCGACATAGCCTGGAGGCGACCCTACCAAACGAGAAGTGGTGTGCTTCTCCATATACTCCGACATATCAATTCGAATGATTGATTCTTCATCACCAAACAATGTCTCTGCGACTGCTCGTGCAAGTTCGGTTTTTCCGACACCGGTTGGCCCTAGGAAAATAAAGGAGCCGATCGGTCGTTTAGGATCTTTCAACCCGGCACGTGCTCTTCGTATGGCATGCGATATGGCATTAATCGCTTCATTTTGACCAATAACACGCTCATGAAGGATGGATTCCATGTTCAGCAGCCGTGCGCTTTCTTTCTGTTCAAGCTTAATAACCGGTACACCCGTCCAGTTCGCAACGACGAGCGCTACATCATCCGGAAGTACCTGTGTATTTTCTTTGCCTTGTTTTTCTTTCCATTCTTTCTTGCATATATCGACTTGTTCTTTTAATTTTTGTTCATGATCACGAAGCGACGCGGCCTTCTCGAATTCTTGGCTTTGTACCGCCGCATCTTTTTCTTTTTTGACTGTTTCCAGTCTCTGCTCAAGCTCCTTAAGATTTGGCGGAGCCGTATAAGAGCGCAGCCGGACTTTGGAAGCCGCCTCGTCGATTAAATCAATCGCCTTATCCGGAAGAAAACGGTCGGAAATGTAGCGATCTGACAGACGTACCGCTTCGCTAATCGCCTCATCGGTAATTTTAACCCTGTGGTGAGCTTCATAGCGGTCACGCAACCCTTTTAAAATCTGTACTGACTGTTCTGTCGTTGGTTCTTTAACTTTAATAGGCTGGAACCGTCTTTCTAAAGCAGCATCTTTTTCAATATATTTACGATATTCATCCAGAGTTGTTGCGCCGATACATTGCAGTTCACCGCGTGACAGCGACGGCTTTAAGATGTTAGAAGCATCAATAGCACCTTCAGCGCCCCCTGCTCCAATCAATGTGTGCAGTTCGTCAATGAACAGAATGACATTGCCTGCCTGGCGGATTTCGTCCATAACCTTCTTCAGTCGATCCTCAAATTCGCCTCGATACTTTGTTCCTGCAACAACCGTACCCATATCCAAAGTCATAACACGCTTTTCCCTAAGAATTTCAGGTACTTCGTTATTCACGATTTCTTGTGCGAGGCCCTCGGCAACCGCCGTTTTACCAACACCTGGTTCGCCTATCAGAACAGGATTATTCTTTGTTCGACGGCTGAGCACTTCTATAACACGTTCGATTTCTTTGCTTCGTCCGATGACCGGATCAAGCGAACCCTCACTTGCCATCGCTGTCAAGTCGCGTGCCAAGCTGTCCAGTGTCGGTGTGCTCGCATGTGCGGAATTTCGGCCTTGAGCATTCCCAGATGTTGCCTCATGGCTTCCAAGAAGCTGCAGTACTTGTTGACGCGCCTTATTCAGGCTGACGCCAAGATTATTAAGAACACGAGCTGCAACGCCCTCTCCTTCGCGGATAAGTCCAAGTAAAATATGCTCAGTACCCACGTAAGAGTGCCCAATTTTTCTCGCTTCATCCATCGAGAGTTCAATCACGCGTTTCGCACGCGGTGTATAGTGAGGCGTTTGTACATCTTCACTGCCACGACCAATCAGAGCTTCTACTTCTTTTTGGATTTTTTCAGGATCCAGATTTAAAGCAAGCAGCGCCTTGGCAGCAATACCGTCACCTTCACGCACGAGGCCGAGCAGAATATGTTCTGTTCCGATATTATTATGCCCGAGACGCATCGCTTCTTCTTGAGAAAGTGCGAGTACCTTCTGAGCACGTTCTGTAAATCGTCCAAACATCATAATAGTGGCCTCCTTTAGTTGCTGTCTCTATTCACTGGCCTTAATCAATTTATAGTACTTCAAAAAAACCTTTTACCTGTACACTATTCAACTAGCGGTTTTTTTGATCATCCTCCACCTGTTTTCCAAAACCTCAATACCTGCTTGCTAACTATCAGATGCCATCAATATTAATTATATTCGGCATAAGTTTTTCAAATCCTCTTTGAACAGGTATTAAGATATTTAAAGCCGATGCCTCATCTCAAAGATCCAAGCTAGATTTAATATCTTATTATATCCGATCAAGCAGGCATTTACCAAGATGAGGACTTCAAGATCGTATCGAAATGCGCAATCGGCATCGTCCACTCTATCTGCTGTATGTGAGTGATTGCAGCATCGCTCTCATAAGATTCGCGCGCAGTTCATCTCTTAAAGGGATATCTATGTCAAGAACAGTATGGTCAATAACCGTTAGCATCAATCGTGCTTCCCTGTCACTGATCACATCCTCTTCAAGCAAATGAATAATAATGGACTCCGCCATGTTCTGCGTGACCTTATAACCAATTAACCCGATCATTTCATCAATGAGTTCGGCATCGGTGACCGGACGAACTTTGATCACTTGAATGTAGCCGCCTCCGCCGCGCTTGCTCTCTACCACATATCCTCGCTCAATTGAGAATCGTGTCTTCAAAACATAATTAATCTGTGAAGGAACGCATTGAAATTTCTCGGCTAATTCACTTCGCTTAAGTTTAATAATATCGCTGGAATCAAGAATCTCTTTTATATATTTCTCAATAATATCTGAAATATTTCTCATCGGGGCACCTCTCTCCCTGACTTTGACTAACTTTGACTATAAACTCATTATGAACGATTTTAATTAAATAATCAACCGGCTTAATTGACGCTCACCAAAAAGGGGATTTCAAGATGTTTTCTGTACCACAAAAAAACAGTGTTCTTGATCAATGATCAAAAACACTGTTTATAATCGACAAACGCTCAGTCGATTTGAACTATCGATTAA